>NZ_JBFTSK010000006.1:0-438758 GCF_056399985.1 Chitinophaga sp. 01L420
AAGATGGCCCATCGGGCAACAAAAAATACATGGCCGCCGATATTATTGCGGTGGCAGCCCCGCAAGCACCCAAATATGCTCATAAACGTACTTACCCAAAGCGGACGAAATTGCTTCCCAAACTTATCTATACACACGCATATCCAGCTATCATTCAACTGGAATAAAGCGACCTTGCCCCCTGGAGATATTTTGATGAATAAACCCTTTATACCTGCTTTCTTTAAATAAAATATCACTTTCCGCAGCTACAGCCTCGTAGGGAAGCAGCCCTGCTATAGCCTGTGCTGACCTCCATCCATCTTTTGATTCAATTTTATCCCGGTTACACATCCGAACCTCATCCCCGCATCAAGTCCACCTCTACTGCACTGCTTCTATAGGTGCTAAGCTGGTGCTAAGTATAGGCTTGACGGAGCCTACATAGTGAAGAGGTAATCCCAACTATCACTAACGATAATGCAATTATAATTACCCCCTCTTCACCTCCGTAAAAAATACTGGGGTTCCTGCATTGAAAAATTATTGAAGGGGGCTATTAGCACTTATCAGAAAAGGACCATTCACATTATTCTCCTGATAATACCTCTGTGGCTTGTTTTATTAATTGTATATCAAAATGAAGCTTCACATCTTCACCAACAACGAGGCTTCCCGCTTCTGTTAACAGGCTAAAGCTCAATCCAAAATCCTTCCGGTTAAATTTTCCGTTCACTTCAAATCCAGCTCTTATATCGCCAAATCTGCCAGCACCAGTGCCTGTATGGTCAGCAGTCATTTCAATGTGCTTTGTAGTTTCAAGTATCGTTAAATTACCTGCAAGTGTAAGATCGTCATTGTCCTGCTGTAAAGTTCCGTTGAACACGATTTTCGGGAATTTCTCCGTGTCCAGGAAAGCAGATGACTTCAGGTGACCATCTCTTTCACTGTTATTAGTATCAATGCTATTGGTATCTATTTCAAAGTGTATTTCAGCATTGTCAAAATGCTCATTGTCAGTTTGAACAACACCATTAAATAATTTGAAAGTCCCCGAAACATTCGATATCGCCAGGTGCTTTACTTTAAATTGCACTTCAGAATGTTTAGGATCCACCAGCCATATTAATTTCTTACGTTCAGTCATAATAAAGAGATTTTATTCTCCAAAATTACTCCTGCCAGCATTATCTATTTTTACCAAAGGGTAAAAAATCATTTTTGCGCCCTGATTCTGCTTAATGACTGTTGGGTAATGCCAAGATACTTTGCCAGATCACCAAGTGCAATTCGTTGAAGGATCAGGTTATTTTCTCTCACAAATTGATTGTACCGCTCCGTTGCATTTTCTTCCAGCATTTCATTTATCCGCTTCACCATCTTGATCGATGCCCTGGAAATCAGTTTTCTAAAAAAGGTTTCCATACAATGATGCTTTTCGCAAAGCGCTTCCATTGCTTTATGATCTATCAGGGTCAGCGTGGTTGTTTCCAATGCGGTTATCGTATAGTCTGATGGCGTTTGCGTGAGATAGCTATCGAAAGCAGTAAACAGCACATTCTCTGAAAAGAAACGCATGATGAATTCCTTGTCTTCTTTAACTGAATACATTTTTGCGAGCCCTTCATTCACAAAAAACAGGTGGCTGCAAATTGTACCGTTCCTGAGTAAATGATCCCCCTTCTTTAAAGTCTTTGTTTTTAACCCCTGGAATAGTCCGGCAGTAGCCGCTTCGTCAAGCGGTGAAAAATCGTTTATGAATTGGAGGAAATCTGCCATAGTGGGCCTTATCTGTTCCTGCAAATATAAAGTATTGAAAATACTTTTGTATGGAAGCTTCGGGGTAACAAAGTCCCTGTAACTCAACAGGTGGAAAAATGAAAAAGCCCTGTGAATATAGCTATCTCCTATAGACTGTAATCACAGACGTAAAGAGAAGATCACTATTTCGCCAGGGCTGTTGCTTAAATTTACAAAAGTCATTAACAAATCGCAGATGGAGGACATCCACAATAGGTGTGATCAAAAAGTGTACAAGGGGTGGATGTTCCGGTAACTTTAATTTGCCCTTGTTTTGTGTTACTCAGTGTGGCGATCCTGATGGTAGAGAGTCGCATTTTCTTTGGTGCTACTTTTTTCATGTGTGGGTTTTTAGGTTTTTAATAAGAAATATTACGTGAGAAGATATTATAAAAGAACTACAGTATCAACAATTCAGTTATTGCAAAATAGCATTTGCCACTGCAATATATTTGCGGTAGCGTTCTTTGTGTTTAGAAGGTATCCTAACTTTCAGAATTAAAAGAGGGAAATATAAGACCTCTCCAAAATTCTAAAAAGATATGATCTCCGAACATTTTTTTCACTCCGTTACCTCTTCAGTTTCAAGCACTGCTGCCCCAAAAGGATTATCCACCAACCATAACCAAATACCAGCTTCATTTCTTTTCATCAGGCAGGAGGTATGACCACTCATGCTAAAGATAGTGCCATCAGGTGTTGTACCTGTCATTTCCCATTTATCCAGCCAGATCGCCACATCATCAATAATGGTTAAATGCTGCCTGCCGCCTTTTATGTCCGGGCGCCATACACACAGCTGCCCAATGGTCTTTTCAATTTGTTGTAGTCCGCAGATGGATATGCCATCTCTGTTTATATATACACCCCGAACATCAAAGCAACTCATGGCGCCTTTAACATCTCCCTGTTTTATACAACTACGAAAATAAGCCACTGTGCCAGCAGGCATTTTTCTATCGAATCCTTCCATTATTAAAATTATTTATGGTGATACAAGTATTTTAAAGCGTTTTCTATAGCTATTTCTGGTGCTACAGGGGCATATCCCAGGTCCTTTTCAGACTTACTTATATCCATATCCTGATGAACGTTAAAGTACATTCTTACCTGGTTAACCAGCAGCTTAGGTTTTTTGCCTGTTATGCGGGATGTTAGCTCCATCAATAACGCATTTCCGTAATACAGCCGCTTCCATGACATTCTGTGTAGCGATCATATTTGCCTGATAGATATCCTTCTTCGGGTTTTTAGCCCACAACTTATACACTGCGGCTACCTGGTATAAAATATCTACTCCATCCAATGCTGTTAAAAGAGAGGCTTTATCATGCAGATCCGCATAGATTGGAGTAAAATCTAAATCTTCAAATGGGGCGGTGTTATCCAGGTTCCTGACGGTTCCTTTTACTTTTTGTCCTTTGTGTAAGAGATGTCTGAGTAAGTTATTTCCAAGATGGCCGTTAACGCCGGTAATTAATGATGTTTCCGTCATTGTTGTGTTACATTTATTGCAACACAAAAGTCACGGCTATAAAAAGCAATAAAAATAACAATTGTTATTTTTATATATTCTATCCTCTTATCCGGCTTAGCGATTCCGGTTTAACACCAATATAAGAAGCGACATACTGCAGCGGTACATGTTGAATTATATCAGGTCTTTCTGCCATTAATTTCGCATAGCGTTCTTTTCCCTTTAGTTTTCCAAAAGTAAATATCCTTTCTTCCTTTTTTAGCAATGCTGATTTAAGGCATTGCATACCTAATTGAATCCATGCAGGGTTTTCAATAGCTAATGCTTCGAAAGAGGTTTCTGATATTTTACAAACAAGGCAATCAGTTAAACATTGGATGGACTCAAAGGATGGAGCTTTCTTTAGTATGCTGTACATGGATGATGCAAATTCGCCGCGACTTAAAATATCAATCGTCACTTCTTCTCCATTCTCGATGCTGTAGTATGCACGAACATACCCCTCCAGGATGAGAAAATAGTTGGTAGAAGTATAACCTTCTTTGACCAGGAAATCCTTTTTCTTCTTGTGGTAAAAACTAAAGTGTGTCCGGATAGAGGATAAATCTTCTATGATAAAATTAAAATGATCTTTAAAACATTTTACCAGTAATTCATCATTTGTTAGTGACGCCGTTGTCTTCATTTGGCTGGATGCTTTCATATTTACAGGAAGTCTGTTTTCACAAACCGGTAAGCCGCAATTTACTCATAAATCAGTTCAATCCTGCATCCACTCACATTACGCAAGTAAAATCGTGAGACATTCTCCGATAAGAAAATGCCCCACGACCTATTAACATCAGTTCGTACCTACTTTAAAAGAAGATACCTTATCATTAAAATTATTATTCTTCAGGCAGCTGCCATCAGCAGTCAGCACAAGAGAATCACCGGTGAAATTATCGCCGTCATACAGCGTTACTTTAAGCCCGGCGGGAACTTTCAGGGAAGAAGCATCGTTGTTCACACCACCGTTGGCCACGATGGCGGCGGTGTTGTAATTGCCAATACCAAAGGAGGCAGACCAACCACCATAACTGCAGTTCTGAAAGACCTGCGCCTGTAAAGCAGGACCGGTACCACCGGGTGCTGCTTCTGCATAAGTAGATGCAATTTTGGCGCCCTGAACATAGTTGGTAATCTCTGCGGCATCGCCGCCGTACACCCCGAATTTAGGATCACAAAAGTCAGCATCGAGGGTACGTGCAGGATAACGCTGCGTGCCATTTACCAACGTTTGTTTCACACCGTTGTACCAGAACTCAATAAATCCAACTGCCCCATCCCGGGAGACCTTAATGCGCAGCACCATCGCATTCCAGGCATTGCGGCTCAACGGAGCTACCCATACTTCCGTTCCTATTTTGTCCGGCGCAAAGTGCATGAGGTGGAAGTTACCATTGGTAGTGGTGCTGAGTACAATAGGGTAGTTTTGTGTCATCGGCTGACCGGAGCCATATGCCTTCCATTGAAACACCGCATTAGTGTTCTGGTTTTGCGGGATATCCAGTTTAGAACGCCAGCCGATGTAGATATCATCTCCTTCTGCGGCCTGGAAATTTTTCGCACCATGACCTTCTGTACGATGGCTGCCGGCAGGTTTGTAAAACTTCCAGACCTTACCATATACAGGATCGGTTTCAGCAGTGATGGTACCACTACCTTCAAAATTAAGGATCTTCCATACATTGGTGCTGGACAGGGAAGCATCTCCATCCCAGAGCAGCGAAAGGATACCCAGGTTACCGGTGGTTCCAGCTACATTTACCACGTTGTTTTTTGCTACGTTGGGATCCTGTAAACTTTTGGTACAGCTGGTCAGCGCAAGTATATTGGTTGACAGGAAAGCGGCAATCGCCAGTGTTATTTTCATAAGGGTTGTTTATAAAGGGTTAATTGTTCTTACTAAATATAATACCTCCACTTTATCCAAACACATAGGATCTTCACAGAGACAGATACTGGATTCATTAAAGGCATTAAAGCCACGAAAAACCCGTCAGTAGGCAAAATACCTGCTATCAGTATGCAGTATAAATAGTTATGTATCCTCACTACCTGGAGATAATTAAAATAGAAATTCTCCATTTTATTGCTATGTTAAATATCTTTAGTAACTTTTATTATAAACATACACCCCATGAGCAAGAAAATTAAAATCACCCTCGAAGTAGACCCGGATCAAACAGTTGTAATAAAACCACTGGGAGAAAAACTATCTGAAACACCCAAAGCGCTTACCAGTACCGAAGAACGCGACCTTTCTGCTACTATACCCACTACGTACTCTACGGATGTTCCTTTTACAGATGGCGGCGTAGACGCCGGAATTGACTGGTAAACGGACAAATAAATCAACAATACCCTATACTCCATAACTATGAAAAATGTGATATTAATCATTGGGGACAAACATGATCCCCATGTGATGGAAGTCGTGCGTAAAATCGACAAGGAAAAATATCGCGTTTTTTATTTGAATCCTCTGGATGGCGCAATGGGAAAGGTGTCGTTCTATTATGATCCATTCAGGATTGAGATTGAAAATGAGTATAGCTCCATCACCTCACATGAAATTATTGCTGTTTGGTGGAGAGTAAAACCTGACTTCTCTAAGCTTCCTAAAGATTTAGAAGAAGTAGCCTCGAAGAATTTTATTCAGCGGGAATGGATGCTTTTGTTGGAAACACTGAGTTGCTACCTGGATCATTGTTTCTGGGTAAACCCACGCAAAACTGACCACCTCCTTAGAAGTAAACCATTTCAATTACATCAGGCACAATCTTTCGGGTTTAAAATACCGAGAACCATCATCAGTAATAGTTACAATGCTATAGAAGCACATTTCTCTACCTCCCGGGAGGTATTGTATAAACCGCTTAGCTATTTCGTGTCGCCCCCCAAAAAAATATTATACGCGAATTCGGTATCGGTGGAAGCGCTCCCCTCACACAAGGAAAATATATCCATAGCGCCGTGTATCTTCCAAACATATGTTGATAAGAAATATGAACTGAGAATAACCATTGCAGGCGATCACATTTTTCCTGTAAAGATATACTCCCAGGAAAACACCAACGCCAGGCTGGATTGGCGTAGAGAACAGCTTGATTTGAAATATGAAACCATTATACTGGAAAAAGCGTTTGAAAAAAAACTACTTGCCTTCCATCAGGCCATGGGACTTGTTTATGGCGCATATGATTTTATAGTAGAAGAGGATGGCACGTATACATTCCTCGAGGTAAATCCATTGGGGCAATGGCTTTGGCTGGAGACTATCCTGAAATTAGATATTAGTGGAGCAGTTGCTATATTACTTATGAAGTCCTGATGGGTATCATTATTATATTATTTGTCTGCTACCAAATAAGCCATTCTTTCCCCCAACAGCTCAATGTCCTCCTTTCTCGCCAATTCGCCGATCCACTTCTCCGGTATACCTTCCTGACCATATATTAACCCCGCCAGACCGCCGGTCACGGCTCCTGTAGTGTCCGTATCCCCGCCCAGGTTCACGGCTTTCAAAACGGCGTCCGCGTAATTATCGGTGTTCAAAATACACCAGATACTTGCTTCTAAAGTATGTAGCACATATCCACCACTACTGATCATGGATGCAGGTGCAAAATGAATATCTTCCTTAAAAAGGCGATTAAACCTTGCTATTTCATCTGCATGGATTCCTTGCTGCACGATGAAAGCGGGCAATGTTTTCTGCAGAGAAAGAAATACTTCGAACTTATCTTTTTTCAGCAGGATCAGCCGGGCAAACTCCAGGTAATAAAAACAGGCAACAACGGCACGCATATGTCCGTGTGTAAGGGAAGATACATCCCTGGTTAATTCAAACCGTTCTGCAATGGGTTTATCTTTTATATAGAAAAGCAATGGCAGGATTCTCATCAGCGAGCCATTACCATTCTCAGATTCATAAAATCCGCCGGCCATGGTTGGTGCAATGCCTTTCGCCAGTCGCTCAATCGATTCAGCGGTAGTAACCCCAATATCAAATACTTCTCCATGAGCTGTCCAGAAATTCTTATATCGCCAATCAACCAAGTATTTTGCGAGCAGGGACAGACTAAAATCTGTCGTGAGTGCTTCTGCCAGACAAAAGGCCAGGGAACTATCATCTGACCAGGTACCTGCCGGCTGATGATGCGATCCGTATCCCACCATGTCGGTAACGGGGCTGAGCTCCAGCCCTTCCCGCTCTCTGAATTCTACCGGTACGCCTAATGCATCTCCAACTGCCAGTCCGAATAAAGCCGCCTTAATCTGATCCATTTTTTGCTACTGAATTTTCTTCAAGATAAAATTTTTCCGCTTTCCAACTGCAATACGCTCCTGCAATCATGGCTATCCGGTATAATTTTTACCGCTACAGGTGCGCTACTGTGGCATTACACTGAAAATGACTGATAAGAAGATACCGGCCATTTCTTTAGCCTGGGCGCTATTTATCCCCACTATAACCGCTGACAAATAAAACAGCCAAACCTTCACTATGACTTAAAAATCAATACTTTAAACTTCTTTCGATGCTAACCCAGATAAAATTATTGTGATATTAGTTTTTTACTAATAAAGGCTTATCTTAGTGTATCGAAATAGAGTTCACTTGACTAAGAATAGCAAGTAATTTCAGATTAAACTTTCAACAGAAAAAACTGTCATAGAGCCCAGGTTTAAAAAATAGCTTTGAGAAAATAGTAACAACAGAAAAGGAAAAACGAGATTAAATTTATTATCAACAAACAAAATCTAATGTCTGCAAGATGTTTCTATTAGTGAAAAATGTCCTGCGCATAACAACTACCAAAATTTGAATACCAGTACGATCACACTCTTAATAGCTAATCATTGAAGCATCAGCTATTAATTTCTGGCAGTGTTATTACCATTTTAACCTAAGAGACGACGAACGTAATCAGGATGGTAGCGGTGTATTTAGCCACTGCATTGCTTAAAAATCGCTTATGAGAATTGGCTTATGAGAAATCAATATTGCTTATGAGAAAATTGTCTTCGCGTAAAGCATTCCCTCTGTTTACGCCTTTGTCCTCCACCATGTAAACAATACGTGTAATGAACGAAGAATGAGTTATACTAAGAGGAAGGTCCTTAAGTTTAAAAAACTTTTTCGGCTATAGTCTTGTTTAATGGTATTACTGTACTAACGGAAGATTCATTCGTATAAAATTCAGCAAAGAAAAAGCTGTAAGGGCTGTGTTATGCCTTTATACATGGGATTCGTGTAACAACTAAAATTCTAATTAAAATACTACCGCTCTCATCATTAAATGATCAATCAATGATCCCATACTATAATACATTTTTACCCTCTAATGGCCCTCCGTATCACGGGTTGAATTTGCCAGCACGATTAAAAAATTTCATTAAATAAACCACAACCAAAATCAAGTTTATGAGGAAAAAAACAACTCATCTTATTATTTTCATCTCTGGTGCAAATAAGGATCCAAAGAGGGCTTTACGCAAAGCTTTCCTGGCACTGGTTATGTTAATAGTGCCCCTACTCACTTTTGCCCAGCAAAAGATTTCCGGTAAAGTGACGGCGCAGGAAGATGGATCTGTCTTACCGGGTGTAAGCGTGAGAATTAAGAACACCAATACGGGTACTGCAACAGACCCCAAAGGTGATTTTTCATTAACAGCATCACAAGGCGATGTCCTTGTATTTACTTTCATCGGCTACACCGACAGGGAAGTACCAGTTACTTCCAGTCTTAAATACAATATTTCTTTACAGTCTATCCGCACTTCGTTAACAGAAATAGTGGTAACAGGTCAGGGTGTAAAAAGAGAAAAAAGAAGTCTTGGTTATGCTGTAGCCACTATCAATAAAGAAGACATTGGCGACAACACCAGCCCGATCAATGCGCTTACAGGAAAGGTAGCCGGTTTAAGCATCACTTCAGGATATGCACCGGGTGCATCTTCCAGGATTACCCTGCGTGGTCCTACTTCTTTCAGTGGTARTAACCAGCCGGTTTTTGTTATCGATGGTATTCCTGTCAGCAATGATAACATCCGGAATGCCGACTTCCTGAACGACCAGGTGGATTATGGTAACAGGGGTAATGATATCAACCCGAATGATATTGAAAGCATCACTGTACTGAAAGGACCTGCTGCTGCCGCATTGTATGGTAGTATCGCGTCTAACGGTGCCATCCTGATCACCACCAAAAAAGGTAAAAAGAACTCACCGGCACAGATCAACTTCAGCACCAGCTATCAACTGTCCAGCATCCTGAAATATCCTGATTTCCAGAATGAATTTGGACAGGGTAACATTTACGCAGGTATTGCGGATGACAGAAGGGAAAACTTCAGTTGGGGTGAGCCTTTTGATGGTAAAGAAAGACCATGGGGCCAGATTATTAATGGCAAACAACAGCTAAGAGAATACAAGGCCATTCCAAACAATGTGAAGGATTTCTTTGACAAGGGTCAGACCTTTAATAATAACCTCACTGTTTCCGGTGGTAATGAAAAATCTACTTATTTCTTGTCAGTAGGTGCATTAAACAATAAAGGAATTATTCCTACCACCAACTACAATAAGTATAGTGTAAGGTTCAGTGGTTCTTCTGAGTTTTCTGAGAAGTTTTCCAGCCAGGCGTCTATCGGATATACCAATATCTCCAGCCAGTTGCCTTTAGGCGGACAAACCAACTCTGTTTACAACTCCATATTCCAGCAGCCACGGGATGCCCCTATCGTTGATTTCAAAGATCTCAGCAATCCTTTCAACGGTACGTTTATAGATGACGCAGGTGTACCCCGCTACGGATACTATGGTGCCTATACGAAAAACCCATACTTCCTGCTGCAGAATTATAAAAACAACAACTCTGTAGAGCGTGTGAACGGAACAGTTTCATTGAGCTACAAACCTATTGCGGGACTGGATATCACAGAACGTATAGGTGCGGATATATACAGCGATCGCAGGTATGAAAAAGGCGCCAAATATTCCTATCAGCCAGCCGATCCGTTTTATAACGGAAATAACTGGAACGATAATGGTAAATATTCTCAGGATATTACCAACTACAGCCAGATCAACCATGACCTGATCATCACGTATACCAAAGCGTTGACCAAAGACCTGAACATGAAATTGTTAGGCGGTAATAACGTGAGGATGACCACCGTTAACAATCTTTTTTCGGCAACCAATACCACCGGCGGTTTGATAGTGCCTGATTTCTATAACCTGGATAACTCCAACGGCCCTATTAATTCTACCAATACGCTTACGCAAAGAAGATTATATGGCTTTTACGGAGAAGCTGATTTCGACTACAAGAACATGCTCTTCCTGGGTGGAACTATCCGTAATGATATTTCCTCTACCCTGCCTACCAACAACAACTCTTATGTTTACCCAAGTGTAAACGGTGCTTTTGTATTTTCAGAGTTGTATAAAGACCAGGCTTTTGCAGATGTGCTGAGTTTCGGAAAAATACGGGTTAGTTATGCGAAAGTAGGCGCAGATGCTCCTCCTTACCGCCTGCAAACCACTTATACCAAAACTGATGTGAATGGTGACTTTGGTGAAATCTTGTTTCCAATTTCGAGCAACAACAACACTATTCCCGGCTTTGCACGTCGTACGCTCATCGGAAACCCTGACCTGAAGCCTGAGTTTACCTCTTCCTTTGAAGTAGGAACTGAGTTGTCTCTTCTGAAAAACATCATCAACCTGGATGTGACTTACTACAGTACTAAGTCCACCAACCAGATCGTAGACGTTCCTATTCCTAACAGCTCCGGGTTTAATAACATTACCCTGAACGTGGGAGAAATGACCAACAAGGGGCTGGAAATAGGTTTAAAGGCAACACCCGTGAATACTTCTTACGGATTGCGCGTAGACCTCTTTGGTACCTTCAGTAAATTAGATAACAAAGTAGTTGACATCAACGATAAACTGGACCAGGTAGCTATTAGCGCCGGTATCAGTGGTACTACTGCGATGGCACAGGTAGCTGCCAAAGGAAGAAAATACGGTACTTTCTATGGCACCGGTCTCGCTATTGATCCGGCGAGCGGCAAAGTGATTATTGACAAAGCAACAGGACAACCACTTAACAACGCCACCAACTACTATGGTTCTTACCTGCCTGATTATATGGCTTCCTTCGGTGGTAGTGTTTCCTACAAAGGATTTATGCTGAAATTCCTGTTTGATACCAAACAAGGTGGTGTATTCTATTCAAACACCAAGAGCGTAATTGACTTTGGTGGATATGCAAAGGAAACGGCTGTTAACGGCAGACAGGATTATGTATTTCCAAACTCCGTATACGATGATGGTACCGGTAAATTTGTAAATAATACCAGTATCAAATTCCGTCCGTACGATTACTTTACAAGTGTTCTGCCAGCCGGAGAAAACATCATAGATGCCAGCTATGTTAAACTGCGCGAGGCTTCTATAGGCTATACTTTCAGCCAGTCTATGTTAAGACATACACCATTCACCAAACTGGGTATAGTGCTTTATGGCAATAACCTGTTCCTGTGGGTACCTAAATCCAACCAGTTTGCTGATCCGGAAATCAACGGGCAGGGAGCCAGTAACGTACAGGGATATGAATTCTTATCCAGTCCTTCGCTCAGGAACATGGGTATTAAAGTAGATGTATCATTCTAATTTCAACCGGGCCTAAAAATTAAAATTGATGAAAACGAATATAATAGCACTATTCTTTCTGTCAACCCTACTGCTCTCGTCAGTGGGTTGCAAAAAGTTCCTGGATGTAAATAAAGATCCCAACAATGCAGTAGATGTGCCGGTGAACGTGCTGCTTCCGTCTGCCGAAACGGGACTTACATATGCTGTTGGCAATACGCTATCAATCAATGGTGGTATCTGGTCACAATACTGGACGCAGAGTCCCAACTCTTCTCAATACAAAAACCTGGACCAATATTCTCCTGCTGAAGGCGATTTTGGCAACGTGTGGGGCAATCTTGAGATAGATGCCCTCGAAAATTTGCAGAAGGTAATTGATAAAGGAAATACTACCAATCAGAAACAATATGTGGCGATTGCTATGTTGTTGAAAGCATACTCCTTTCAGCTTACTACGGATTTATGGGGTGATGTACCTTTCAGTGAAGCCTTACAGGGCGATGCTGCTACATCGATCCTGAATCCGAAATATGAATCGCAAAGCGATATTTATACCGGATTGGTAAAAATGATTGATGACGCCACGAAATTAATCAACCCGGATGAGGCCACTCCTGGCAATGACGATCTCATTTACGGGGGCGACATGGATAAATGGCACCGCTTTGCCAATACCCTCAAATTAAGAGTGGGTTTGCGCCTGGCGAAAAAAGATGCGGCCAGAGCAGCTACTATTGTGAAATCGTTACAGGGGGCTGACTTTGTTCAACCTGGAGAATCAGCTTTGCAAACCTTTAACTCTACCGGTGGCCAGCAAAATCCGCTTTATGGCGCATTAGCAGGTACTGTGCTGGCAAAAACGCCTAACCTGGTTGCCAGCTCCACTGCTGTTGGATTTTATAGTGGTAACAGCGACCCCAGGCTGAACGCGTTTTATGCCCCGATAGGAACCACTGTAGTAGGCATTCCACAGGGTAGCTTCAATAATCCTCCCACTACTACGGTTTCTTCACCATCCGCAGCTACTGGTGCTAATGCAACGGACGCTGCTTCTGCACTGGCTCCCGTAAAACTGATTACGGATTATGAAGCTGATTTCCTGCAGGCCGAGGCTATTGCAAGAGGATGGCTGACAGGCGATGCGCAGGCTATGTACGAACAGGGTATTACTGATAACTTTGCTGCCTATGAGGTAGATGGAGCCGCCGACTATATTGCTCAGACAGCGATCGCGTATCCCACCGGAGCTCCCCTGGAAACACAGATAAAGGCCATTATTACACAAAAATGGGCAGCCATGAACGGTAACCAAACAATAGAAGCCTGGACCGAATGGAGAAGAACCGGATATCCTTCCTTCTTTACTATTTCAAAAGCGTCTATTATCGGTGCTGGCAGGTGGCCGGGCATATTCCTGTACCCCTCTTCGGAGTTGACCAGGAACCCAAATGCCCCTAAAACCAATCACCTGGTATACGACAAAGTTTGGTGGGCAAATTAAGGAGTAGGCCGTTGGTGATAATACCACTGGCTTTTCATCCTCAACATTCTTTTAACTATTAATTGTTTGGCATGAAAGCGTTATTATATATCTTCCTTGCAGGCTCCTTGCTGTTCACCGCCTGCACGAAAAAATCGGAAAATGTGTACACGAAAATGGTGACACCGGTTTATCCTAAACTTACACTGAAAGGCGCACCGGTGGTTACCTTAAGTGTTGGTGGTACTTATACGGATGCTGGCGCTACCGGGTTCGATAGTCTCACTAATACCACCACTCAGCTCACACCGGTATCCAACAATGTAGACGCAGCTAATGCAGGTTTCTATGTGGTTAATTTTCTCACAAAAAATCTGTGGGGCTACCGGACAAGCGCTGCGAGACTGGTACTGGTTACCACGGTTCCTCCCAGTGATGATATCAGTGGTACCTATGTACGTAATACCAATGGAGAACCTGTGCATGTTGTAAAGGCTGGTACAGGGCTATATACCATTGATAATGTGGGCGGCGTAGCAGGCGCTCCGGCTGCTTTTGTTTTTCCGTATTATATCGGATTTACTGATGTGAATACTTTTGAGGGACCACAGCAAACCACTCCACTTGGAGGGTTATCGCTGTCAAATCCTGTCATCATTCGTTCAGGTAGTACTATAACACTTAAGTATGTAGTCATTAATGGAAACTTCGGTACATCAGTACGTACCTTCGTAAAACAATAATCATCACTACATCTGATAAAAGAAGAAGCTGTCTCAAAATGAGACAGCTTCTTCTTTTTATGGCCCCTTCCCAAATAGCTGTTGAATGGGGCAGCGCTATAATTGAAAATATCCCACTATCCATTTAAATGATTTTCCCTAACCCGTTTTTACCCCCACCTTCCATGAGTTAAACCATTTTTATGAAGCATATACTTCTTTTCCCTTTACTTCTATTAATGGGGCTCACCTATAGCGGTCAGGCCCAGCATACTACAGCCCCCGGCTATTTTACACTGAAATTAATGAAAGGAGATACCCTGGCAAATGTGTATTCCAGGACAATGGCTTACTCGGGAGATGATTTTTTGCCTGTTGTATACAGGGTGAGTGGCAGCAGCAGGTATGAAGTAGTAAATAATGACGGATCAAATCCTGTATTTAACGAAACAGACCTCTATGACGGCCAGCCGGAAAGTAAAGCTGTAGCTATTATTGGGCTTAATGGCACCAACAGTTATGATGGCAAGTCGTTCGTCAACACCAGCGCCAGTGGCTTACTCTACAGCGAATTGATATGGGGACCTATCCGGACATCACTGCACGAAGGCGATTCCTGGCAACATACCATTTCCCAGCCATGGGAACTTGGTGGACCTGGTATCCAGGTGATAAAAGTGATCGCATTGGATGAACGCCATCAAACCGTTACGTTACAGCGGGAAGGAAATAGTGAAGGCTTCTTCGACAACGACCTGAAACAGCTCTCTATTACCACTAAAAAAGAGGCTAAAAAACTGAAAGTGGATGTTGAGCCAGGCCCCGCGCACTGGACCGGCTACACCACTTTTAAAAATGGGATAGTTATCAGTGATGAATTGCTGGTCACCAGAACAGTCACCTTGTCGGCAGACAGCCTCCATTTTAAAGGACATCAACGGGAGTATATCTTATTAAATGCGGTGCCGCATAAAATGTAGTAGCTAGCTTTAGTTATAAGAGTGGAAAAACCGGCCACGTGCTTTTCAAAAAAAAGCACAAAAAAAAAGTATGCTTTTCAGCATACTTTTTTTCAATGAGTAAGATATATAAAATTAGATAACTTTTACGTTAACTGCATTTAATCCTTTTTTACCATTTTCTACATCATACGTTACACTGTCATTTTCACGCAGCTCACCAGTAATACCTGATATGTGAACGAAGATGTCTGGACCACCATTAGATGGAGTAATGAAACCAAATCCTTTGGATTCATTGAAAAATTTAACTGTACCTTGTTGCATTATATTTTATTTATTAATTATGCCCAAGGTACACTTATATAGTTTAACAACCTAAATAGTTTTAAATATCCCGAAATTTATTTTATACTGCTCTTCTCGCTTCCTTTTAATCTTTTATGATTACCGCAACGCAATACTCCCCATTAAATACAGGCTAGTGCTGCCTTTCAGGTCATTTCCCTTCTGCATACCCGCTGTAACCCATTGTCAGGAAGATCTGCCACCATTTATATCAAAAATTAATTCATAATCAAGTAGTTACATGCAAAATAAGTCATTTTGCTCTCTACATTAAAAAATATTAATATTAGTATTATAAATATAACGCCGTTGTCACAAAAACAGCCGAAATCAGGCGTTTTGACCCTGTTGGACGAAGAACAAAAACCGGAAATTGCAGGCCTTTTTAGCGAAAAAACGGACTCAACATCTATTTTTATTGTATCTATGTCGATAAATGTCATGTGTTCAACACCATGGGGTGGAATATGCGGCGGACTTCATTCATCGTTAAACCATATAGAATATGTATTCCGGTTACCTTTCCCTTTTCTTAATTATTGGCTTTGCTATCCTATCAGTGCTATTAGCAGGACTTATATTTTCCATTATTGTTTTCTATACCAAAAGCAAAGTACACGAAGTAATCGCCTGGATATGCGGCGGCTTGTGGCTTATACTGGACCAATGCATTGCATATAGCGGTAAGTTTGAGACAGAAGGGATTCCCAATTATTTCTTTTATCCTATCCTGTTACTATTTTTTCTGCTACTACAATACAGATCTAATTCGGCAGCCGGAAATAATCTAAAGATCCTCTATATCGCTAAAACAGTCCTGGTAGTCGTATTTCTGGGTAACCTGAATTCCCAGATATTCACCATGCTGCTACAAGACGACATCGTGAGTTATGATCAGCCAGCTGTAAGAATAATCATGCCGGCAGTGGGCGTTGTGATTTCTATATCGGTGATGGCCTACATTACCTTCTTGTATTTACAGCGTATCAAAGCATCTATCCAGAAAAATGAAATTTTCAGGAGTGCCATTATATTTACCGCCGCTTCCTATTTCTTCGGAAACGTTTTAGGGAACCTTCTCTTTTTCATACAATATTACAAGCGCCTGTCAGAGGTATCCGGTTTTATCTTCTTCCGGCCACAGCAAATAGCCACACAACTGGCCTATATGCTCGTGGAAACATTGGTAGCAGCTACAATAGCCGCCTACATCTATAAATCAAAACAGGAAGCCATCATGCAAGCTCCCGTAAAGGAATAAACAGTTTTTTAACAGGATCATAATATACAGGGTTTCCACATATTTCTAACTTTGCTCACATAACCAGCACGGTTAACTGATAAATTATTTTTTTGCAGGCAGTTGTAACGAGCTGCCTGCTTTTTTAATGCTAATCGGATCCATACATGATGCAAAGAAGATCTCTGCTAAAGAAAATGGGAGGCCTGCTACTGGCCCCTGCCCTTCCCTATTCAAAGCTGCTTTCTAAAGAAACACCCGCACTAAGAATAGCGCACCTGACGGATATTCACTTAAAAAATGATTTCGATGCCCCCAGGCATCTGCGTGATTGCCTCCACCATGTACAGCAACAAACACCCAAAGTAGATTTCATTCTGAATGGCGGCGACATTGTGTTTGATATGAACAAGGAAGAACTAACCACCATCCGCAACCAATGGCAACTGCTGCATTCGGTAATGACTGCAGAATGCAGTTTGCCGGTACATTATGTGCTCGGCAACCACGACATCTGGTGGCAGGAGCAAAACAAAACCCAGGCCTTATACGGTAAACAATACTCCCTTGAACAACTGCAACTACCCAAACCTTATTACAGCTTTTCCAAAAATGGCTGGAAATTCATTTGTCTGGATAGTGTGCACCTTGATATTGACGGCACCTGGTACATCGGGAAATTAGGGCCGGAGCAATTCAACTGGCTGGAGAATGAATTGAAAAATACACCACCCACCACACCCGTATGTGTACTATCACATATTCCTATTCTTACCGCTACCCTGATGATTGAAGATAACATTGTGAACAAATGGGAAATGCTGGGTGGTGATATGCATACCGATACCGCCGCTATCATTAAATTATTCTATCAACATCCTAATGTAAAGCTGTGTTTAAGCGGACATATACACTTACGTGACAAGGTAGTGTACAACAATGTCACCTATCTCTGTAATGGTGCCGTAAGCGGAGGCTGGTGGAAAGGCAACAACCGGGAAACCGCACCGGGTTATGGACTGATCGACTTATACGCAGATGGAACGTTTGATGAAAAATATATAAACTACTAAGACTAAAAAAGCTTCCTGTTAATGCACAGGAAGCTTTTTTATGAAAAATACCGTGACTCCTGGTAAAAGTACATTTAACAAAAAATTGCAACACGCCCCTCTACAACAAAACAATGAATCCCCTACTTTCGGTGCAACAATGAAAAAAACATGCCGAGTATCCTGCTTAAATGCCTGTTGTTATTAGCATTCCTGCGTCCTTCCGCTACCGGAGGAAAACACTTTACCGTTAAAATAATTATCCCGGCTACCGTCAATGAAAAAAACCTTGTCATTAAATATGACGATGGAAAAGATGATATTAGCATAACTCCGAATTTTGTGAATCATGAAATGACAATTTCAGGTAACTATTTCTCTCGTTATGCTACTATCCGTATTTATCCAAAGGAAGGCGAAAAATTCAATGGTGGCTCTTATTGGGTAGTAAACAAAGCTGCAGTCATCGATTTTTCACCAGCACAAAAATATCCGCGCTTAGTGAACACGCTGGATATAAAAAAGACAGGAGGAGAAAAGTTGCAAGCATTTATTGAGGCAGTTCAAAAAGACAAAGATGACTATTGGGAAGCGCATGCCATCGCCATTATGGACTTAAACAGTCCGGAACGGCAAATATTTTTTGATAAAATAAAAGCAGTAGAAGACAAAAAACTTCAATTCCTCATCGACAATAAATCAGCATACTATTCCTTCTGGATATTTCGTACTGAAATGGTATATATGGGGGCGAGTGTTCCTCCCGGATACCAACATATAACAGTAGCCACACTCAGAAAACTATACCATTCCATTTTTCCGGATAGTCTAAAAAATTCAGTGGAAGGAGCAACGGTATTAGCAATACTCGCAGGAAGAGATGTACGCAAAGATGCGATGGCACTGGATTTTACGACTACCGATATCTATCATCATAAAATAACGTTGCACGACTACCGCAATAAATATGTATTGCTTAATTTCTGGGCTTCCTGGTGCAGTCCTTGTGTAGCAGAATTACCTACCATCAAAAAAATAAGGGACACTTATAACACAGACCAACTGGAAATAATCAGCAATACCGTACACGATGATTCTACTGCTTTTTTAGCTGCGGTGGAAAAGTACAAGATCAGTTGGATAAAAGTCTTTAATGATGAGGCATTAGCCAAATCATATACGGCTCCCCTGCCTTTATTATTACTCATAGATAAATCCGGCAAAATAATCTACGAGCGAAATGAAGAACTCACCTCCGAAATTGATAGTTTGCCTCTGCTGCAACGACTATTAAAAGAGCGGCTTACTGAAAAAGGGGAGTAATACCTACTCCCCTTTCAAATACTTTATCGGGTTAGCTACTGCCGCTTTAATGGCCTGAAAACTCACTGTCAACAGCGTAATGGCTGTAATAACACCGGCGGTGATCAGGAATACATCCGGCCCAATATGAATACGATAAGCAAAATAACCCAACCAGTGATTCATTCCCCACCACACCAGCAGGAATGCGATGACTACTGCGAGGGATACCAGTTTAAAAAAGTCCCTGGATAGCAATAATGTAAGATTACTCACAGATGCACCAATCACTTTGCGGATACTGATTTCCTTCTGTCGCCTTTGGGCAGTAAAAGCAGCCAGTCCAAATAAGCCCAGGCAGGATATGATGATAGCTAAACCAGCAAAATAACGGGATAAGCTACCGATTCGCATTTCGGCGACATACATGGCCTGATAGTCATCGTCGAGGAAGCGGTATTCAAATGCCATTCCCGGATTAAACCGCTGGAACGCTTTACGGATACCAGCAATCGCTTGTTCCTCCCTGTCGCCGCTCACCTTCACCATGATATTGGGCATTACCGGGTACACCTGGAAAAAACAGGGTTGTACCGACTGATACAATGATTCAAAATTAAAATCAGCTGCGATACCCACTATCTGCCGGTCTTCTCCCCACAGCCGGATGGTTTTGCCAACAGGTTCTTTTAATCCCATTCTTTTAATAGCGGTTTCGTTAAAGACAATTTCCCTGTGCGCATTATTGCTCACAGAAAAGTTACGTCCTTCTTTAATATTGATACCGGCTGTTTCCAGGAAATTATATCCTACTTCAATATTTGCAAAATCGATATCAGCGTGAGGATCTTTTCCAGGCCACTTCAGCGAAGAAGTTCCACCGTGTGCGCCCATCAGGTTATGATAATAGCTGGAGGCATTTACCACGCCTGGAATAGCTTTCAACTCGTTTACGAAAGCCGCCGCATGACTCATTTTTACGGAGTCTTCTTCCAATGGAATTTCAAAATGGATCAAATGCTCCCGGTTATATCCCAGGTTCTTTGATTGGATAAAACTCAACTGTTTATAAACGATCAACACAGCTGCAATGAATACTACAGATAGCGTAAACTGGAATACCACCAGCCCTTTACGTACCATCACCTCTCCAAAAGAAGTATTGAGCTTTCCTTTTAAAACCGCTACCGGGTTAAATCCGGAGAGATATAAAGCAGGATAGCTGCCGGCCACCAAACCAGTGATCAGTGCAATGCCTGATACTGTCAACATCAGTTCCATACTGAAATGCAGACTTAACTGTTTACCGGAAATTTCATTAAAAACAGGTATCAGGAAGACAACAAAAATGATGGCCAGGATCATCGACAGGAAAGTCATCAACATAGACTCTCCCATATATTGTGCAATCAAAGTACCCCGACTGGCGCCCATTACTTTCTTAATGCCTATTTCTTTCATTCTGCGCGAAGCCTTTGCCGTAGATAAATTCATGAAATTGATACAGGCAATCAGCAATATGAGAATCGCAATAATAGAAAACATTTTGACATAAGTAATTCTTCCACCAGCCTGTACGCCATTCTCATATTTCCCATACAGGTATTGATCGGAGAACCTTCCAAGAAACAAACTAATGCCTGCATCCTTATTTTTGTTCGCTACAAAATTTTCGATCTTATGATTGAGTTGGTCAATGTTTGTTTTATCCTTTACAATTACAAACGTGTTTGGATCATTATTGCCCCATTCCAATAATCCTGGCCTCTTTTCGAGTACCAGGTCGTAATTAAACATCAGGTCAAACTGCTCTGTAGCAGATGGAGGATTGCTTTTGAATATGCCGGAGATGGTATACAAACCGCTGAATTCCCCTGCATCCCATTTTAATGTTTTACCCACCACGCCTGTGGTAGTATTAAAAAATTTACGCGCCAGCTCTTCAGAAATAATCACATTGGATTTATCCTGCAGCACCTGGCTTTCATCTCCTGCTATCAAATGAGTGGTAAATACGTTGAAGTAATCTTTCCCTACATACTGTCCTCCTGCTTTTATACGGGTATCGCCAATGGTAATGATCCCTTTGAAAGGAAACCAGGAGGCGGGGAGTACAGATACGGCATGTTCAATTTCAGGTATTTCTTCCTTTAATGCTTTCCCCAGTAGCCCTGGTGTATTGTTCATGGTATAAATACCATCATTACTTTTCACATTCGCCATCACCTGATATAAGTGCTGATCTTTTTCATTGTATTTATTCACATGGCGCTCATCACTGATCCATAACCATAGTAATAAGGAGCAGGCCAGGCCGGTAGATAAACCTAATAAATTCAGCAAAGTAAACTGACGATCCTTTAAGAGATTTCGCCAAATGATCCTGATATTATTTTTGAGCATTTTACAGCTATTAAAAAAATAAAATGAATGCGCTTCTTTTGCAAAAGCACTAAGCTACGATACAAGGACTATCCATTCCACAAATACAATACCTGATGAATATTATTTGATAATCAATATTTTATAACTCCTCTGCCTTTATGGATGTTCACTTTTAGTACAGCGGTGTCCATTTCCGGTCATTACAGCAAACAGCCGCATAAATCTACGATTCATGCGGCCGTTGAAAATATATAGAGGGAAGATTATTTAGCCAGGAACGGGCTTATCAGGTTGGTTAACTTACCGGTTTCCATCATCAGACTTACGTGGGTAGCGCCGGGTATAATTGCCAGCTGTGATTTGGGTAATCCTGTCATATCACCAAAAATACCGCCGCCACAAAGTCTGTACATTTCCGCCACATGGTTCAGGTCTACACCATCGTTGTCTCCGTTAATAATCAGCACAGGTGATTTTATCTGCTTTACTTTATCTGCACCCAGGTCAAAAGTGGCGGTATCAAATTTGATCATTTGGGCTACAAATGCTTTCCAATGACTTTTATCCGGACTGAGTCTGTCGTACTCCTTTTTCAGCGGTGTTTGTTCCAGGAACTCAGGTTTCATGGTGGAGAAAATATCTCTCGCTGCCTGTACCCATCCATCGTATTTATACACGGAGGAAATAATAATCAGTTTATTTACGAGAGATGGATGTTCAATAGCCAGTTCGAGTGCTACGGTAGCTCCCAGGCTGTAGCCTAACACATCGGCACTGTCTATTTTCAGGTACTGTAATAATGCTGCTACATCGCTGGCCATTGCGGGATACGAATATGCCCGATCGATATCTCCTGTTCTGCCATGGCCCTGCATTTCCAGTGCTATCACCTGGTGTGTTTTTGCAAGCTCTGGTATCAGCTGCCCATAGTTCAGGTCAATATTCATATAACTGCCATGCAACAATACCAGTGGCTTTCCTGCACCATGTACTTCGTAGTACATTTTCAGTCCATTAACAGGTGCATAACCAGATGTTTTTAACGTACTCATATGATTACCATTCGATGATTGTGCATGACCTGGAATAAAGAAGATACCGATCAGCGCGAGTGTAACAATCAGTGTTTTCATTAGGATAATATTATTTGGTAATGGATTCTGTATACTTTTTGAAATGATCCATGATGGCCTGCCAGCCGCTCTGCTGCATTTCCAGGGAGTTCTCCGCTTCTGCTTCGAAGGCTTCTGTTACTTTGGTGGTATTACCTTCGCCTTCAAAAGTAATGGTTACCGTTCTGCCATCACCGAGCGTATAGGCAATCAGTTCATGATCTTTTACTTCGTCATATACTCCTGCGAAATCAAAGCCCCAGCTGCCATCTTTTGCTTCCATACGTGACAGAAATTTTCCACCGGTGCGGATGTCGTTTTCTGCTTTAGGCGTATGCCAGTCATCGGAGGCGCTGTTCCATTTAACAATGTGTACGGGGTTTGTCCAGGCATCCCAAACTTTTGCAACTGGTGCATTTACAATGGCAGATACGGTGATCATGTTTTTTGTTGCTGTGTTCATTTTTATAAGTTTTTATTGTGATCGTTTTTGTTAATGCAAACATACCATGACTATTCAACACGCAGGAAGGGGGAATACGACAAAATAGAGTAGACTTTGCGACAATGATGCAGGGGGGTATAAAACAAAAGGCCGGCAATGAGCTGCCAGCCTATATTTGAGGTAAATAAACTTATATGGCAGGGATACTACCGACCCGAAGGCACTGCAATTACTTCCAGTTCACCACTGTAAAAACGATGGAGGTATATTGATCCTTTTCATATAGCACGCCTATTTTTTTCCTGCCCAGCTTTACAATGTCTGAATAAGCAGCATATGCATAACCTGCTTTACGGGAACCATTGCCTTTATAAATACGATAACTTTTTTTCCAGGTTTGCCCGTCATCGAAGCTGATGCGGAGCGTCAGGTCGTCTCTTTCCAGTGAGTCGGCCGCATTGCAAAATGCCAGTATATTCTTTTTACCGGAGCGGCCTATGTTCAGGATGCTGCCCTGGCAAACAGGATCGGTGAGCTGCATATCGCGGTAAGTGGTGTCCCAGGTCGCGCCGCCATCGCTGCTTATTGACACCAGTCGTACGTGGATATCCTGCCGGTTCTGATTGCGGCTGTTCATCATCAGTTTATTACCGGAAAGCTCCACTGCCATAGATTCATTGCTGCCTGGTACTGTGATGTTGTTGCCCACCTTAAATGTTTTGCCGTGATCATCTGTATAGTAGCCGTGCGCCACATAGTGTGCCGCATGCGCTACGGCGGGACCAGCAGTATGATTGGCCGCTATAAAAATCCGGCCTTTAAAAGCCCCCTCCTGAAACTGCATCACATGCCCTGGTGTATTGGCATAATAGCGCCAGTCTTCCGCAAAATTAAATGCCGGATCTATTCCTGGTTGTTTAGGACGATGTATCTGCAAGGTGATATCTACCGGCGCATCCCATGTATGACCACCGTCTGCCGAGGTTTTATAGTAACAACGCTTGATGCCTTTGCCTTTGATAATATCACCTTCCCGCACAGTGCCGGTATTATAGAAAAAGAATATTCTGCCGCCGGGATAGGCCGGGTCGGTGAGATCTACTACCGGTCCGGGGTTGGACAACTGCAATGTTCCTGATTCTGCTATCACCTGCAGGGCGGACCAGGTCTTTCCATCATCGGTGCTTCGCTTCATCACCATATCAATGTCTCCATAATCATCCATACCGTTTACCCGGCCTTCACAAAAAGCCAGCAGTTCTCCATTGGGCAAACGGATAAAAGCAGGAATACGAAATGCTTTATAGCCATCCGTACCCGACACAAATACGGGGACTTCTTTTTGTTGCGCATGGACGGCCATCAAGGCAATCAATAGTATAAGCGTTGCTATTACTTTTTTCATCGATTCATTTTGAATGTATACCAGGAAGCCATACGAGGGAATTTAGATTTTCACTTTAGCCCCTTACATCACCGGTTCCTGCTGCAATAAATTTCGCGTATAGTCGAGACCGATAGTATAGATCGATTCCAGGTGGTTGAACTCAAACATCCCAAACTTTCCCAATTCTGTGGGTTCAATAAAATAGCTGCACAGCAATTTGTTTTTCAGCACCGGTTCGCGGATAGCCAGGTGCAGCGTTCTTTCTACATTAGCCAGGAAACCGTTGGTGGGGCTATAAGGCGTCAGCGGGTTTACATGTACACCAATGATATCCCTGTATTGTGCCATCAGTGGTTCTATGGGCAGGTTGCCGGACAGGCCGCCGTCTACATATTGGGCACCTGCAATTTCTACCGGAGGGAAGAGCAACGGCACAGAAGATGCTGCCAGGATAGCCGGAATCAGATCTCCTTCGCTGAAAATGGTTTGATCGCCGGTAACAAAATTGGTGGCCGTAATGTATAAAGGAATGTCTAGTTCTTCGAATGTTTTATGTCGTAGTGTTTGCTTCAGTACTTCTTCTACTTTTTTGAGAGACAGGAAACCGGCACGCCAGTTCCGCCACTGCATAGACAGCCCGAGCTTATGTTGCTTAAATATTTCTCTCACCTCATCGGTGCTGTAGCCGTCGCATATAAAGGCGGCGGCAATAGACCCTGCGCTGGTAGCTGAAATGGCTTCCGGGAAAATGTTATGCTCTGAAAATGCTTTTAACACGCCCAGATGGGCATAGCCACGGGCGCCACCTCCGGATAAAACAAACGGGCGCCGGGTATTGGTCTTTGGGTGATTCATCCCGCTAATTTAAAAAACCATCGGTAAGACCGGGGATTTTTATTTTTTACGGATTGTAATATAGACAGGACTTTCGCCTACCGTTACCTGGATGCTGCTGTCTCCCGCCTTTTCCCAGGCAACCGGGGGGGCAGGTGCATCTGCAGTAGCCATGCCCGTTATACGCTCCGGCAGTCCCGGCAGCTTATCGAGTGTTGCTTTTATTACATGCGGCTGATAGCTGTCTTTATACTGTGTACTGGCACCGGTAGGCGACCAGGCCACCCATATCAGCGACTGCGAATCTTTGCTATGCTCAAATTCAAATACGTACAACTCTCCTTCTTTCTTTTGTACGATGCGGCGGAAGCGATAATCGCCCAGTGTCTGGTACAGCTGCTTCACTGCCCAGAAAGACTGTTTCGGATTAAAATTGCGTGTCAGCCCGGAAGCCGCATGGAAAGAAGCTTCATCTTCATCATTGTAATAGTATAAGTAGGCGCGTTGAACATCGCGGGCAGCAAATACCAGGAAAGAACGCACCAGGTATTGTGCCTGCTGCAAATCGCTGGCACCCTGCCAGTTGAGCTTCAGTGCCCAGTCTTTCCGTTGTTTCATGGCCGCCGGTGTACAGGCATCATATCCAAATTCGGTTACCCATACCTCCTTCCCCGGTGCATGCTCATTACGCCAGGTAATGGCATCGTCTATTACTTTCAGGTATTGCAGGGAATTATCTTCCGGAAAACTCCTGTTCCAGGAATTGTCATTGGTAAGCGTTTTTTCTATGGTAGCATAGGTATGTAAATTGATGATATCATACAGGGGTAGTATGTCTTTATCTCCATAAAAATTATTTAAACCCTGTGAATAATTATCCCCTTTACCGGCTACCACTGCCGGTGTTACAATCTTTAGCATGGAATCACCGTCGCGGATCCCCTGCGCCATTTTTGTAAAGAGTGTTTTAAATAATGCCGGATCAAACCTGTTACCGGGTTCATTATCTATTTCGAAAGAAGTATTTAGCTTTTCCTTACCAGAAGGGCCGTAGTAGGTGGCCATAGCTTTCCCATAATCATATGCCCACTGTTCATGGCCGGTCCAGCGTTGCCGGTAATCCGGTGAGCCTACTCCAAAACTCAGAARCTGCAAACAGATATCTGTTTCAAAGCCGGCACTTTTCCAGGGGCCGTATACATCATTCTTCCAGTTGAGATGATTAACCGTTACTGGTATCGCCAGAGAATCGCCTATTGCGTTTACATCCCAGTTGATGTTATGATAATTACGCACCAGGCGGCAAACCTGTCCATATAAAGCCGGCTTGAAGGTAATATGCCCGTTAATGCCCATGAAGTCCTTAAACAGCGGCTTTACGACCACGGAGAGCGTATCAGGGGGATGTTCTGCCCCGGAGGTAGCGCAGCTCATTTCAAGACAAAAGCAACAGAACAGTATAATGGTAAAGAGCAATATTTTGGGCATGGCAATTAGCATTACCCTATAAAGTACAACATAAATTACGAATTAGGAATTACGAATTACGGATTTGTGGGTAGACAGTAARCGYTTACTGTCTACCCACAAATCCGTAATTCGTAATTCCTAATTCGTAATTCTATTTTACCATCCTGGTGTTTGTTTGTAAGCACCATCGCTTTTATTCACCACGTCCGGATTCATAGGCCACGCCATATGTTTAGCCGGATCGAAATGACGTGCAGGCCATACTTCTTTAATCGTATACGGAGATACCGGATCTGAGCTATTAGTGTGGAGACGTCCATGTAATGGCGCATTGATCTTCGCATAGTCTCCCCATCTTTTCAGGTCCTGAAATCTGTCTGTCCATTCGCAGGCTAATTCTACCCGGCGTTCATGCTTCAGGTCATTCATGGTAGGACTGGCGATACCAGGCAACCCAACTCGGCTGCGTACTTCATTTAAAGGAGCGGCCGCTTCACCGTTCTTACCCTGTGCAATCAGCGCCTCTGCTTTAAACAGCAAAATTTCAGCATAGCGCATTAAAGGCAAATTGAGTGCGGTAGTAGGATAATCAGGACTTTGGTTAATATTAGGATTGGTGCTTGACTTACCATCAGTTCCATAGGAGTATGGCTCCATGTATTTATTGATCTGGAAGCCTGACAAGCTGTTGGTGGAGTAATAGGAAAAATTTAGTCCGAAATAAGTGAATTTATCTCCAAATTTAAGGATGGTTGCCTCACGTCTGGGATCATTGGCTTCATATTCATCATACAATTCTTCTGTAGGCTGAAAATAGCCCCAGCCGTTAAAACTATTCCAACCTTTATTTTCCAATACTACACCAGGAAATTCAGATCCGCCCTGTGTACCGGAAGTAACAGACCAGATATATTCTGAGCTCCAGTTATTAGCAATGGCGAATACTGCTTTGTAGTTTTGTTTCCCATCTGGCTTGTCTTTGATCAGCGCGCGATGACCTTGATCACGGATCTTATCGCAAAGGGCAGGTATCAGCGCCCATTTGCTTTGATCGTATTGCGCCCAATAAGCATATGCTTTCACCATGTATCCCCAGGCAGCCGCTTTATGGGCCCTACCCTGATCTTTGGCGGTATATGTTTCAAAGAGAGGCAACAGGTCAGCCGCTTTCTGCATATCACTGACTACCTGTGCATAGTTATCTTTTACAGATGCTAATTGCGGAGGTATACGTTTTCCGAACTCCGGATTTTCAGGTCCATCAAAAGGAACGCCCTGGTCTTTGTGTCCCCATACGTAGGCAATCCAGAAGTGTACAAATCCTCTCATAAAATACGCCTCGCCCAGTGCCTGGTTACGCGCAGCTTCTGAGGTGTTTTTAGAAGTAGGCACACCCTGTATTACCTGGTTAGCCCTGTTTAAGGTTTTATACAAATCTTCCCAACCGCCTGTCAGATAACCTTCCCGGCCACTTGGAATGAAGTTCTTAATATTTTCACCATCGGCCTTTGCTCTTCCTACAATCAGGTCATCACTCGCATCCTGCACCCAGAAAAGATTCCTGCCCCAGGTAGATTCGTTGGGCATGGTTTCATACATAGCTGTTGTTGCCTTCACAAGGTCATTATCGCTTTGCCAGAAAAATGCCGTAGAAGGCGCACCGTAAGGTTTCGAGTCTACCCATTTGGTGCAGGCACTTAAACCAACGGTGATTGATGCCAGCAGGCATATATAATTGATTCTTGATTTCATAATAATACAGTTTGGCTTGATCAGAATTTAACATTAGCACCCACAGATAACACACGGGAAACAGGGAATTGACCACCGTCAAGACCTATACCACCCACTTCCGGATCCATACCGGAATATTTGGTAAAGGTGAGCAGGTTGTCGCCGCTGAAATACACACGCAGTCCTTTATTCCAGCTCATCTTCTGGAAAGTATAACCTATCAGCAGATTTTTCAATCTCAGGTAGTTCCCATTTTCCAGGTACCAGTCAGAGTTAGTACCGAAGTTACCATTGGGATCATTCGCACGAACCCGTGGTATATTGGATCCTGTATTTTCCGGCGTCCAGGCATCTTTAATTTTATCCCAGCGGTTGTATCCCTGTTCAGAACCACTTAAGGTAGTCATCTTGAAAGCATTGAACAGTTTCACACCACCTACTCCCTGCATAAATATGCTGAGGTCAAAATTTTTCCAGGTAAAGCTGGCGTTAAATCCATAAGTCAGTTTAGGGAATGCATTGCCCATGTATACACGGTCTGCATCATCAATTTTTCCATCTCCATTCTGATCAACAAATTTGATATCGCCGGCTTTTGCATTTTTTTGAATCGCCTGACCACCTTTTTGATAAGCCGCAGCTTCTGCATCAGACTGGAACAATCCTGCTGATTGAATCAACCAGTAAGAGTAATATGGTTGTCCTACTGTAGAACGGAAGGGTGTAAGTACACCTCTGTAACTATCACCATGCGACCAGAAAGACCCTTTGTTATCATCAATATAAGTTACGCGATTGGTTAAGGTGGCGATGTTAGCACCCAGACTATAACCTACTGCTCCTATATGGTCACTCCAGGTGGCGGCTACTTCCACTCCTTTATTGCTGATCTTACCCTGATTAAGATAAGGCGCATCATAACCAAAGGTATTAGGCCATTTGGTATCCTGTTGTTTGATGAGATCGTACGTGAGCTTATCAAAATAATCGGCAGTAATACTCAGACGCTGTCTGAACATGCTGATATCGATACCGAGATCTGTTTGCTGAGAAGTTTCCCAGGAAAGCGCAGGGTTAAATAACCCTGGGTTTGATAAAGAAGTGGTTAATGGTGCTCCGTTACCGATTTGGTAAGTAGAACCTGGAAGCAGCGTAGGATACCCATAATTACGGTCAATAGATCCGATGTTGCCAATGCGGCCCCAGCTACCCCTGATTTTAAGCAGATTTACAGCCGCTACGTTAAAGAAGGGTTCAGAACTGATTTTCCAGGCAGCTGTAACGCCGGGAAAACCTTTGGCCCGATAGCCTTCCGCCAGGCGACCAGCAATATCATACCGGTAACTTCCTGTTACAAAATAACGATCAGCCCAGCTATAGGCAATTCTTCCTACATAAGACGCGGAACGGTCTTTCCACTGATCATCCTTTGGCCGTTCTTTATCAAAAATACTTGCATTTACAAAGAACTGGGACCAATCCGCTTCGTATTCCAGGCCCGATGCCGATGCAGAAAAGTTACGATTGGACTCTTCCTGTGCCGTCATAGACACCATTGCTCCGATGTTATGTTTCTGGATTATTTTGTTATAGTTCAGTGTATTTTCCCAGATCCATTTATACCCTTTATCAGAGGAGTAACTTAATCTGTTCTGATCATTAGGCTTGCCTGGCTCTGTTCTCTTGGGCTCAAAATTTTTCCATAAGCCATTGTTCTGACGATAGGCAAAACGAGACAAATAGGTTAGGCCTGGAATAATATCTGAAATCGTAAACTCTGTTACTGACTGCAGGTCACTTTTCTTATTATAAGGCTGGTTTCTCAGCAAGCTGGCAACCGGGTTTACCGCATCACCATAGATTCCGTTGTAGATATTACCTCTGGGACCAACACCACCAAATGTTCCGTCTTCATAGTAAGGAGTAGCAGAACGCGGCATATAGATGGCAGATGTAATAACACCGGTGTAACCACTGGCTGTTTCTGCATCCCTGTTATCATTATTATTCCAGAAGATATCCTGACGCAGTTTTACATTTTTAGTAAACTCGTAAGTAGTATTAAATCTTAAGGAAATATTTTTATTATAGGTATTTAACAGGGTACCCTCTTCATTTTCATAACGGGCCTGAAAGAGCGTAGAAAATTTATCTGTTCCGGCATTTACGCTGATGTTATGTCTTTGTATCAAACCGGTACGGAAAATTTCTTTCATCCAGTCGGTGCGGGTTACCGCGCCATATGGATTCTTGGCTGGATCCCAACCATCCAATGGCCGGGCGCCGGCATTGGTTTGTGCCAGGTTACTGACTTTCGCTGCATCTTCTGAAGTAAGTGATTGTAATGTACGCCATGCCTGTTTTGCACCTACAAAGCCCGTATATTGAACAGAAGGTTGGCCTTTAGCCGCCTGACGGGTAGTAACCAATATTACACCTGCAGAACCAGAGAATGCGCCATAAATGGCAGCTGAAGCCGCATCTTTCAACACTGTGATAGATTCCACGTCAGCCGGATTGTAAGGTGCACCAGGTACCCCATCTACTACGTACAACACACTTTCATCCTTACGAGATCCCACACCGCGGATCACTATATTATTGGGGCTGCTGGTATGACCACCGTTATTTACCACCGTAATACCAGGTACTCTACCCTGGATCATGCCGGCAACATCCATCACCGGACGTTCTTTGATCTGCTTCATATCCGGTACTACAGATACCGCAGCAGACAGGTCACCTTTTTTCGCAGTACCATAACCCAGTACCACTACTTCATTCAAACCACTGCTGCTTATTTTGAGCGTGAAGTTCAGCGTTTCAGCACTACCTGCCACTGCTTCTATGGTTTCATATCCTACGAAACTAAAAACCAGTACTGACTTTTCGTTCTCCGCAGTGATCTCATATCTTCCATCTGCATTTGTTACTGTTCTTGTTTTTGTTCCTTTCACCCATACAGAAACACCAGGAATAGGCTCCTTGGTTTCGGTGGTAATTCTACCGGTAATTTTATGGGTGGCAGCTACCTGGGTAGTTTGTGTTACCGGGTCTTTCTCTGCTTTTCTCAGCAGGATCGCCTTGTCACTTACGCTGTACTCTATGCCTGATTTATTCCGGAGCAGGTTGAGTGCTTCATTCAACGTGATGTTGTCCGGTTTAAAATCGCTGACCATAATTTTGTCGAAATCCTGTTTTACATAGTTGAACGTAAAAGAGCTCTGGGAGCCCAATGCATTCAACACCTGGGATAGGGAGGCACGGGAAATATCCAGTTTTACTTTTTCGTTCAACCCGCTTTGCCGTGCGTAGCCAAATGTAGCCGGCAAAAGGGTGCATCCCAATAAAAGGAATCGTTTAATACGGGATGCAGTTGGCCCGCTTCTACGGGAGTACTGATCTGAAATGGTACATTTCATTTTCATGTGTTGATTTTTTCAGGAGTGTTCGCACGTGTATTAATAAATGGTAACCTGTCTTTCGGAAATGCGATATCGCTTACGACTGATGTAGCATAGGTTGTCGAGCATCTTTGTGAAAGTGTCTGTTCTGAACATCACAGAAATATTTTTGTCTGCGCCCTGTGCATTTTCCCAGCGAACATTGTATCCGTAGCGGGTACACAAGCGCATTACGGCATCTCTGAGCGGCAGATCTGTAGCGCTGAATGCGCCTTCTCTCCATGCCGCTACTTTACCGGCATCTGTTTCATTGACAGCTATTCCTTTTTCTTCATTGTTATAAACCGCTGCATAGCCTGGCTTCAGAATGGTATTATCTTTTCCTGCACGCACTTTTACTTTACCCTGTACGAGCGATACGCGTGTCAAGCCTTCTGCCGGATAAGCTTCTACATTAAACTGTGTGCCCAATACCTGTATGGTCAGGTCCCTGGTGTGGATAATAAAAGGTTTACCTGTTTGTCCGTGTACATCAAAAAATCCTTCGCCGGTCAGTTGTACGCTCCGGACTTTCTGATTGAAGTCTTCTTTCCAGCGCAGCGAGGCGGCAGCATTCAGCCAGATGTGGGAGCTGTCTGGCAATATCACCAGTTTGATGTGATTGGTTTCGTTGGTGACCAGGAAAGCCGCATTATCTGCGGATGGATTTGTTTTTTGTTTAGCGGGATGTATCCACCAATACCCTGCACCTGACAGTAATAAAATGCTGGCAGCAGCGGCGGTCCATTTAATAGCAGATTGTTTCCACCAGACGATTTTTGCGCCGGGCAGCCCATTACGGAAATTAGCCAGAAACTGTTGCTGGTAATGGCTGGCATCTGCCGCAGGCATATCTGCGTCATTACCTAAACCGTCATACCAGCTGTCTAATATGGCCAGTTCTTCCGGTGTACATTTACCTGCATAAAATTTTTCTAACAGAGCATGAGCCCTTGGGTATTTTTTCGGTGCCATCTATAGGTGAATACCCGGAGAGCAAAAAATGTTAACTAAGGGGAATGTTAAGAAATTGTAAACAGCAAAAAAGAAGAAACGAGGCTGGCAGACAAGGCAGGATTTTCTTTGATATGTGCTTTCACCTGCTTTAAGGCGCGACTGTACAAAACCCTTGCTGATGCAGGATCTATACCCAGTTGTTGCGCTATTTTCTGGTAGGAATAATGATACTGTACGCGTAGTACAAATAATTGACGCTGGCTGGGAGAAAGGATCTCCATAGCGTCCTTTATAATGCCTTCTTTCAGACCGTATAAATCTTCCGGAGCCAGCGCACCGGGGATTTCAAGTGTATCATTCAGTAATACTTCCAGCTTTCTGAGATGTGCCTGATAGCGGCCATTGGTGCGGTAATATTTAAATATGCGGAACTTCAGGGCGTTGAGCAGGTAAAACTCCAGTGTTTCATCTTTGGGCACCTCTTCCCATTTCTCCCAGAGAGAAAGCAATACATCCTGTACAATATCAAATGCATCGTGCGCATTGGTTTTAGCCACGGCAATGCCTAATAGCTTGTCCCAGTAAGCAGTTACAGATGATTCAAAATCCTGCTGACGCGAAGTAGCGGATGTATTTTGGAAAGATAATTTCTTATGCCCGAACATAGTTGGAAAATAACAAGTCCCTACAAATGTAATCGCTTAATATTACGTGGATATTAACTTTGCTGATTCCTGGCTGATACTCCTGTTAAAAATCGATTTAGCTTAGTTCGACAAGTAACTATAACGGTGAACTATTGTATAAAAACGGCCTCTGTATTGAATTGGTTTTACCTAAAGTTGAAAGTCGATGTGGATTTCATAACGTTACATCCCATTACAATCATTTATGGAAGCAATATAAATTTACTTTTCGAATATGAGAAAAGTTTGTATATATTTTATAATTTTTAAAATTATAAAAATATACCTGCGTGCTAAATATTCAGCAGCCGGCAGGAGTTCGTTCCTGCCGGCTGCTGTGTAGCTATTTTTATCTCCCTGATTAATATTCTGCAAAAGAATTATCCACATAGCACCATAACCACTGTTCGCCGGGTTCTGCAGAAGCAACCACCGGATGCGTGGTAGCATGGTAATGTTGTGTCATATGCCGTGCAGGAGAATCGTCACAACAAAGCGTGGCGCCACAGGTTTGGCAGGTGCGCAAATGCAGCCAGGTACCGTTGTGTTTTATACATTCCTCACATACATGCTCCGTCCCGATTCTGATATCTGTAATGGCTTCCAGGTGTGAACATATTGACATAAAAAAGATTTAAACTTCCGCTAAATATTTGTGCACCATGCTGATACTCATAGACCCTTCTCCTACCGCAGAGGCTACACGGCTCATAGCGCCGGAGCGCACATCACCGGCAGCAAATATGCCAGGACAACTGGTTTCCAGTAAATAGGGTTCTCTGTCCAGCTTCCATAGTTTACCAAAATAGTCAAACGACTTCATTTCTCTGCCGGTTTGTACATACCCCTTCTCATCCTTTATAATAAGATCCCCCAGCCAATCTGTATATGGCCTTGCACCAATAAATATATATAAGGCATCGGCAGTCACTTCTTTTATTGCTTTGGTATTCAGGTCCTCTATTTTCAGACCATTTAACCTGTCGGTACCGGTAGCCTCCACGATTTCGCTATGATTCAGTATCACAATATTGTGGATATCATTGATCTGATCAATCAGGTAAGAAGACATGGTAGCCGTCAGGTCACTTTTCCGGATAATGATAAAGACTTCTTTGGCAAACCGGGAAAGATACACTGCTGCCTGGCCCGCGGAGTTACCTCCTCCCAGCACATACACACTTTTTTCCTTACAGGACGCTGCTTCTGTAGTGGCAGCCCCGTAATAAATTCCTGCCCCGGTAAATTGTGCAATGCCGGGAGTATCCAGTTTACGGTAATCAACACCTGTGGTAATTACTACCGCACGTGTATTGATTTCCGTACCGCTTTCCAGGCAAACAATTTTATAATCTGCCTTGAGCTTAATTTCCTTCACCGACTGGGGCGACAAAAATTCTGTTCCAAATCGCGTTGCCTGTGTAATGGCACGGCGGGTAAGTTCTGCACCACTCAAACCAGAAGGGAAACCAAGATAGTTCTCTATACGGGAGCTGGTACCTGCTTGTCCACCTGGCGCATGCCGCTCTACCAGCAATGTTTTCAGTCCTTCAGAAGCGCCGTAAACTGAGGCGGCTAAACCCGCAGGGCCGGCACCGATAATCACCACATCATAGATTTCATTTTTCAGGGTAGGGTTCAAACCAATCCTGGCGGCAATATCAATGATCGGTGGACAGGAAACCATTTCCCCGTTTTCAAAAAAGACCACCGGCAAAGCAGCAGTATCCACCTGATTAATCTGCATCAGCAACTTTCCTTCTTCCCCGCTGGCATCCACAGAATGATAAGGTATCAGGTTACTGGCCAGAAATTCCTTAATATGATAAGCCTTGGAAGAATAAGGATGCCCCAGCACCTTAATACCCTGAAACTCCGGCCGGTAGCTGTTTTGCCAGTCGTCCAGCAAATCATTGATCACCGGATACAACTTCTCTTCCGGTGGATCCCACGGCTTCATCAGGTAATAATCCAGTCTTAACTCGTTAATCGCCTTGATGGCGGCACTTGTATCAGAATACGCGGTCAGCAACACCCTTTTGGCAGCAGGGTAAATAGCGATCGCCTGTTGCAGGAAATCAACGCCTTCCATTTCAGGCATCCGCTGATCAGAGATGAAAAGTGCCACGGTTTCATTCCGGTTTTTCAGTTCTATCAGGCTTTGTAATGCTTCCGTGGCGGACAACGTACTCAGTATACGGTAAGATTTTCTGTAGTAGGTTTTCAGGTCCTGGGTAATGGCATTCAGCACCTGTCTGTCATCATCAATTGCAAATATTATAGGCAGACTCATAGCTTCTAAGTTAATTATTTTCTATAGGAAAGGAAACGGTAAAAATTGTTTTCCCCGGAACAGATACCTGCTTTACAATCCCATGGTGCCTTTGCACTATCTGCATCACCACATCGAGTCCGAGGCCAGTGCCCTTTCCCATTTCTTTGGTAGTAAAAAAAGGTTCAAATATTCTCGATTGAATTTCCGCCGGAATACCAGGACCATTATCCGTAATGGTAACGTGTACATATTGCCGGTCTTTGGTGGTAGCAATTTCCAGGCTCCCCTTTTTATTGACTTCCATGGCATCAATGGCATTGTCTACCAGGTTAGTCCATACCTGGTTTAATTCTCCCGGCAATGCTTTTATCTTTGGCAAGGTAGTATCATACTGTTCCACAATCTCAATATTCCCCTTTCGGATTTTGAAATTCAGCATCGCCAGGGTATTGCGTATACCGCTGTGTATATCGATGAATTGTTTATCCGGTTCCTGATCCATGTACGTATAACTTTTCACAGAGGCTACCAGGTCAGCTATTCTTTTGGCAGATAACTGCAAATCGGTTACCATCCTGTTGGCGACCAGGGCACTATGTATCCAGCTGAATATTACCGGTAGATGCTGGGGCGGGAATTGCTGACAAAACTTCTCCAATGCATCTTTATCCTGATCATACTCCGCCAGTACCTCCGCTATTTCCAGCTGATCTATATTTTTGCTTTCCAGCCAGTCTTCCAGCTCATTCGTTTTATCAGACAATGCCAGCATACCCGGCGCTTTCTCCGGCCTGCTTCCCTGCATATGCAATAACTGATCTACTAATACGCCGGCCTCTTTGTCTGATAAACAAATTGCCGACATCTGCCTGAAAATAGCCGGCAGGTTCCGGATATTATCAAACAAAGCAGTAGCACTACGCGTAATCGCTGCCACCGGATTATTTAACTCATGCGCCAGCCCGGCAGACAATTTTCCCAACGCCATCATCTTTTCATTCTGTTGCTGGAAAGACGTATTATCCCGTACCCTGCTGGTCATGATGTGTACCAGCGCTTCCGTGAGTTCGTAATGCTGCTCTATATTTTTCTTCAATACATCTGCATGACAGGAAATCACCCGCGTCTCTTTCAAACAGAGACCAGTTCCTATCGCATTCTTTACCCTGGAAAAAGGTAACCATCCGGTGATGCTATCATCATTTAATTCTGCTACTTCCCGGTAATGACCATTAATGGTAGAGGAAATACGCACCTTTCCGGTGATGACAATCACCGTGGTGACCACCGGATCGCCGGCTTTAAACAGCGGCTCACCTTCCGGCACCACCCGCTCTTCCGACTGCGAAATCAGCCAGTCCAGCTGTTCCAATGGTACATCCTTAAGCGCCGGAATATTCTTTAGTTGTGTTGCTGTTATAGGTTCCATAAAAAAATAGGATTGCGGTATATTACCAAATATAAGCTTTCAGTGCACCTCAAAACTATAATAATTTCCTGTAGCTTTGGCAGCTATCCATAAACCATTATCCGATGCTTACTGAAGATGCAGCCATCGCCATACAGGAAGAGTTACGCGCAAAGGTGATCACCACAGATGTATTACCTGACCCTATAAAAATTATTGCCGGCACAGATGTAGAATACGACAAAGATTCCAACCTGATTGCCGGCAGCATTGTACTGCTGGATTATGATACCTTACAGGTAATCGCCGTTGCCTCCCATTGTATGGAAGTCACCTTTCCTTATATCCCGGGCTTGTTTTCCTTCCGGGAGATGCCACCACTGTTACGCGCCTACGAAAAACTACCACTACATCCCGACCTCATTATTTGTGATGGACAGGGAGTAGCGCATCAACGCCGTTTCGGGCTGGCTTCTCATTTTGGCGTTATCCTGGATAAGCCGGTGATTGGCTGTGGCAAAACAAAGCTTTGCGGCGAATATAACGACCTGGGAGCCGCCAGAGGGAGCATCGCCCCACTATTGGACCCGGAACATATCGGCAATGCATTAAGAACACAGGACGGTATTAACCCGGTATTTGTATCCACCGGGCATAAAATATCTCTGGCTACCGCCACGGACATTGTCCTCAAAGTATGCACCCAGTACCGGCTGCCGGAAACCACCCGGCTGGCCGATCACTATGCGCGTCTGGCATTGCTGGAACACAAAAAATAGAAATATTTGGTTATTTGGAATTATTATTTATATATTTGCAACCCCAAACGGGGAATACGGAATGGCTGAAAAGCCTGCCTGTAGGAAGGATCGGTAGTTCAGTTGGTTAGAATGCCGCCCTGTCACGGCGGAGGTCGCGGGTTCGAGTCCCGTCCGGTCCGCAAAATGTTGAAGAAACCCGCTCTATGAGCGGGTTTCTTCTTTTATAGTCGATTTCCCTTTAATTTCCCCCGATCAGTTTATATTACTTTACTTGGATTAAGGTTCGTTTATTAAGTTACAATATTATCATTTGGGTTCCGCGAAGGGTATCTATTAAAACAAACGACTGCATTCAGTTCTTCAACATAGYGGGACGGCGGGGGTATTTACGGATTAATTCCTCTGCCACGGTTATAATTTCATCTCCTCCTTCAGGAATAGCTCTAATTACCTTTTCCATTTTAGTAGCCAAATCTGCATATTCCCTACGGTTCCCAACCACATCTCCTTTACGCTCAAATGCAGGAATATATATTGCCAATAGCTGTACCGGATATATCTTTATCAAATGGTTATGATACTGTAATAATCTGTCCAAATCTGTTTCCTTGCTCATAAGTGCAAGTAGCCTGTCCCAATATTTTTCTTCAATATAAATAGGGGCAAGTAAATCAAGCAGTAATGTATCGGTCGAATACCATGCTTTGCCCTTATTTTCTTGAAATTGCAGTTCTACACTTGCTATTCTTTCCTCAATATATTTTTCTATTTCCTCTTCCCATTTATCAATGGTGAAGGTATTCTTCCATTGATTATAGTAAACTTTATCAAAGCCCCGATTAAAAGCAAAATACTTCGTGTAATGCCTGATCGTCTTTTTATCGTTTTCTAAAACAGCAATGCGCAGCAATTCTTTCTGCCACTCCGCAACGGTTCCTGGATGGGCTTTCTTTTCAGCAACTTTAATTCCTTCGGCTATAAATTTCTTCGCCGGAGAGAAATCTTTTTCTTCTATTAAACCATTTACTTCCCCACGTCTGACATCAACAATATCTAAATTTTCACGAACAAGCTCCTGAGCTCCTCTAATATTTCCTATAGCTTTCAGAAAGGCTATTTTTTGTACAATGAAATATTCTTTTCTGTAGGGATATTCATCCGCTGAAGTCATTTTAATCTGACCATCAACAAACTCCAAATAGGATTTTTCTCTATTTAGTTTTATGGCAAGAGTTTGATACAGATCAACTATCTCATATCCAAAATCACCATAATCAAAGTATATAGGACGATTTAATGCTGATTGTGCGAAAAAAAGGGCTTCCTCCTGCAAATCCACGGCTAAGCTTTCTGCCTCTGCGACAACCCTTATCAGTTCTATAGAACTGTTGATAATATCTCCAATATATCCACTGGAATCATCGCAGTAAGTAATAAGTTCGATAACTTCTGTTAACACAGATCTCGCTACAATAAAAGCACCGCGGAAATTGCTTTTTTGTATCATCTGCCGGCCCTCATCAAGCAATCCATTAACCTCATTTGCCAGCCTGTGAATGGATCGATAATCAAAAAAATCTCCGCTCGAATGACTCCCTATGAAATTTTTAAGCTGTTTCGTATACTTATCTTCTATATTAATACTGCTATCCTTATCCGAAAAGTACCGCTCAAAGAGAGATTTGAAGGTTTCATCCTTTGTTGCATGGGTCAAAATAAATTCCTGGAGCTCTTCTAAGCTTATTCTTTGTATTAACTTATAAAAATCTGTTTTGGGGACTACATTTTTGCGAGCAGCAGTGTTTATAATTTTTTCCCTCAGAAGAAATAAAAGAGCTACAACATGCTTGCAAATATCACCGTCATAAGGACAGTCGCATGAATATGATTTTATTCTATCCTTTTTTAAAATCTCCACGCTCACTGTATATAGTTCGGTTCCCATCACATCGGCTTGCCAGAAGTCTTTTCCTGTTTCCTCCACATCAACAACAGCTCCATTTTCATAATATTCCCTTCCTCTATATACGATTGTATCACTTATCTGTAATTCAAATTTTCTCAATGTGAACATAAGTAATATTTAAATCATCGAAATAAATCATCCATAGTTAAACTATTCTGAACTATACTATTAGAATGCATATTTCTCACTATTCCAAAAGTAGTAATCATAGTCAAAAAAATGGACTTATTAGTACGTGTTGCTGTTCGGAATGTGTCTATTTTATCCTGTAATTCTGTTTGATACTTTTTATCAATAGTAAAAGGATTAATAGAGAACTTCATTTCGCATATATTGATAACATCATCTTTTCTATCTATAACCAGATCTATTTGTCGCTTGCTCCCCTCACCTGTATTGATCCATGAAGAACTACTTGTCTGGACACCACTGATACCAAGCGCATGTTTAATCTCTGTCAGATGAGCAAGACACACCTGTTCAAATGCATAACCACTCCAGGACCTCTGTTGAGGTGAATCAAGTCCATTAATCCAGGCATTCTCGTTCAACGCATGATTTCCGCGTATAAATCTGATATAAAACAAAGAATAAAAATCACATAACTGAAAAAGACTACTTTTCTCCTTCTTGCCAAATGAGAAATACTTACGTATAAAGCCACTTTCCTCCAGTTCATTTAATATTCTTGTCGTACTTCCTGCATTTGGTAATCCTGTATCGTGAATAATTTCGGAACGTGTTAATCCTCTTGCTTTCTTGCTTAACGTTTCTATGACCGAAAGATGTTTTTCTGCTTTATTGAATAAAGAAGTATAAAGATCCCTAAACTCTTCTGTCAATAATCCGTCCCGTTGAAAACATAATCGATTTATATTTTGAGAGGCGCTCATACTTACGTCTACATAATCAAGGTAAAAAGGTACACCTCCCATCACCATATATAATTGAATTGTTTGGTATCTACTAAATACTCCTCCGCGGCTCTGAAAGAAAGTCTCACATTCCCCCAATGAAAAGGGTTCGAGACGTATCCTGTGAGTAACCCTGTTATGTAATCCTCCCTTATTATGAATAAGTGTATTGATCATCCATGAGGCGGCAGATCCGCATACAATCAGAATAATATCGTTTCTTGCACTAGCATATGAATTCCAGAAATAGTCGAGTGCTTGAATGAAGCCAGATTGTGCAGTATCCAACCATGGAAGTTCGTCCAGAAATACTATTTTTTTTTGCTTCCCGCTTTTTGATAATAATTCTTCCAGTTGACCGAAAGCGGCAAACCAATTTTCCGGAAAAGGAGCAGATTCATCAGGATGATATTTCTGCATGGCTCTTTGAAAATTGGACAAATTCTGTTGTAGATTTATATTAGCTACGCCAGTAAGGTAAAAGGCAAAATCCTGTTGAAAGGCTCCTCTGATTAAAAAAGTTTTACCCACCCTCCGCCTTCCATATACTGCAATAAACTGGGAGGTCTCAGATTTCATCGCCTGTTCTAGAATTTTCAATTCCTTCTCTCTTCCGATTATTCTACTCATTTCTTGCAATTTGGCTTTAAATATACAAATTCGAACACTTAAAGCCAAATTGGACATCAAATTCGCTCTAAACCTAGTCATATATACTGGTAAAGCCCAATTGGCAAACTCATGGAATGATTTTATAATATCCGTGATTTATCCTTCCTAAATTAGCTTCATCATATTATTTACGATTGACTATCATATCATTACACATTAATGTAATAAGAAAACCAGTACTAGCTACGTAAAACAATCTCACCACAATGATCTGCCGCCATCTTAAGCTTAAGAACCATAGACTATCATCTTCTGCAAATCTGCCACAAATAAGTTCGAACATTGTCCCCTTCGCCCCGCAAAATCTCGAAGGAACCCCCGCTAGTCGCGGGTTTTTCTATTTTAAGTCGAGTATTTAGTCGAGTTCCGATTAATTCTCTCCTCGTTAGTGATTCTCCCAATGGCGTATGTTGATCGAATGCCTGCAATTTTGGGGGCATTTGACGTGTCAATAATAGTGGGAGAAAGCGGTAAAAACCGTTAAAAACGACACTTGACCAAAAGAAAAGAATCACGGCTTGTAACCACAAACAAAATCCTTTTTCCCATTTTTTCCCGCTTTTTAGTTTGTACTACTGTTGGATTGTAAGCAGAATGATGCCTACATCAACAATCATTCAACCCATTGCGATTGACAATATTGTTTTCTTCACACAACTTATACTTGATTTGACAATGCAGAAGTCTATAGAAGTATAATGACTGCACAGGAACTAAATCGCAAATTCAGTGTGTGGTAAATCACATTATTTCGAAATCAAGCTTAGGGAAACAATGCACTATTCATACAGACCGAAGAACTCGTAAAGCCTAAAGTTTCCGAACTCACACAACTAACATGATGATACAAATCTTCATCGTCACCTCATGGGCGGAACCCAGTTGCTAACAGTTCTTGTTACTGAGGTTTATTAAGGGTATAATTAGAAAATTCAATGGAAAATTCAGCTTGGGTTGCTGCCATCCGGTACATAGAAAAGTAAAAGCAAAGCTACAAACTACTTAACGTATTCTGTGGCTTTGCTCTTTTGTTCTCCTACCAGATAAAGGTAACCGACGTTTTAAAACATCCAACTATTAGTATCTGGGTTTAAATCCAGGGCGTGGGCCAGATCTGGAGAAACGATTATTTTCTGGTCTTTCAGGTTTTGGACGAGCCTCATACACTACTATTGTATGGCCAGCAACTACTGAATTATTCAATTCCTTAATTGCCAGTACTGCATTGGAATCGTCTGGCATTTCAACGAATGCAAAGCCTTTAGAACGGCCACTGTACTTATCATAAGCCACATTAATACTATATACAACTCCAAATGGGTCAAATAAAGACCATATCTCATCTTCAGTTGTTCTGTCACTTATATTACCTACAAAAATATTCACAAATATAATTTTAATTAAATATGCATACTACTGAAAAAACAGGGGCTAAGGAAGAAAAAGAAACCCAAACTAAATCAGAAGAAGTCAAATGCAACCTTGCTAAAGTTAGAGCAATAAATTGGGTATTACAGGATTAATTTATGGGGATATTACAAGTGCGTTAAAAGTTAGCTTCCTACAACTCTAACGCCCTGTAAACTAAAATGGCTGTTGGCGAATAGGAGATTAAGTTTTAATCGATCACTAAATATAATCGATAATTGGCCAAGAGTCTGATTCCAGTTGTAAACAGGCTTGTTCCATTTGGCACATATATTTTCCTGAACAAGGAATAAAAGTTTCATGAAGGCTTCTTCTGATTGGAAAGCGCCTTTTGACTTTGTAACAGCACGGAGTTGTCTGTGGAAACCTTCTATAATATTGGTGGTATACATGATTCTTCGGATGTCTTTGTTGTACTGGAAATAGCTTAAGTTTTTTTCATCCTCGTGCTATAACTTTGAAATTAGGTTTTTGAGTTAATAGTTTCCCTTACAAAATCTGAATAGCACAGAAATTAAAACTACTATTGTGGCTTTTAATTTCCGTTTCCACATTATAAATTATCTATATACAGATCGCTACTGTTATCTATTTCGGGAAGCATACCATGGACGAGGGAAATAAGACGTATCAGGGGAATGATTGAAAAACTCATTTACCGTGGTTCTTTCCTGAGTAAAAATGCTGTTTTTATCCTCATCGCTTAACCATTCGTCTTTCGCATTAATAAGGGGATCATACCAATTTACTTTTTGTTCCGCCCAGCTTAGCCATTCTTTTAATTCATCGGTTAAAGTGTTTGTTTTCTCTGAATATTTTTTAACTTCTTCTATATAACTCCGCAGTTGTTGTACTGTATTCCACCGGTCAGCGCTTACTATCAATTTTTTAAATTCATCCAATTCAAGTTTCTTTCGCTGTTTTCTTGCCTTAAGCTGCTTTTCTTCTTCTATTCGCTCCTCTTCCTGCTTTTTCCATTCAAGTTTTCTCTGAATGGATTTCTGAGCTTCAATTTCCATCCTGGCTATAATTTCAGGTAACTGGTTTTCAATACAATAAGAATATTCTTAACTAGATCTAATCAAAAAATTGCTTCCTTTAAATTACAATTTTGTTCAAATAATCTCGTGGGCCAACAAGGAAATTTTCTTCAGGTCTACGACAAATAAGTTCGACCATTGTCCCCCTCCACCCCGCAAGGATCACCGGAAACCCGCTCAATTAGTTAGTCGGGTTCCAATTAATTCTCTCTCATTGCTTATCGTTCTTCATTAAGGTTAACTATAACTTACTGAGATAGGATTATAATTACAGATCAGGACCTACTGCATGTACCCGGAAGCAGCCAAAAACCTATCTAAATCTGCAATCTGTTCATTATCTATATTTATCATATACCCGATCGCTTTAGCCTTATCTGTGGCATGCTCATAATAAGACTTACAAATGGCGTATCCTACAAAATATCCCAGATCAATACCATTATATAACCAGTCTTTTAACTCAGTCCCATGCATTTCCTGTTTAAATTTTTGCCATATTCCTTTTTCATGTTCCTTACCATAATGCATGTATGGCGTTTTTAACGGGTGCTGTAACAACAACTCTGCGATAAAATCGCATAAGCCTTCCGCAATACAAAATCCAAGCAGGTTTGTGTGGGCTTTGTCCTCCATGTCCCCTCCTTTATGTTGTGTATGGGAGAGTTCATGTGCCACAATCTGCAAAATACCCTTATTGTCTTTAAAATAACCTTGTAAAAAAGGGTTAAGTCCCGCTGAGTTGGTGGTGCTGTCTGATGCCCCAATCTCCGTTCCTATTAGTACCTCCGTTTGTGTAGTAGTTCCTCCTGTTCCAATATATCCAATAGTAAAATAAATTGCTGGTGTTTTAAATGGGGGGTATAGTTTTTTATATGCCGTTATTAATTTTTCGATATCTGCTTTGCTCTCTTTTACTTTCAGTGTGTTAGGTCTGATAGATGCCCAGAAATCGGGATGAGCAAAAATGCTTTTATGAAATTTCGAGGGTGTCCAGTTTCTGATGCGGGCCAGTTCTTTTAATCCTTTGGTCCCCTTATCAAGATACATGGTCTGTATCAGTCGTATTTGCTGTGCAGCGTCATTAACAGTATGTATGCTATCGAATGTTTTCCAAAACAGGTCTATGTCTGAATAGTAAATATTCGTTTGTGCGCGGATAGCTGTTGTAACAAATAATGTTAGCGATAAAATGATGGAACTTTTGAAAAAGTGCATGTAATAATGGGTTAAGGGAGTATATAAATATACCTAAAAAAAGAGAAGAAGCAATGATGCCTGATTTGCTACGTAATAGCATTTGATAGCAATTGGGAAATTGTATAAAAACTAATCTGAAATTTTCTTCAACAGCTATTTTAAAATTTCAAGTTATTGTAAATGAGATTGTTACTAAAACCCAAAAGTTTGATTCCCCCTGGCCCGGTAAGGGTAATTCTTTAATGATACAGTACCAGTAGTTCACGATAGAATTTTACAAAGGCTAGATTGAAGCCTAATAAGATCAGTTTTGGCGAGGAGATGCTTCTTAAGAACTAATCTCAAGCTTATATCCTTTGCCGCGTACAACAGCAATTTTGATATTCGGATCAAATTCCAGTTTTTTTCTAAGTTTTGATATGAACATATCCAGGCTACGCCCTACAATAACACCTTCATCCTCCCATATCTCTTTTTGCAGCCGGCTTCTCTCTATAGTCTGGTTAGGAGACAACGCAAAAATAAGCAGCAGACGTGTTTCAGTTCCTGTCAGATCTATGGTTTTCCCATTTATTGTCAATTGCCGATTCTTCGCATCGAACAACACCGCGCCCAAAGTTAAAATGCCAGTATTTTGATCTACAGGCGCGGCGCTTCGCGGTTTAACCGACCTAAAAAAAATAAAACCAACAAATGCTAAAACCGACAGGCTGCCCAGAAGATACCCATTTGCTGTATTTATTCCTGTCGGTTTAAATTTAATGTTGACCATGTAACATCCTTTGGGTTGCACCCTTCCTCTACAAGCTATAATATCATCTTTTTTATTGTTGGATATAGCGTATCCATAGGCTACACTGGAGTTGCCACAGTTCAGAACGTTAACTACATAGTCACTTGCGAGAGGGTCTTTGGCCAACAAACGCCGGGTAGTATTCACCAGCGAGTCCGGTTGAAAAGTAAGCTCATTCTCAAACCTGATCTGGTACTCATTTTCCGCGATCTTTTTTACCGGAAGAACCCTTGATTTACTGTCGCCCGACTCGGTGAGTAGTTCATCTCCTATCCTCCGAAGCAAAACTTCTCTCCTGGCGATATCAAAATCGTCACTGCCAGTCATACTGAATGCCGCGCAAATCACAGAGATAAATGAGAGTAATATCACTCCCCACAGGTACTCGCGTCTCCCGGAAAGTAGATTTCGGCCATAAAACATACCATTTACAATTTATTTACAAAGGTTACATTTTTATTTACAATGCAAATTCCTCAGGCTGAAACATATCAAAGTATTTTTGTTGCACCAATTCTAAAAGAATATGAAAAATAAAAAAAATGCCTTAAATGGATCTGATTTATCAACAGATAGATCTATGTTAATTAAACCCACAAAAAATATGAAAAAAGTTATTTATGCGCTGATCTTACTGCTGGTTGTGGTAAGCGGACTAGTATTTGCTAATCGCGAAATTAAAAATGAAACTTCTAAAAGGCCAACCCAAAAACCACTCTCAGCTGCTGAAAGGGAAGCCGAACTGAAAAAATGGGAGGCTACCCCTGAGGGTGTAAAGTTCAAAAAATGGGAAGCGTCTCCCGCAGGTAAAAAAGTATATGCCGGTGCTGCTAAAATAAGTAAGCATTTAAGTGATTTTACCAATATGGAGGCTGTTATAACCTCTCTTTCTCTTCCGCCAGGATCAAGATTAGGTTTCGGTGTGATGGCCAGGATTAATGGTGTCGATTACATTGTAAAATTTGAGCCGGAAAAGTCTCAACTTGAGCAATTGCATAGCCTGAAAGTTAACGACAAGATAATTATAAGAAGCCATTACGTATCGTACGCGCCCAAGTATTCATACCCAATAGTATCGGGCGAATATGTAGAACGAGATAGTAAAGTAATTTTTAAACGTGTCCCTCGCAAAGGCGGCTGCTGAGCAAATAAATTATGAAATACGTATAGTGGAGTCCTGCTTATTGATATTAAGAGAAACGGAGTCTGTTTTACCACATGCTGAAAATAAGATACTGGCAAACAGTAATAAATATAGGGTAATGTATTTCATATATTCAATTTATATAATATAAAAGTAGGGAATCATTTTATCGCTATTTAAATTATATTCTGATCATCTATTTTTACACAGTAGTAGCATGTTTAGAAACCAGTTTGCTTAATAAATGTCTGAATATCAGATAAATCATCTATAAACTGGTTCGAACTTTGTCCCCGGTAGTCCGCAAGGATCACCAGAAACCCGCGCAATGCGCGGGTTTCTCTTTTATGGTCGATTAGCTTGTCGAGTTAATTTTCCCCGATCAGTTTATGCTCCCCCCTGGTACTGAAGCAGCCCTGCTATGGCCACTTCTCACCTCCATCCATCTGCTGATTCAATTTCATCCCGGTTATACATCCGAAACTCACCCCCGCATCAAGGCCACCTTTCCTGCACTGTTTCTATAGGTACTTAGCGGGTGCTCGACGGAGCCTACATAATGAAAAGGTAATGCTGACTATAATAATGGGGGGTCTTAAGGCACTATATCTTAAAAGAGTATTTAGCGACAATGAAGATAAAATTCCTTCTAAAATATCCGTGATGAAGGCTTTCGGGCAGCTGGCACTCAAATCGCTTTATGTCAGATAGTTTTTTCATGTTGATGAAATGTCCATAAATATCTTTCCCTCCTGATTTCCTTCCGTTATTGACACCAAAAGACAGGTAACAACAGTCTATTATTTTGCGTGTGATAATAACGAGGTGGAGGAAGCGATAAAAGTCAAAATAACACCAAAATTGGCTAAATTAACTGTCATTCAATGAATACAGAATGTAGACATTTGTAGATTCCCTCAACATATCAAACCTTGAACAGGCTTAAGTTGCAAAATAATTAATGATATAATGCTAAAGAACGGATCGTTAAAGAAATATCTCCTGGGAGGCTTTTTGACTGCTGTAAGCGGTTTCGTTGCTGCCCAAAAAAAACCGGTAGACTATATTAATCCATTTATTGGCGCCAGCACCAGCATTGCCAAAGCCGGAGATGGCGCCGGCCTTGGTAAAACATTTCCCGGTGCAGCAACTCCATTTGGGTTGGTTCAATTAAGTCCCAATACCATTACAGGAGGCGATAACGGTAGTGGCTACAGTTATGAGCATACAACAATAGAAGGCTTTGCTTTCACTCAAATGAGTGGTGTTGGCTGGTATGGAGACCTTGGCAACTTCCTGGTGATGCCTGCTAACGGGCCTTTGAAAACTTTTTCCGGCAAAGAAAATGGTGAAAAGAAGGGATATCGTTCTCATTTCGATAAACACAGTGAGAGATCGGAGGCCGGATATTACGCCGCTACCTTAACAGATTACTCCATACGAGCGGAAGCTACAGCCGCTCCACATAGTGGTATACTCCGGTTTACCTATCCGGCGGGTAAACAGTCACGTATACAGATCGATCTGGCCCGCCGCGTAGGAGGTACATCTACAGAGCAATATATGGAGGTCGTGAACGAACATACTATCCGCGGCTGGATGAAATGCACTCCCGAAGGCGGAGGCTGGGGAAATGGAGATGGAAAGCCAAACTATACCGTTTACTTCTTTGCTGTGATGAGTAAGCCACTCAAAAAATTTGGAGTATGGACAGCTGATATTCCAGAAGGCATGAAGCGAAAAAGAGAAGATGTTACCAGCGATGCATACCAGGACATGGTGGCAAATGCTAAAGTAGTATATGGAGCAAAAAAAATGCAGGGAAAGCACCTTGGATTTTTCTCTGAATTCGAAACCAGCAAGGATGAACAAGTATTTCTAAAAGCAGGTATTTCATTTGTAAGCATGGAGGGCGCGGAGAAGAATCTGAAGACTGAAATAAAAGATTTCGACTTTGACGCCGTTAATCACCAGGCAAAAGCACTTTGGRCAAAGGCCATGGATAAAATAAAGGTAGACGGTGGTACTGAAGATGAAAAAACAATTTTTTATACAGCACTGTATCATACGATGATTGATCCACGTTGCTATACCGATGTAGATGGGCGTTATGTGGGAGGCGATAATGAAATTCACCAAACCAGCAAATTTGTAAAACGCACTATTTTCAGCGGATGGGATGTATACAGGAGTCAATTCCCCTTACAGAATATCATTAACCCCTCCGTTGTAAATGATATGATTAATTCACTGGTGGAACTGGCTGACGAAAGTGGCAAGCAATACCTGGAACGCTGGGAATTTTTAAATGCGTATAGTGGTTGTATGAACGGCAATCCGGCAGTATCTGTGCTGGTGGATGCGTATAATAAAGGTATCCGGCAATTCAATATTGATAAGGCATACCGTTATGCAAGAAATTCCTGCGAAAGGTTTGGCAACGGTGACAAAGGACATTCCAATAATATTTCTGAAACATTGGAACATGCTTATTTTGAATGGAGCCTGTCTATGTTGGCAGACAGTCTGGGTAAAAAAGAGGACGCCGCGCTATATTTCAATCGCTCAAAAAGCTATCGGAATATTTTTGATACTTCGATCCATTGGTTCAGGCCCAAAACCGATGAAGGGCGATGGGTTCCGCTTCCTAAAGACAGCATACTGGCCATGGGATTTGGGTGTACAGAAAGTAATCCTTATCAGCAAGGTTGGTTTGTACCACATGATATTAAAGGGTTGTCAGAATTACTAGGTGGTCGTGAAAACACAGTAAAGGAACTCCAGTCCTTTTTTGAGAAAACGCCGGCATCTATGAAGTGGAATAATTTTTATAACCATGCTAACGAGCCCGTACACCTTGTTCCGTTTATGTTTAATAAATTAGGAAAGCCTTACCTCACCCAAAAATGGGTGAGAGAAATATGTAACAGGGCCTATCATAACTCGGTGGAAGGATTAGTAGGCAATGAAGATGTTGGGCAAATGTCAGCCTGGTATGTACTGGCTGCAAGTGGATTGCACCCTTCCTGTCCCGGGGAAAACAGGTTCGAAATATTCAGCCCGTTGTTTCGTACTATAACAATACAAACAGATGCCGGATATGCCAATGGCAGGAAATTTACCATTATAGCGCATAATAATTCGGCTACGAACAGGTACATACAATCGGCCAGGTTAAACGGCAAGGTGTATAACAAGTGTTATATTAATTATACGAATATCATCAACGGCGATACACTCGAACTTTATATGGGTGATAAGCCGAAGGAAAACTGGGGTATGGAAAATTAAATACCCCCTGGTTTTACAACTTCGTACTTCTAATCACAGCTCTCTAGTAATGTACACGATATTGTTTCAAAAAATTACTGGGAGATAGTCCCTCTACTTCTTTAAAGTGTTTATTAAAATTAGAGAGGTTATTATACCCGCTTTCATAACAGGCAGCAGATATGTTATGGGTACCTGCCAGCAATAGTTTGGCAGCATGACCAATTCTTATCTCTTTTAAAATTTCGATAAATGTTTTGTTTGTTTTTTGTTTAAAGTAACGGCAAAAACCGCTGGGGGACATATGAATGACTGCCGCCGTCTCCTCCAGGGTTATGTCCTGCTTGAAATTCTTATATATATGGTCAAATATCTGTGTGATCCGCTGCTCCTGGGTTGATGTTCCCATAATGTTGAAATAAGGGGAAGCCAGCACCGTGCTTTCTTCTGAATGAGCGAGTACATCCAGCAATTCTATCATCCAGGCAATTTTCCGGAGTCCCTTCGCACCCAGCATCTGTTCTAAAATAAACCGGGCCTGGATAATCGTATCTCCTGAAAATAAAATACCTCTTGCTGCTCTGCTGAACAAAATATTCAATTCTTTTGCCTCCGGTCTTTCCAGGATCGCAGTACCTATAAAATCCGGGAAAAAGTGCACTATATAAGCCATGGGGGGCTGCCTGAAATCCTGTACGTCCTGGTACTGCCAGCAGTGCGGCAGATAGCTCCCTAAAAGTACCAGCTCCGGCCCATCAAAATCAGCGATGTGATCTCCGATAAACCTTTTCCCCAGGCAATTTTCCAGTAGCGCAATTTCAAAATTGACGTGACTTTTAAATGTATTATACTCCTCCATTTCCAATACCTCTTTCCTGATTGTAAACGATTGATCGGCAGGGAATGTGAAATTCTCATATAAATATTTCATTGTTCAGATCTTAGAGATTAACGAACATGGATATAGTAATCACAGGGACATAAACAGGTATGTCTTACACCGCCTCTGCAGATGATGTAAGATACCCAACCTGTACTACCCCATTTATATTAAATAAATATGCATCAGTAAAACAGTTCCAGTATTTCGCTCTTGGTTAACATATTATGATTGATCCGGAAATCAGGCAAATCAACACCATTGATTTTCACTCTCTTAATGATATCATTCAAGGATTTCCTACCCTTTGCTATGATCATAAACTGTTGGCCCCCTCAGGTGTCCCATCAATATTGCCATAGTATATGGTATAAGACTGCCGGCGAATGAAATTGGATACCCTTTGCCTGCTTTTTTTATAAAATATGCGACCAGGAATGCGGGCACATTTCTGGTCGGCTTATGTCAGGCTATTTATACTGCTATTTCCGTTTATAATTTCAGCGATATACTGGTGTAGCTATTTTACATTTATTTGTCCTGTAGTCCATACCTTGCTTTCCAGTTGCCATGCCGGATCGGGAATAACATTCAGCCAGGTCAATACAAGTAAAGGAATATCTTTACCGGCAGGCACCAGGGTCTGTATATTGGCAGAAGATGGAGGAAGCAACACCGTTGCAAACGGATCCCAGCTATAATTGCCAGAGGGTACACCCTGCAATATGAAAGGGTGCCCCAGAGCAGATTTATCTTTAAATATGCCACCCGCACCATCAGTAGCCGGCCAGTACCCCAACAGGAAATCAACGAAAGGATGATTATCGTCTACTCTTATGGCAGCCGCATCTTTGGCTATTGTTGCGTCATCTATAGCGCATTTAAATATTCTTACTGCCGCCATATATACATCGGCCGGTTGATTAACGGAGCCGGGCAGATATCCCATTCTCAGCGGGGCCGGGCTATTGATATTACCATGGCCGGTTATTTCCTTTTCCTCACCGAACTTGCCGTCCGTATAGGTTCTGACATATCTCTTTCCATTCCTGGAAAGTATCACCGCGGCAATGTTATGCCATTTTCCATCCCCGATAACAGCGCCTCTGGCCTGGATATTTCCTTTGCCTGACTGGCCAAAATTTATCTGCCAGTAATTCTGTTCCAGGAACATAACCCATCCCGGCACGCCACCATCGAAAGAAGCACGTTTGCCAAGTATGGAAGGCCAGGTGTAATTATAGCTTCCATCTGCGCGCTGGTTTACTTTAATATTCAACTCCACCGTAAAAGAAGTGGTATCGCCAAAATTATAGGCATCAATGGCATCAGGCACTGTGGCAAAAACGGCACTATCCTTACCAAACAGGCGAACAGTACTTCCGGAAAACCTGGTACCATTAAACGGCCGGTCAAGGAAAAACGGCTGGAAGGTGGGAGCATAAACAATAGTAAATGTATTTAACCGGGGGTTGCTGAATACCGTATTATCATCCTGTTGCGGATCAATAGGGTATGGGCCTCCCATACTGGACGTAACCACTACCAGCCATTTTTCACCAGCAAAATTCTTCCGCTGCCGCAGTTTCCCCAGCATCTCTCCCAGATATTGATCCATGTTATTAATAGCATCGCGGTATTGCGGAACAGTGGCATCATAACCATAAGCGGCACCCGCTGCATCCACATTTCCGAAGTGCGCAATAATTAATCCGGCAGTGTCTTTCCCCAATGCCTCCAGTGCGGCATTCTTAACTGCCCTATCATCATTTTCAAAATACCCGGTTTTATCTGCACCGGAAGAAAGATAATCCGCCAGTGATTTTTTCGCACAGAAAAAATTAATAGGATAGTTGGGCAAACGGGATTTGATCAGTTTTGTAACCGGCGGATAAGCGGCCAGGTTATTACCCGAAAAATCATTGGTGCTGACCCCATGCCGCTGCCGGCTAACGCCGGTCAGCATATCCGCCCAGGAAGTTGCCTGCACCGCGGAGGTATCTGTAAGCGAATTCCAGGAGTAAATGGCATTACTCGTCATGGACGTCAGAAATGGAGGAGCCACCTTATTTACAGATGCCCCTCTGGCTCCATCAACAATCACATAAAGCACTTTGGGAAGCGGATCATTTGCAATAATATCATTACCTCCAGGTGTCTGACGCATTATTTTTGCGTCTTTGTTACATGCTGCAATGACGATGAAGATCACCAGTAAAAGCAGTCTGCTTATTTTTTTATATTGATTCATGTATATAGCATATTAGCAATGAAACGATACGGGTTATTTTAGCAGCAAGCGGGTAATATTTCCGATAGCCTGTCCATTAAATGTAGTAATGAAGCCCATCAGCGTTAACTGTATATCACCATTAGTTGTTTTTGTTTCCAGCATATTTGATATACTGCCCTGAAATTTACCGGTAGAATTATAGCCGGGAACTAATTTCCCTTTGTTGTCTATTACCATAAAGCCATTACGCTGTACATTATCATAGCGGCCAAAGTAGCCAGCAGCAATGATCAACCCATTATTTAACTGGAACCCATAACTGATGCCACCATCCTCCAGGACGCCGGTTGAAAAGCCATTAACCGGATTGAAAGAGTCATCGACCAACACTATCCCGTTAAATTTCTTGTTGTTATAATTGATAAAGCCGCCGGTAACAACGTATTGCTTTGTTGTGACATTATAGGTAATACAGGTAACCGCATTATCAGCGCCGGCGGTAAAGGAAGGATCCAGACTTCCGTCCACGTTGATACGGGCTATATTTAAAACAGACATACCATCATATTTACTGAATCTGCCAAACAGGATGATCTTACCATCCGGCTGCATCACTGCGCCCGAGATGTAACCATTGGTAGCAGGCCGCCCCTTATGCGCGATAAGATCATAGTGATAAGATGAATCGATGGCGCCATCCTGTTTGAACCGGATCAATTGCCCTGCTTCAATACTGTCAACAACCAGTGAGTCTTTCAGGTGATCTGATGTGGAAACGCCGTATCTTTTCCGTAGATAGTACTTAAAGTTGCCCACAGCAATGCTTCCTCCCTGCGCATCCTGGAACAACGCCTGAATATAGTCGTCCGTTCCTCCGTTAAAAGCAGGTACGGTATCCTTTTTAGTGAATGACTGCACGGTGATGGTGTCTGGAGATCCGTTAGCATTAAGGCGGCAAATATTAAACATCCCGTGTACGCCACCTCTCTGTTTATCGAATGCAGAAAATCCGCCGGCAATCATCATCTTACCGTCTGGTTGCATCACTACATCCGATATGGATCCGTTAACGCCCCTGCCAAAAAGCATAGAACGATCCAGCTCCCCACTGCGGCTGATAACAATAATCCCGTTCAGTGGATTCACGACGCCTTTATTTTCATAATTAGTGAACCCACCTACCATTAAAAAACGGCCATCCGGGAGTTCCTCCATTTTGTTTACTGGGCCATTAGTACCTGTGGTAACGTGGAAGGTAATATCCTTTTCAATTTTACCGGCTACATTAAAAACTGGTCCGTAAAAAATCTGGTCTCCTACTACCACCTGCACATTGCCAGTACTTGCCAGATCGGGCACCTTCACATTAATATGCTGGCTGTCGAGCTCCATTACCTGTGCGGGTTGCCCATTGAAGGAAAATACCGCCTGGTTCCTGTAAGGCTGCAACCCGGTAATTTTAAAGCTTACAATCGTACCTGGTGGCGCCGTCGTCACAGCGGGCGGCTCATTCGAAAATTTTATGCCCAAAGGCGATTTACCTCCCTCATAAGGGTTCTGGAATGTTTCGTCCTTCTGACGGCAACTATATGCCAACAGCAGGAGCAGTATATAACAGAGATGTTTCTTCATATATTGATGCTTCTAAGGGTCTGCTGATATTGTTATTGCTTGTAATGCAGGTAGTCGTTGAAAAAATTTCCCATATCAAATGAAAAGTACCGGTCGTTATCTGCCAGTACATGAACGGCAGCATGATTAGGCTGAATATTGCAGGAAGCCACCATCACCCGGGTAAAATAATTCCCTGTGCCGGAAGGATCCGGCTGATACGATAGATTCAACTGGCGATAACCAACATACTTAACGCCACCGGATGTGGCATAAGTAACACCGATATTCATGACAGTGTTATTGATAGAAAGATAATTCTGTCCTCCATACACCTGCAATAAATCAAAATCAATCTGCGGGTAATCTTTCAGCAGGTTTATTCCTCTGAAAATATACATAGACATATATTTCTTCCAGACTACCGGAGGCACGTCCGCAAGCGTTTTAATCGTATCTTTTCCCAACAGGTAAAGATTGCTGTTAAGTAGTCTAACCAGGTTAGAAACACCCCGGTTGGTAGGTGCAAAAAATGTCAGGGAGTCCTTGTTCAGTATGGAATCAAGCCCGGCAAGTTTGACAATTGTTTCGACGGAGTCAAAATAAAATGGTTTTGCATGTAAATAGTCCATGACCGTTCCATTAAACACCGGCGAAGTAACTCCTCCGTCTTTATAATAATTGTCTTTCTTACAGGATATAGCCATCAATGTCATCAGCATTAATCCGCCAAAATATCTCAGGATATTAGTCTTCTTCATGGAAATCAGTTTGTCCAGTAATTATTCAGTGTCATCAAAGGGTTGTTGTCCATCACAGACTTGGCAAGTGGCCAGGTCCATCCGCCACGTGCGAACTGATCAACGGTCAGGGGGGTATAACACCATTTCTGATCCATTACACGGCCTGTTCTAACGAGATCAAAATAGTACAGTCCTTCTCCCATGAGTTCTTTAGCTTGTTCCTGGTATACTGCCTGCCGCAGGTCATCTCCGCCAGGCCCGTTATATCTTGGTGCGCCAGCTCTGTCCCGGACCATATTCATGAGGCCCGTTGCTTCATTTGTCTGCCCGGTTTCCACCATTGCTTCGGCAGTCATCAGTAATGCGGTGGCATACCGGAAGATGATGATATTGTTGTCGGGGTTCACGTCCTCACCATGCGAAAAAACGCTCGAAAATTTGATAAACTGAAATTGTCCGTTATCTGCAAACATCGACTGGTCGAACCAAACATCCTTCCGGCGATCCGTCTGGCCATCGGGATAAAGCATGTGAAGAAACGAGGCACGAAAAAAGCCAAAACTATATTCATGTCCGGACCGTGGTTGCTTGTAGGGGTAGTGCTGCACCATATCCGAAAACGGGGCATAGGCGGTCAACGTTTCACCATAATTGAAATTCTGTGCAATTTCCACCAATCCTTCTTCGCTCCTTCCTTTGAAGATAAGCTGGGAATTATCTATCGGCAGCAACTTGTAGGAAGCACTTTGAATGAGCTCTTTACCATATGCGACCGTTTTCCCGAAATGATCCTGTTTATTCGCTTTATCAAATCCGGCATTCCACAAATGCATGTACATCAGCAATGCCAGTGCTCCTCCTTTAGTAGCCCTGACAGCTCTTTTAGCGGGATCTTTGTACGTCCATGGAAGATCATCTTTCACGTTGTCCAGTTCTGCAATACAATTATTGATGACCATCACCATATCCATCCGGGGTAAAGGAGTACTTAAATAAGCCTCTGTATAGTAGGGTACGTCTCCATACAGCCTTACCAGGAACAGATAGGTGAGACATCTGATGAACACCGCTTCCGCTTCATACTGACGGAGATCGTTAGTTGATAGTCCCGGGATAGGGTTTCTGCCGAGTTCTATTTCCAGGATATTTGCCGATTGAATGACCCGGTAAAAATCTTTCCATTGGGTCATGGTGGCAAATTTAAATCCCCCGTTCCACGGCGCATTGTCAGCGATCAGGCCCAGCAGGTTGTTTTGTCCGCACATATCTATGTAGGCACGGCCATTCTGATCCGTTTCAGGCGACATTTTCACCTGGCCTGCTCTCAGTTCTCCGGAAGCGGCAATAAAAGAAGTGCTCTGAAGCTTATCGCGGAACTGGCCATAAATATCACTAACAAAAGACTCAACGTCCGAAGTTGACTTCCAGTAAGCATTTCCGGATAATTTATCCACCGGTTGAACAGTAAGGAACTTCTTGCATCCCGAGGAAAACAATGTCAAATTCAGGAATATAACAGCAGTTAATTTCAGTTTCATAATTAAAAAATTGAAGGAACATATGATCAACTCTCCACTCAAAAATCTACGTTCAGGCCCAGGTTATAAGTATGTGGTACAGGATATCCATCCGACCGGTCACGTCCCAGATCCGTTACATTCTCCGGGTTAGGGCCGCGGTATTTTGACCAGGTAAACAGGTTATTGACAGAACCATATACCCTGACGGAACTCAAGCCGATACGCTTTGTCATTTCCCTGTTGAAAGTATAGGACAAAGAGGCGGTATTCAGTTTATAATAACTGCCTCTTTCCTGAAAAAGACTCTGATCAGACCTGTAAGGCTTGGTGAGCGGTGCACGCTTCCAATCATAAACATTGGCAAAGCCAGCATTGTCGCCATTCTTTTGCCAGTAGGTTACATCCGGTGGCAGCACCGTAATGGCTTTCCCGTTGAACGGATCCTGTAAAAACTGCATCCGCTCCACCAACGCGCTGTTGATAACATCTCTGATGAGCGTGAATGAGCCATTTATATTCAGTGAAACACTTTTATACTTGAAATAAGAACTAAAACCACCGGTGATCAATGGCATACTATTTCCCATAATAACACGGTCATTGTCTGAAATAATATAGTTGCCATCCACGTCGCGGAATTTAGCATCTCCTGCGCGGAAAGGAACACCATCCGGAGTATGGAGATAGATACCAGTGGCGGGGTCCAAAGGCACATCGTCGTTTGTGCCGTAAACACCCTGATTCTGATACAGGTAATTGCTGAAGGTATTACGCCCTACCCGGAGATAAATATTATCAGCGGCCAGAAATTGACGTTCATTGCCAGGTAACCGCGTTAACACGTCTTTATTCAACGCTCCGTTGACGGAAAAAGTCCACTGAAAAGCGCTACTCTTTGGTAAAGGGCGGAAAGTAAGACTCAGCTCATATCCATAATTGACCATCCCTACTTCATTAGTGATCACCTGATCGAATCCGGCGATATCAGGCAACGGTTTGCCCCGTGTGAGAAAATCCACCTGCTTGTAGTAGGTATCGAATATGAGCTCTATACGACTGTCGAAAAAGCCGGCCTCTATGCCTATATCGTATTGACTGGTTGTAGTTGGTTTCAGGGAAGGATTAGGTAAAGTCCCGAAATTGATACCAATTCTTGGCACATTATTATACGTTTGCCTGAGGTCATACTGGCCCGAAGAGGAAAAAATATCGCCATTGGGCACAATGTTTCTTCCCCAGCTAAAACGAAGCGAGCCAAATGTGAGCCATGACAGGTCTTTTGCAAACTGCTCTTTGTTGAAGTTCCAGCGTAATCCCATGGCCGGGTTGGCAGAGTACCTGTTAGACAGTCCACTGGCGGAAGATCCATCCATACGGTAACTAAAATCAAAAATATATTTCTTCTTAAAGTCGTAACTGAAAATACCTGCAAAAGACGCCACATGACTTTTATTATACCCCAGCAAGCCTCCCCTGGAGGTAAGACCATCAGCACCCAATGGCCCCTGGAACTGATCGTTCGGTGTTTTTTCCTGCCTGATCACTGCCTGTTGGGAAGCGGAAGAATATATTTCGTTGGAAAAAGACAGGAAAAAATTATGTGTTGTATGAACAGATTTATAGTAAGACACCGCATTCCTGTTAAAAAGCGTAAATGAGCGATCGTTATAGCCATATGCCTGTGAAAAATCATTGTTCGCAGCTGCGGGTGTAAAGTTATCTTCCGTATTAGTACCATAATCGTAGCCCAGGCTGGACGACAGCGATAGTCCTTTGTACAATTCGTAATTCACATCCAGATTAATGTGATAATTGCCGCTTTTGTTATCATTCTTTGTGTTAAGCGATGATAAAGCGCTGCTGGTACTAAGGAAATAACTGGGTGGCGGCAGCAAAGAAGATGACTTACCATCTGTAGCCACTCCCTTCTGCAACAGCCCTGATCCCGACCCTTTATTTCTCAGGCCAAGAGAAGAAGACAAGGCGGCAAAAACGCGGAGCTTCTTCGTTGGTTTATATTCCATGTTGGTGTTCAGCGAGTACCTGCTAAAGCCGGTATTTTTGATCACCCCGGATTCATTGTAGTAACCAAGATTAACTTTATAGTTGAACGTAGGATCTCCTCCACTGATTCCCACATTATGTGTCTGATTAAATGTATTCCGGTAGAAAACCCCTTGCCAATCTGTACTGTTATTATAATAGGGATTCAGACTATCTGCCAGGAGCGGTGTGTAGGCAATGCTGTATATATCGTTCAGCGTACCATAATTGAATATTTCGGCCAGGCGAAAATCCCGCTCCGATTTTCCACCCATGGTTGGCCGCAGCTTAGGTACCGCGTTCAGGAAAAAATTCCCGGTGTATCTTACAACAGGCACCGGTGAATTACCACGATGCGTATTAATAATGATCACACCATATGCGCCACGCGAACCATATAATGAAGTGGCCTGTGCATCTTTGAGCACTTCTATGCTTTCAATGTCCTCAGGGGGAATAAGCGACAGCGGACTTACACCGGGACCGGCTGTTTGAAATCCATAATCAAAATTCGTATTTGCCTGGATCGGCACGCCATCTACAATGTAAAGCGGAGAAGTAGGTGTAAGAAATGCATCATCTCCTTTCCCTGTTACATTAATGGTAGACAAGCCGCGCAGCATTACGGAACCACGGGCTCCGGGTGCGCCTGTATTATTCTGGATATTAAGACCCGCCACTTTACCCTGCAGTAGCTGTTCCACATTCGACACCGGTATATCCTGCAGGTCTTTACCACTTACAATTACCGCGGCACCGGTTACCGATTCACGTGTTTTCTTCTGGTACCCTACAATGACTGCTTCATTCAGTTTATTTTCATTCACGCTCATTTGCACGGATATCTCCCTCCGGGAACCCGGCTTTATTTTAAAATCGGAGTATCCCAAAAAGCGAAATACTAACGCGGTACCGGGATCCACCAGTACGGAGAATTCTCCGCTGCTGCCGGTAACACCTATTGGTTTGAGAGGGGCACCGCCCAAAATGCTCACCCCCACCATTCTCTCATTTGTAGTGGCTTCTCTGACCACTCCTTTGATGGCCACCTTATTCTGCGCGGCAAGTATCTGCCCTAACATCAAAAGGCAGCAGGCCAGCATTAACCGGGTATAGATAAATTTCATCTGACGAAATCATTTAAGTTTTAGAAAATATGATCTGATGCGGCCCGATGTTACTCATCCCTGAACCTGGGGGTATCGTTATAAAAATGAAAGGCTATTTCCCAATCACCTTTTTCGTAAAGATTAAAATTGAGTAACAAAGAAGATACAGACCGGATGCCGCCTATACCAAGCCGGTCATAGGTGAATGTCACCGAAGCCTGGGAACCATCATTGTTCGTAAACCGTGTTTTCAACTTCACCAGTGGAACAGGATAAGCTACGTCATACGTTACACCTGTTGTCGTTTTTCTGGGATTAAAACCGTGGACAATGGAATCCCACACCGTGCGGTTAAACTTTGCCGGATCTATTGGCAGGGAATCTTTGTCGAAAAAACGGAAAGTCAGACTATTGCCTGCTCCCTTCTTCGTAAAATAAACCCTCACCTGCGAGGAGGACAATGACTTCCCGCTGATATCTCCGATAATATTAGTGACAGTGGGGTTAACATATAGTAAGTTACCACTGCCATCTTTTTTAATCTCACCGGTAACCGGGTCTAATTGATTAGGTTCGTATGCCCGTTGCCGGTAGGGGATCAGTCGCAGATCTTTATAAGTGCGGTGGCCACCGGAATTACTTACTTCTACATCGAAAATATATCCTGAATCAGGCAAATGTGCCAACAACTGATCTGTTGCTGCTGCCCACAATACAAATTCTCCTGAATGGGGTCTTACCTCCCATAGTCGGTGTTTCTCCGGACCTCTCTTCTGTTGAATCTCATCCAACGTCTTCTCCAGGCCCGTATACCCTCTCTTCCAGGCTAATACATCTACACTATCCCTAAACACATCGGTGAGTTTTCCACTACTGGTGCGTACATTTACAACGCTGAAATTCAACGGAAGCGAAGATTGTCCCGGGTTAAAGATGTTCCCATAAAATGTGGTTCTACCCAATACCGGGTTAAATGTGGTAGTAGTATAGATCGCCTTGTCGCTCAGGTAATCAAGATCTTCCGGCAGATTTTTTTTACAGGATACCAGCAGTAAAAGAAACGCTGCATACCAAAAACCATATAAGTATTTATTAACTGGCATTTTATTATTTATTTAAGCGTAGAACGAATTCGTCAAATCCAAAAGCGTGATCCTCTCTGAGCACATGCACCATACCGGTGGTAGTGGCAAGGTTAACAGATTGAGTGGTAGTCGTTACCCAATCACGGTTGTACTTTGAGTTCCTGGTATCACTATACTCCAGGTAGGAGGGTCCTCCACCTATCAACCCTTCCGCGTTGGTGGTTCTCCGGCGCCCGTTCATGGGGTAGTTATATCTTACTGTATACATAGTAATACCATCCGAATAATTCATATCGTCTGTGTTGAAGACCTTCCGGAGGATATACCTTGTCATCATCGTGTCCAGCTGCGCAGCATCGGCCTGTTGTAAATAAACCGGCGGAAGCTGTTTGGATTTCCGGATGGCGTTGAGGTTCTGCAATACAAATCTGAAACTTGTATTGGTGGGTGCAAACAGCGTATACTTTCCGGTTTTCAGTGTATCCGACAAATGAAGTCTGTCCAGCACCAGCAGTAAAGAATCAAACCGGCCGGCGTTGCTTTTCAGATATTCGTATGTATTTCCCGGGAATAATTGCTGCGTTTTACTGTAGCTATAGTCGCCACCATCCTTTCTACAGGAAGCTGTCAGCAGCACGATTGCCAATATCAGCAGATATGGATTTTTAATTGTCATCATAGCTCCGATTAATTATTTCCAATATGGGTTTTGCTTAATGAGTGGATTCTGACGAAGGATGTCAGCAGCTGCCGGCCAATAAATGCCACCTTCGCTGATCTGTTTCATAAAGGCAGGATTATTACGTTTGATCTTGTTATACCTTACCAGGTCAAACCATCGGTGTGCTTCCCCCATCATTTCCTTCCGTCGTTCCAGGAAAATTGCATCGATCAGGTCCTCGTTGCCGCCTGCTTTGAAACTGCTTACGTTTCGAATTCTTCTCATACTATTCAGGGCGTCTATGGCTCCGCTGGTATCACCTGTTACAGCCAGCGATTCCGCATATAACAAAACTATTTCCTCCAGCCTGGTGTAAATAAGACAACTGGAATACAAGCGGAAGGAAGGATCTGTTCCACCTTTCTGTATCACTTTGATCTTGCAGAAGATGGGAATGTCGCTATTGAAATTAGAAAACCATCTGTCAGTATAGTTAGGCTTTCCGGTAAGTGTATCGAGTGAAAACCGTAGGTCTGAGGGCGCGGAAAAAACAGATAAAATAGAATCCCTCGGAACAAATATATCCGGCAATGCTTTCCTCACAAAAGGTTCTGCCAGTGTAAAATCTTCTATATGACCTTCGAAGGTGGCGTCCTGGTTATCAAATTCAAAATTAAGACCGAAAAGCTGATTGGTTTTGTGCCCCTGGAACATCCCATTGGGAGCAGAAATCCAATAAGTATCCGGTTCAAAATACATTCCGCTCTTGTTGTAATTGTCCAGCACAAATTTGCTGTAAGTAGCTGCCGATCTGTAATCTCCTTTCCAGGCAGCCAGGTGGGCCAAAACACCATATACGGATAATTTCCTCGCCAGCACGCTCACCCATCTGGAGCCAGGTTCGTTGTAATAGTCGCCCAGCTGTTGCGGATCGCCCGAGCTGTAATTATATGGCAGATCTGCTGCAGCTGCCAGCATTTCACTCTCTGCAAAAGCAAGTATTTTATCTTTATCTTCTCTTGGCCTGTTTTCAAACGACCCGTCATGCGACTGCTGAACAAAAGGAACATCACCCCATACCGTAACCAGATAAAAATAGGTAAAGGCCCTTAGAAACCTTATCTGCGCTATATCTACACGCATATTCTGATCAGAGTATTTAGGATCGTTCTTTTTAACATCTCCCACTCTTTCCAGGAAAATATTGGATGCATTAATGACGGCATAAAATCTTCTCCAGTTGGTTAATGCGTTGAAAAGAGGATAAGCAGCATTTAGTTTGCCCTTGATGATGGCATCGAGATCTGGTCGCTGTACGGAAACGAAATCTCCATTCCGCAGTTCTCCATACATCCAGAAACAGCCATTATCAGACAATGCGGCTCTTAATAAGCCATAGGTACCCATCAATGCAGCGCGTGTGTCTTTATAAGAGGTCCAGAAATTCTTGTCTCCAACAGCTTTAGTGGAGTCAATATCCAGTTTCTTTGTACAAGCACATAGCAGGCACATTATTAATAGTCCGGTAAACAGCGTCTTGTTACGTATTTTCATCCGAATAATCATTTATCTCTATTAATCAGTTTTAATAAAACCGGCGTACACTTTACAATTCGACTTTCAGTCCTATTGTGTAAGTCCTGGGAATAGGCAGGCCATAGCCCGTATCATACCCGTTGAAGTTGATCAGTTCAGGATCCCGTCCGGAATAGCGGGTAATTGTAAGCAGATTGGCAGCGTTACCATACACGTATAATTTTCTGATTCCAGCCAGCCGTTTACGGCGTTTCCACCATCCGGTACCGGTGAGATCATATCCCAGCATTACATTACGGAGCTTTATGAAGGAACCGTTTTCAAGAAAAAGATCCTGATCTGTTCTGTAAGGCACCACACTGCTCCAGGGATTATAAACCGGGTACTTCGAATAATTACCGGTTTTGGACCAGGAAGTAATTTCCTTCACGGCATTCATGTCGAGCGTACTTTCCCTGTTGATAAAATCAAACTTGTCGGACATATTCTTGTTGAGGATAGTTCTACCCAATACGGCGTATAGGGAGCAGCCGAAGCTGAAGTTGCCATAGGTAAAATCGTTACTCCATCCACCGGTGAAGACGGGCAGGTAATGGCCGGTAAGGGTTTTGTCTTTATCATCGATCGTAAAATCTCCATCCACATCTTTCCATTTCGGATCACCTTTAGTCAGTGGAACCCCCTGATAACTCAGCGGTTGACCGGTTTTCGGGTTTACAGGTACTTCATTTTTATCATTGTAGATACCCTCGTTCTTCAGCACCCAAAACTGGTCGATCGCTTTTCCCACCTCCAGGTGGCGATCACCAATGGTTATTTGCTGCAATTCTCCCGGCAGGGCCAGTAATTTATTGTGGTTAAAACCGGCGTTAAATGAAGTATTCCACTGCAATCTGCTACCGGGGTTCAATGGCCGGTAAGCTACGGTGAGGTCAATGCCTGCATTTCTCACCACCATTCCATTTTTAAACTCACTGGTATATCCATAATCAGAGAAGGCTGGTACACCAATCAGCATATTTTTGTCGGTTCTGCTATATGCGCTGATATTAAGGGATATTTTCCCACCGGCAAGGGTAACATCCAGCCCGGCATTAAACTGGTCGCTATAGGGCCAGGAAATGCCATTGCCGATATAACCATAGGTATAGGGACGCATCAAAGCGGAGATGCCGCCGTAAGAACTAATGACTGGTTCGTTTGTCCAGCCCATATCAACGGTATACTGTGGCCCCTGGGCAAATCTGTCGTAAGTGAGCAACCGGCCCATCCGGCCCCACCCGGCGGAAAGGGCAGCATGGTCTATCAACGAACAGCTACCAAGCAATGCCGGCTTCATTTCCCATTTCACGCTGGCAGTAGGCGACACAAACCACCGGGAGGGCACCTGCATATTGGACGAAGCATCAGAACGCAATAACAGTGACACTTCCAACTGCTGCATAAAACTATAGCTCAGGCGACCATACAGTGATGCCAGTCTTTGTCTTTCCTTATCCAGGTATTTGTAGGTTAACTGATACAGGAATGCCTTTGGCGTCAGGGACCCATCATCATTCTGCGTAAGCTGATTAATCTTGATCAGGTCATTGGGACCTTTATAAGCATAGATATAGTCGTACTTGTTCTGATCAAACTGCAGGGAATATCCGGCATCGAACTTTAGTGAGTGCTGTTTTGTCCACGGAGTAACAAAGTGAATCGCGTTGTCGAAGATAATACGCTGTCCGTATCCTACAAAATTGGACGCAAAGTTATTGGTCTCCAGCAATGTTCCCGGATAGAAGACATCTCTCATATCTTCATTGTAATCAAAAGACAGCTGTGAAGTAAAATTAAAGCCTTTGATAACATCGGCTTTTAGTCTGAAGAATCCGGCGAAAGCGTTTGCCTTGTTATTATCGTACGACTTGTTCATTTCCGTCAGATAGGCGCCGTAATTTTCTTTATTGGGGGACAATGGGTTTGTCAGATCCGGCAGGTACCTCATTTCTGCGAACCTGTCGCGCAGGTAAGTGTTTCTTTTTCGCTCCAGCATGGCACCATTCAGCATCGTCGACATCGTCAGCCACTTCAGCGGCATCATGTTAATAGAAAAATTTGCCGTATACCTGTCCATCCGGGTATTATCTGCCGGATTTGCATTCCGCACGTTGCCTATACTGAACCGGAAATTGGCACGGGGATAACCGCCGCTGATATTGGCATTAATACCGCGAACCGCCGCATTATGATAATACAGGTCTGTCCAGTCCGCAGGACCATAGTATGCAGGATTCGTAGAATCACGCAGGTAAGATGGATACTTTTTCAAATCTGCGGCGCTACCATATTTGTTATAAAACGTGCTGCGGAAACTGTTTTCAGATGCGGCATTCATCGTATTGGTATGCGGCTTCTGCGCAAAACCGAACCAACTATTAATGGAAATACTACTACGCTGTAAAGATGCCTGCCTGGTATTAATTTCTATTACACCATTCACTGCCCTTGGCCCGTAAATGGCGGCATCGGCGGCATCTTTAATAACTCTTACAGATGCGATATCGTTCACGTCTATACGATTCAGCATATCTGTTGCCGTACCCAGTCTTACATAATTGTATTTCTGAATATCGTACACGAAAGGATGAGGCGATACTAATGGTATGCCATCCAATACCACCAGCGGCTGAGATTCATAAACGTCCTTAGGATTGATAAAGGGAACGGCACTTCCCCGTATCAGCATATCAATGGCTGTTCCAGGCTCTCCGGAAGACTCCCGCACATACAGCCCTGCGACATTTCCCTTCAGCAATTGTTGTATTGCCGGAAAAGGGAGGCAATTTAACCTGGAATCGGTGCTGTCTAACCTGATGACTTTTGATGAAGAAGTTTTTATGGGCCGGTGATCTGTTAATGTTGGCACATTTACAGTATCCATTAAAGCAGGTACAGAGTCCCTGATGCCCGGTATCATACTCGAACCGCCACTCCATCCATATGAGGTACTTTGCAGACATAGCGATAGCAGGCACGTAAAAGAAATACGTACAGATAAAAGCATAAACAATATTTAATTAAATTAATACGGGCACCGCAGCAGTAGACGGCAACCTGCATAAAAAACTATCCCCTTAAAAAAAGGACCCTGGAGTCAGAAAAATATGATACCTAATGGCATTGCCAGGGAAACAGACATCGGGAATTACTATTTACCAATAAGATTAGTTGTTCATCGGGATGATGAAATTGTGTACAATTGATCTTCATAGATTATTTTTTCATTAATTCACATAAAAAAGCAGCGACTGCCAGCACATCTAACAATGTAATAACCTGTCATTCGCAATAAAAATTTTGGTTCAGTTACTTTACTTCACTGAAAAATGAACATTGTTGGGCGGCAATTGATTATGATCCGTAACTTTCTTTCTGATATGGTTGACTCATCCAACACTTCAGGAATACATCCTGCAAAGTGCACTATTGAAACATCTATCCTCGCGTACACTAATAAACAAACTATAATCAACATTGGTTTCTCATAGTTAATAAATGAACAAGGCAAAAAATTACTATTCCTAACAATAATCAAACTGGAATTAATGAAAAAAAAATCGCCCGGCTTTAACATCAGGCTCAATACACCCTTTCCTACCCTGACTACTACAGCTGATATTAAACACGTACATAACGGGAATTACAATGACATAAAATTATGTTATTAAAACAATCACCACTCACAACATCTTAACAGAAACATATGTTTTTTTTGCTTTGATGTAAAATTATTTCTTTAATAAAACGATCAACTTTTCAACCATCGATTGCATGTTGATGATATCACAAAAACGGCACGTACCGTTCGGTATCCAACGGTTTGTTATCACATGTATAGTACACAAAAAAGCCGGAGCTAAAATCAGCTCCGGCTATTCGTGAAATTTTGCAATAAAGTTTATTATGTAGAAAAGTATATCTCCAGGGTGTGATCTCTTAGTTGTATAGAAACCCCGTCGGGGTAAATATCCTTTATTTGATTTTCACCGTCGTTACGGCCTTCCTTAAATTCCCATCACTTTCTGCCGTCACTTTTATAACACCTGCAGCACCTTTTTTCGCATGGATGATCACCTGTGCCATTCCATTGTAGGCCGCGCGTTCCTTGCTCTTAAAAGATACCAGCGAGGTGGCATCACCATTATCAGTGGCCACGATCTCTCCCGGGCCTTCTATGGAAAATTTCACCAGAGGATGAGATCCGGGAACCATCATCTTATTTTTATCCACCACCAGCAAGGTGATATAACATAATGCGGTTCCATCTCCTGATACCGTTTCCGATTCTGGCTTCAGCAACAAACCATTGGCCTCTCCGGTAGTTTTCACTATATCAGTAGCCCAATACTTTCCGTCTTTATAAGCCACCACTTTTAATTCTCCCGGCTGATATCTTACACTGTCCCATACCAGGCGGAAATCTATTCCCGGCGTTTTAGTTTTCATGCCCAGACTTTTCCCATTTAAAAACAACTCCGCCTTATCACCCGAAGTATACACGTGCACGGGCACCAAAGAATCCACTCTTCCGGGCCAGTTCCAGTGGGGCATAATATGCGCCATGGGATGTTCGGGACGCCAATGCGCCTGATAGTTATAAAACCTGTCTTTAGGAAAGCCACATAAATCTACTATCCCGAAATAGCTGCTTCTGGATGGTGGATTTTTCTTCCGTATTTCTGCCAGCGCTTTTTCCAGTTCCGCCCGCTTGGCCGTATCTGTTCTGAAGTTTAGTAAATTCGTTTCATCAGAATTAAATGGTGTAGGTTCTCCCAGGTAATCGAATCCGGTCCATACAAATTCTCCTAACAAATGTGGATATTTTGCATTAATGCGGAATTGTTCATCCGGCGAGCAACCCCACCCCGGCCATGCTACATCATAAGATGTTACCTGGTAATTGCTATAATTTTCACCAAAAAAATATTCGCCTCTGGAGCTTACACAGGAAGAGGTTTCACTTCCCATAGTGGGTTTGTTCTTATATCTTTCGTCATGATCCCATTTCCCTTGTTGAGAGAAGAAATAGTTAACGCCCATTACATCCAGTGCCATTGCTGCACCACTCGCCCTTCCTCCATCGGGATCGTTATACGCATTTGAAACCGGCCTTGTCGGATCTTCTCTATGAACAATATCTGCCAGCTCCTTCGTCAGGGCAACATCCTGCTGATCTATTACTTCATTGCCAATAGACCACATGATAACAGAAGGATGATTCCTGTCTCTATGTACCAAAGCTACCAGATCTTTTTCATGCCATTCCGGGAACAGCTTGTTATAATCATTCTTACGCTTACCATGCTTCCATGCATCAAATGACTCATCCCATACCAGTAATCCCATCTCGTCTGCCAGTTCCAATAACTCCGGAGCAGGAGGGTTATGAGAAGTACGTATGGCATTACAGCCCATGCTTTTCATGATCTCCAACTGGCGGCGAAGTGCGGTGATGTTAATAGCCGTGCCGATCGCGCCCATATCGCTATGCATACATACCCCTTTAATATCGATACGTTYACCATTCAGCTGGAATCCGTTCCTGGCAGTGAAATCCACTTTTCGGATACCAAAAACGGTGTTATAGATATCCTTCTGTCCATCCGGTGTATACACCGTTGTTTGTGCGATGTATAATGCAGGATGTTCCAAAGACCAAAGCACCGGATGGTCTAAAGTCAGTTCAGCACCGGTATTCCTGAAGCTGTCAGGAGACAGTTCAAATGATTGTGAACTGATAGCTGCTATCTTCTTTCCTATCTTTTTTCCATCGGGCGAAGTATAAATAACCGTACTTACAAAAGTCTTTACAGGTACCTCTCCCTGGTTTTCTACCCTGACATCCAATTTTACATTGGCCTGGTTATCAGAAATGTTACTGGTAGTGATGTATGTACCCCAATGCGCAATATGTACAGGAGCCGTTTTCACCAGCCACACATGCCGGTACAATCCACCGCCCGGATACCATCTGGAATCCCAGCTTTCTGTATCAAGTCTTACCGCTACTATATTCTTTTCTCCGAAATGCAGGTACGGTGTAATGTCCATGCGAAATGAATTATAGCCGTATGGCCATGTTCCCACATAATGACCGTTCACCCAAACTTTAGCATATGCCATCGCTCCATCAAAATCCAGGAAGATCTTTTTATTCTTATCTTTCTCTGGTATATCAAACTGCTTCCGGTACCAGCCTATTCCTTTCCAGGGCAGTTTTCCTGTATTCCCACTTAATTCAATTCTAAAAGGACCCGCTATTGCCCAATCATGTGGAAGATCCAACTGCTCCCATGCTCCATCTGCAAAGCCTGATTGTTCCAATCCGGCAGTTTCTGTTTTGACAGTACCATCTGTTTGCGTACCAAACCGGGCAAAACGCCAGTTAGCATCAAAAAGTGTCACGTCTTCATTTCCTTCCCGGATGAAAGAAGACTGTGCGGATGCGTGAAGTGTACACAAGGCCAGACACACAATTATCTGTGCTATTCTCCACCTGTTTATCATAAGAAATAATATTTCGTTCTATTATACCGGATACTGTTATATAAAAAATCAATTAACAATAACATTCAGATGGCCCGAATTTATTCCCGGAGCCACCGCATTCAATGTTACCGTCCCTTTTTTATGCCCTGACCGGAGCAGGAATGTAGCAATTCCTGCCTCTGCTTTAACACTTTCCGGGCTCACTAATTCCGCATCTCCAGACACATGCAGCGTCACAGGAAGATCAGCAACAGATACCATGTTATTATGTTCATCTACCAGCTTCACGTATACAAAGATCACATCTCCATTGGCATTAAAAGCTTTTCCGTTAATTCCTGTTTCCAGTACAGCCTTGTATGCTTTTCCCGGTGTAGTTACACTTTGCTGCGCGATTACTTTCCCTGACCGGAATCCCACAGCAGTAAGGGTTCCCGGAGCATACGCGATATTACCAAAAGTAAATGGAGGATGCTCCAGGTTATTGGCGTTACCACCGTTAAAATATAACCCCTGTCTATTGCCACGGCCTTCATGTGATGTTTCCGGTCCGCCGTCAGGCTTTTGAGAGCGCAGCTTCCGGCCATTCAGTAACAACGTAACCGAATCACAATTGCTATAAACAATCACTTTAGAATCAGCTGTAGGCTGATCCCAATTGCTGGCAATGAAAATCACCGGGCCGGTGGAAGTGGTTACATCTTTATTAACCACAGGTGGTTGCTGACTTTTAAAAAAATAATAACTGTATTTAGGAATTCTGAAAATATCCGCTACTCCCCAGCCTTCGATACCTACTACGCAGCCGGCCAATCCATCATAGAAAGCCCAGGTCAGGTCACCAATTGAATGGGGATAACTTTTCCTGTTTTTATTATGCTCCCATTGCAGGTTCCACGCCTGTTCCAGCATGCCATTTTCGCCTGCTCCTCTCAGTTGCCGGGTAGAACTATTTCCTCCGCCAAATTCATAGTCTCCATACTCCCTGATCAGAAAGGCGTTGTCTTTGTAAGTAGTGTTATTTCTATTCCCCGGATCTCCGTTCCAGTCGTCGTATGGTACATCCCAACAAGCTTTTGTAAAATAGGAATCTCCGCTGGTGAAAAAGTTGGCGGTGCCCCGCCATTCTTCACGGGCTACTTCTGCCTGTTTGCATCTGAAAGCGGAGTCCGGGTAAGTTTCATTCAGACTCGTTTCCCATAACAGGATAGAAGGATGATTGCGATCCGTCCTGACCATCTGCCGGATATCCTTCATCACATTCGCTTCAAACGATGGATGCTTGTTAAAAAACTGCCAGCCTGGAATACAATCGATGATTAATATTCCCAGTTCATCTGCTGCGTCCAGAAACGCCGCCCCCTGCGGATAATGGGCCAATCTGACAGCGTTCATCCCGGCTGATTTTATCAGCCATGCATCCCTGTAGGAAGCTTCATTAGACAACGCATTGCCTATATACGGATAGTTCTGATGCCTGTTGGTACCTACCAGCCGGTAGGGTTCCCCATTAATCAGCAACCCCTTCTCCTTTGTTATTTCAAATGACCGGATACCTATTTTCGTGATCCGGGAATCCGTTACCACACCATCTGATAAAATACTTGTTTTAAGCGTGTACAACACAGGATGATCAGGATGCCACAGGGAGGGCTGATCCATCTTCAGGGATTGCACATATTGCTTATCTCCTTTCGGCTCCAATTGTAATGGATCACTCTTTACCAAAACAACCCGCTTTCCGTTCTTGTCTAAAATCTCCTGCTGAATAATGAACCGCTTCCCTTGCTGATAATTATTTTGCACGTCTGTTTGTACTTCCACCACCGCTTTTTCCTTTGTCACAAGGGGGTAGGTGACAAAAATGCCTCCACCCGCCGGCTTACCAGCATTGACGGCATTCGTAACATGCAGCCGGTTTTTTACTTGCAGAAATACATCTCTGTAAATACCTGAATAATAAACAAAATCAAGCTTCTGAACGGGTTTACCCGGCGGCACTATCGGATTCGCCTGATTGTTCACCCGCAGCACGATTTCATTTTCACGCCCGTAGACAGCCATGCCGGACAGCTCTATCACAAATGGCAAATATCCGCCTTCATGGCGGCCTGCATACCTGCCATTTACCCAGATATCACTTACCTGCATTACACCCTCGAATTCAATACTAATATCTTTATCAGTTAATTTTTTGTCGAGAAAAAAACGTTTCCTGTAAAAGGCCACCCCTTCACGTGGCTTTACAATAACCAGTGGTTCAGGAAAAGCAGTATGAGGGAGCCGTATAGACTGCCATTCCATTTTCTCCACGGTTTCCAACACCGCCGACAGCATCGTATCTTTTGATGACAACGATGCTCCTTCCACATTTTCCTTTTCAATCTTAAACTGGTCACTCCAGTTTACGCCCAGCTTACGGAAAGAATCTACCCGGTTCTTATCCATAAATTCAACGCCCTTAAACTGCCAGTTGTCATTAAACTTCGTGACTTGTCCCCAACTGCGCTGCACTCCTGATACCAGGAGTAAGAAGGATAGGCCGATTATATTTTTAACCATACTTTATAATTTCCACGGATTGAATTTGCAATTATTTATTTGCGGCATAGGGGCGAATTTCCATGGCTTTCAGAAACGCGCCACTTTCAGTTTGCCGCAATCCCATCACCAGCACATTTTTACGGGCAGTCCCGAAATTCAGCCAGCACTCAGGCAGGTAGAATTCATGCTGCGGCCCGGCCTCCCAATGCCTGCCGATATTGTGACCGTTGAGCCACATATACCCGTTGCCCGAAGCACTGATGCGGGCCAGCCAGGAACTTTCCAGCGCCGCCTTATCCGCAGGTAATGAAAATTCAACCCTATACCAGGTAAAGAGTCCGTTCATTGGTTCTCTTGGCTGAATAAAATTGCCTTTGCGCGGGATCTCTGTGGCAGCATCCAACAAAACTATTTTCCAGCCCGCAGGAACATGAGCTGGTAGCTGGTAACCCAGTGAAATACCCGCTGCATCTGCTGCATATTCCCAGTTCAATGGATGCGTAAGCATTGTATCTGTTAATGACAACCCGGCTTTTCGAATGCCTGCCAATTCCTCCATAGGTACGTAACCATGTGCATGTCCCAGATCTTCATACACCACATTTATTTCATTATTTCCCGCTTTCAGAAGACCTGATACATCAAAGCGATTATCATATTCATCAGGCTTTATCCTGTCGTAACAGCCACGGGTTAGCCACGTTTGCGCATCGGCTTTTTCCGGGAACAAACGTTTGGCCGGTATGCCATTTACCGAAACACTGACAATATCACGGGTGAACATATTAAAGAGAAGATATCGCTCATTTTTTACCTGCTGATCATCCAGCTTTACTTTAGATCGGTAAAGACTATACCTGAAATCGTTGACACCCAACTGTGTTAATGATGCGCCTTCCGGTAAAGCTTTCCACCTGGCCATAGCGAGCGGATCCTCGATTTTCCGCGCAACATCAATTCTTATCGTTGCCGGGGAAGGCAGTTGAGAAGCGGTAGTGGATAACGCTTCCGGATACCACACACCGTCCTGAGGAGCAGCGCCGGGAGGAATTACCAATACCTTCGCTCCAAGCGGTTCCAGGTGGCAGGCGATAGATATATTGTCCAGTTTCAGACTGTCAGCAACGGGATTACCATCCGCTGTTTTCATCCGCACATGCTGTCCGTTCTGATCAATGTTATAAATAGGTTCGGTTGCTTTCGCAATGCTGCCGGGGGCAATGTCTGCCTGTCCGTTGTAACCAACTTTGGCATCACTGTTATTCAGGAAGATGAATTTTGTACCATCCGGCGCGATACGGACACCCCCCGTAATATTTTTAGGAACACCCTGTATATTGCAAGGACCTCCTTTGGATCTGAGCAATGGTTGTTCGTACCGGTGAATGAAATTTCCAATGGAGGTAGCCGCATAATATTTGGGACTACAGATGCCACTCTCACCAATGGCAGCGTTATAATCATAGGTGGTGGTCATTCCCCTGGCACCCCAGCCGGCAAAGTGGGTACCGCCAACAAACATATAATAGTTGATGCCCGTGCCCCCACCTAACAGTGTCATTAAAGAAATAGCGTTAAAATGTCTTGCATCGGAAAAATGTTCTTCGCTGAGCCTGCCGGTTACCGTTGAAAACCAGCCACCCTGCATCTCCGTTACAAAACCCGGAGCATCCGGTTGTCTTTTCCTGAGAGATACCATTCTATGTGCGCATCCCGCAGCCCCGCTCTGATCAGTATAATAATTATCACAATCAAATACCTGCGAAAGCTCCGGATCTTTACTGCCACGGCATTGACTCGTAAGACAAGTAAATACCGGTACTTCTATGCCATTGCGTTTTGCAGAATGATACAGGGCCTTCAGGAAAACTTCTTTATCCTTGCTGCCATCGGCATCATATTCATTTTCGATTTGCAGCATAATGATTCCCTTACTGCCTTTGGGCTTCCGCGTCAATTGGTCTTTGGCCACAAATTTACAGACTGCATCAAACCAGTGAATGCACCATTTAATATGTTCCGGGTCAGCACTTCTTAACCAAAAATCGCCTTTACCAGGGCCATGCATCGCCAACCAGCGTGGATATGCGCCCCCTGACCATTCCGCACAAATAAATGGCCCCGGCCTAACGATAGTATAAAATCCAAACTCTTCATGTGCCATCTTTAACCAGGCGCTTAGATCAGAGAAATCAAACTTTGACTGATCCGCAATAGAAGCCGGTGCCACCCGCTCATGCCAGTTCCAGGGAATATAGGTTTCTACTGTATTGAAACCTGCCGCTTTAATTTTGCGGAACCGGTCGCGCCATAATTCCTTAGGGGTCCTGAAATAATGGAAAGCCGCGCTATATATAAATACATCCTTATTTTCAATCGTCATACAATCTCCATCATAACGGATCCTTTCCGGATGAGGGAAATTCTTTACAGGAGGAAGGCCCTGGGCATTTCCCTGCAAAGGAGCTAATACATAAGCGCTCAAAAACAGGCTTACGACAAGAACCGATGTTGTAATAATACGCCGTAGCAGCGCCGTGGTATAAATAATAATTGACATAAACCGCATTTGAAACGATTACCGGGATCATAAAAAAAACTTACCCAGTTATAATAACGTGGGTAAGCTGCCATCAAAAATTAACCGATCTAACAAAACGCTTATATTAAACTTGTCCTGGTACGTTTTAGAATTCTCTTCTTACCTAAGGAACCATCTGTATTAACAACATACATCCACCAGGTATTTTGATCTTTTTGCTCCAGGTGATATTTGTTTTCCTCCAATTTCATTTCTTCTTTCAACCGTGGGCTGAAAACACCGGCCTTCCTCGCTTCTTCCCATACCCGGAAGGTTGTAAACAGTTCTTTTTTATCCGCTCTGTGTTCTATACTGCCCTGGCTGATACCTAACATATAAGTAGCGTCCCAGGCAACTGACTTGGCCTGCAGATTCTCTATCACCTGTACATTCCAGTCTTTCTGTATATTCTGAATACCAAATGTGCAAGGGAAGTAATTACTGTTAAATGAATAACGGATATCCTTTCCTTCAATACCCCACTTATTATGCACAGGATCAAACATATTATTTCCTCCGCCCACATTGCAAACGCTCATGTAATGCCAGTTGCCTTCAAATACGCAGGAGCCCATTACTCTCAGATAGGGCACACCCATTTGCTTAAGGTCTCCGAAAAGGATACGCAGAAATCTTTTGAATGGATATTGGCCATGCCCCTGGTAGGTAAAACTCTCGAAACCATCGAAGTCAATAAAATTCATACCTCCATCGTGAAGCAGCCGCGCATAAAACCGGGCATATTCATCGCCGAATTGTGCATCCGGAATGAAGCCGGAGTAACAGTTCACCTGGAGTTTCGCTATTTTATCGCCAGCCTGATGAGCTGCCGCATTGGTTTTAAATGCACCTCTCTTAACACCGGTTAAGGTATACGGTCTGGTGGCAGTGACGCCCTTGTATTCAATCAGTTCCTGACCAACCCTCAGCGCATTCACGGTATTCTGATCCCAGCCACCCCGTTCATTCAGGTAGCTGGTATCGGCCACTTGTATAATAGTATCAACTGCTGACACCGGATTAACTATCTGTGTGGTCAATACGGTACATAATCCCGCATTAGGTACCGGGTGAACATCACTGCTGTGAGGCTGTACAAACTCCGTTAGTGTATGCAAACCATAAGCAATACCGTATTTATTGGTAAGGTCTGTTAAATCCTTAATAGGACGTTTTTCGTTATTGAGCCGCACAAATTTGCCATCCCATCTGTCTGCAGGGTTAACATAATATTCTCCCATTCCTTCATCCTGTACCGCTTTCAGCCCTAGCTGATTCGCATAGGATACAAGGCTGTCGTGCGGGCCGGACCAGGCCAGATCAATTTCAAAATTGGCAGGATCTTTTACCCATTTACCGTTCCGGGTAACATAAGGCAACCCTTCATTCTTCACTACTTTTTCTATTACTTTCAGGCCCAGTGAATCGGGGCAGGCATATAATGCGATGGAAGAACCAATATAATCTACATCTACCGGAGTCACCTCCATATGCCGGGGCGCCTTAATACCCGGGAAGTCGTTGAAAAGCGGATAGAAAATGGTAAATGGTTTCTTACGATTGCGGGCATGCATGGCGATGGAGATACCATAGGCAGGATCCAGTTGCGCACCGTTTCCGTTCATGTACCTGTAATACTCTTCCGGGTGGGAATAGAATGCCACATCATTATTACCATCGCCTCCGATGCGGAACCGCTGCCCTTCCTTCAGATCGGCAGGCAAAGGATATTTCACAGGATCCGGGGTATGAATAATATAACTCGACTGAGACATATCACCATCGCAGGGAAGTCCACTGGTTGTATTATCATCCAGGCCCAGCATCCCAATAGCAAAATTATCATCTCTTGCCACTGAAATGATTTCTCCAATATATTTCTTTATGCTGGTTTTGTAAGGCCCCCACACCACATTATCCACTCCGTTAGCAGGGGTAAGTGACAACAATTCAAAGCGGAAATAATCTCCTTTGGAGTCTGCTTTTAATATCGCTACAGATCCATTGGGGTAAGTCAGTTGTAAATGGTTTTCTTTTTTCAGCCACTTTGCCCCGGAAGGATAAATCGTATGTTTATCTTTTTCCAATGCAAGCAATGGGGAGCTAAGTCCGGCCGGATTGTAGTCCTTGTTGGTAATGCGGTCTTTAATGCTGACAATGTAACCGTCTTTGTTAACCACCAATGCTGCGTACTTTGTAGACAGCCTGATATCCTGAGCCATGGTACTCTTTGCGAGTATCAGCGAAGAAAAGAGGAATCCTAATGCTATCGGCATCTGTTTCCTGCAATTAATTTTTTTCATTGCAATGTGCTAAATAATATATAGTAAAAAAGGGTGACGATACTTTATAATATCAGGGATTCACCATTACCTTCAAACTTACAACAATGGATCAAGGCAAAATATTCAACTAAAACTAAACATGTAAATATCCAATTGTTAAAAAGGAAAAACAACCTCAAATTTGCCCTCCATTGATGTTATATTGACGACCTATAAGGCAGGGCGATATAGCTATAGCGCTGTAATTTATAGGAATGAACACATATGAGGAGGATCATCGCAAAGCCAACTTAGTCATGCAGGGGCTTTCACCCCTGCACAACAAGTTTACAATAACGGATCAAAAGTACCGCCCCAGCTATTATTCTGTTGCAGTTTTGCGTTTCTATCCAAACGGGATTTAGGAATGCCGTAGATATAGTATTGATCCTTAATAGCAATATCCATTTTATCAGTTGCTATTACGGTGATGATAAATTTCTTATACACCTGATTGATATCATCCATAGGCTGTACATCTTTTTCACCTGGTTTTAGCAGATAGGCTAATCCATGGCGTTGATGGAGGTTACGCAGGTATCCAAACATTTTCCAGCGTCTGAGATCATCCCATCTTTTTCCTTCAAAGCAGAATTCAACGAGGCGTTCATTTTTGTAGGCTGTTCTGATGTCATCCTGCCCAACAGCGGTGATTCCATAACGGCCGCTTGTGCCTGGCAGTATATTTGCCCGGGCACGGATTTTATACAATACATCCAGGGCTTCATTGGATTTATTCAATTCGTTGGCACATTCACCATAGTTCATCAGCACTTCCGCAAATCTTATTTCCGGCCAGTCTAATCCGGAATTCCCTACGTTATCTTTATCGATTGTTTTATCAACCGCTTTCACTCTGTAAAAGCTGGAATTTGACCAGAGGGGATCCGGAGTAATCTGGTTATGTGATCCTTCCAGGCCGGTATTACCCGAGTAATTGCTGATGCTTAAAAAATAAGTCCACAGATAAGTGCTATGGTCTCTCATACCCTTCAGGTATTGGTTAGACGAGCCATTGTAATATATGCTAGCGTAAAATCTGTCATCCCGGTTACGGAATAACGTATCATACGACATGCTTGCCGGATTCCAGGCACTGCCATCTTTCATAGGAAAGCTGTTTACCAGCTCCAGGGAAGGGCGGTCTGCTCCCACACTTCCACCGGAAAAATCAAGAGGGATAAGGCCGGCCTGACTATAAGCGGCTTCCGGATAATGGTATCTTCTTACCATCACCACTTCTTTGTTGAGTTCATCATCCCAGATTTTGCTATAATCACCATATAATCCCTTTCCTTTTCCTTCCAGGTATTCTTTAGCTGCTTTATTAGCATCGTAAGCTTTCTGCCATTTTGCGGGATCATTGGAGGGATTAAACAGCGGGCTGGCAAAGAACAGGAGCACACGGCCTTTGAATGCCATAGCCGCACCTTTGTCGATCCTGCCAATATCTCCGCTGGTCCATGCATCGGGAAGGAGCGCAATAGCATCGTCCAGGTCTTTAATAACCTGCGTAATGCATTCAGACGTTTTACTTCTTGGTATGGCCAGTGCTGTCAGATCCTGAGTAGGCGCCTGTGCTGTCAGGATCAATGGCACACCTCCATAATTTTTCACCAGGCCATAATAGGCCCATGCCCGCCAAAAAAGCGACTGTGCCTTGATCTGGTTGCGGGAAGTCTGATCGAAAGTTGCCTTGTCAATATTGTCCAGCAGCATATTGACCGTGCGGATCTTGTCATACACGCCGTAACTATCGTCGTTGGAATCGAAGGTAGCCGTTCCGGATAACCACTGGTCTGTTTGCTTCTGATAGGCAACACCTTCATCGGTGCCATTAGCACTGCCAGAAGGATTACCCGGCATTAAATTAGCATAGACATCATCCAGGTACGCGCGGGCAATGCTGGAGTTGGTCCATACATCGGAAGGATTAACTGCTGTGAGGTTCTGTTTATCCAGAATTTTTGTGCATCCGCTAAAGCAACCGGCAGTTGCTATTATGATAGGTAGTATGAATAATCTTCTCATCTTTGACAATTGTTAGAACTGAACATTAAATCCTAATACAAAATTCTTCATGATAGGGTAGCTGGTAAAGCCGCCTATTTCAGGATCATAGAATTTGAATTTGGACAGATAGAAAAGGTTGGTACCAGAAGCGTACACCTGGATATTGCTGATACCCGTAATCTTCAACACTGATTTGGGAATATTATAACCCAGGTTCAGGTACTTCATTCTTACAAAATCAGCCCGATAAGTATTGTAGGTGGATGTTTCCGTATAACCATTGGCACGCGAATCTCCCCAGGCATACAGTTTCGGCGTGCTGCCTCCGGGGTTGGCGGGTGACCAGGAGTCTTCATGATAAATCGGAATTTTTCCGCCACCTCCAAAGTTTCTGCCCCAGGAATCATTATAAGTGAGGTCAAATCCTGCCATGCCTGCAAAAAGCATATCCAGGGTAAATCCCTTATAGTTGAAGTTCAGCATGAGTCCAAAAGACACCGGTGCCTTATTAAGGTCCGTGTAATTGCCGATCACTTTTTTATCATAGGAATCTATTTTCCCATCAGGCTTTCCATTGGGTCCACTGATATCTTCAAAATTCATCATGCCCAGTTCAGGTTTGGCTCCCAGTATGGTGTAATCCGCCGGCAATTTATCAATATCGGCCTGAGACCGCAGAATGCCAGTTGCCTGGTACCCGGTGCTATAAGAAGACGTTTTGCCTTCCGGGTTATCAAAAGGCTGGGCATTGGTAGCATGGTCTTTAAGAATGACTTTAGTAGTAGCCAAACCAAATGTTCCCTTGATGTTATAAGTAAATGCCTTTGACGGGATACTATTATAGCCCAATTCAAATTCAATACCTTTGGCATCACCTATTCCGTAATTACTCGCAGGTAACTTACTGCCAAATTCTGATGGTAGCACCTTTTCACGTTCCCCAAGGATATCATAGGTATGCTTTTTCCATAATTCAGTCGTGAAACTAAACTGATCCCGGATTCTCAGATCTACACCAATATTTACTGATTTTGATTTTTCCCAGGTAAGAGAAGAGGTGGGAATACCGCCGTAGGTAAGTCGTGGCACGGCACTGGCAGGATTACCAACGTAAAAGATATTTTTGTCGATGTTATATTGCTCCACCCATTTCCATCCACCAATACCATCATCGCCCGTAATACCATAGGAACCACGGAGCTTGATCATATTAATAGTTTTGTACAGGTTGGAAGACCTATACCAGTTTTCTTCTGAAGCCAGCCAGCCACCGGAAACAGAAGGGAACCATCCCCAACGCTGATCAGGGGAGAACTTGATGGAACCATCTCTTCTAACGGAGCTGGAGAAAAAGTATTTCCCGCCGTACTCATAAATCAATCTTCCTATATATGATAACCGGGCATCCTGCTTTTCCTCCCCGGCTGTTCCCCAATCACTGTTATTTTTGCTGGCTGCAAAGAACTGGTCCACAGGAAAAAGCGGGAAATTATTCCTGGATGCACCAAAATAATAACTCTGATATTCATATTGCTCATAAACAGCGGTGGCCCCTATATAATGTTTGCCAATATGTTTGTCATAATTGATTTGTGCATTAAACTGGTAAGCATCTGATTTCGTATATTCATTACTGATATACTCCAGAACCGGATTACCGCTTTTCACCGTTCCAAGTATCTCATCTGTCACAATCAGGCTGTTTGGACCGGTACGTTTGAAGTTATAAAGGGTCTGTTTCTGTCCGAATTCCTTCTGAAAGTTATTATTGATATTCCTGCTGTAAGAGGAGTGTAAGGAAAGCCCCTGCACAAAAGGTACGTTATAGTCTACTTTGATCAGGGCATCTACCTGTTGGTTATTATTTCTCATATAACCACTGTTTTTGATCATTTCAGGCAGATTCCCTACCCATCCCGGGTTAACGGGCTTTCCGTCCATGTAAGGGATAGCAAACACGTCCCAATACAACAGCTTTCCCCATAGCCCACTTATATCATCGCTTTTATCGTCAAGAAAATTAAACCGGTTACTGGTTCCGTAATTATTCGCCAGATTCAAACTGACCGTAAGGTCTTTCGTTATTTTAGCAGAAATATTGGAACGGAGATTATATTTTTTATACCAGACATTAGGCAGGAATCCATTTTCATTGAAGAATGATCCTCCGAAATAGTAGGTAAACTTATCGCTCCCACCAGATAAGCTCAATGCATGCTTTTGGCTGTTAGGGTTCTTGTATACGGCATCAAAGTTGGCCATTCCACCCGGATTGGCTTTCTGTACCCAATCAATTTCTTCATCAGAAATACCGCCCAGGGTTGCCTGCGTGGTTTTCAGCGCCGTTTTCATATCCATGTATTTTGGATAGCTGGACGTTCTTTCCATACTGAAAACAGAGTTGTAGTCAACCCGCATTTTGCCTGGTGTCCCTTTTTTGGTAGTGACGAGTATAACACCGTTTGCAGCCCTCGAGCCATATACTGCAGCAGAAGCAGCATCCTTCAGTACACTGATCTGATCTACCTCATTTGGATCTAATGCATCGAAACTGGTTTTATCTCTGACAATACCGTCAATAACATATAAGGGATCGCTGGCATTCCAGGAGGCAGAGGCGCGTATCCGGACATTGGACCCGGTACCAGGTGCGCCGGTGGAAGACCTTACATACATACCGGCAAGCCTTCCTGCCAATACATTAGACAGACTAGATGTCGGTATTTTGTCCATGTCTTTTGCCTGGATAGTAGATATAGCACCTGTCATTGAAATCTTCTTCTGGGTACCATATCCCACTGCCACTATTTCATCCATGCCCACTACCCCTTCTTCCATGGCGATATCCAGTGTCCGTTTACCGGCCAACTTCTCTTCTACCGTTTTCATACCAATGAAAGTAAAGGTGATCACGCTTTCAGGCGATACACCTGATAAAAGATATTCACCACTTGCATTGGTCACCGTACCTTTAGAGGACCCTTTGACCTTTACTGTAACGCCTGGCAGTGGCGCACCTTTTGCTCCGGTAACGATACCCCGTAATGTAGGTACTGAATCTCTGGGATTTGTTGTTACAGATGCTTCTTTCTTTTTGATAAGAATCGTTTTTTCCACCACCGAATAGGTATAGTTATTTGATGGAAAACAAAGATTAAGGACCTTATCAATGCTGCTTTTTTCTACATGAATCGATACCAGATCCTCCTTGGAAAGCAGATCAAGATCGCACAGAAAATAATATCCGGTTTGTTGCTGCAACTGCAGGAATACCTTTTTGAGCGGTACCTTGTCTACAGACAGAGATATTTCCTGTGAAAAGCCCTTCGCGCTGACCTGTAAACAGGCGGCCAACATAATAACAGCTGTCCATTTCATTACTGAAAAGATTTTGGCTATGCAAGGGCTTATACAACGTACATTACTTGTTCCTCTCCAATCATCTTTCTTCATTTCCCTGGTTGTCTTAATCGTGGAGCTACCTGTTGTAAATTGATCGCCTGTATTACCTGGAAGGGAGAAGCATAGGGAGCCTGTTCGCGTGCCCTTGCGAAAATCAATAAATAACATAAATTTGCATTGTTAGGTAATTGAAAACAATTGTTAGAGCGATTGTGAAATATTACAAAACTAACCGGGAGCATTAGGCCGCTTCCGGTTTTTTTGTTACTTGTAATCAGATGCTTTTTACTAGATCATAAATTTTGGTTTTGTTTAATAGTCATAACAGTGGCGGTTTTAAATTGGCGGAATACTATAATTTAATGAGGTACAGATGTTACAATCAGTTTTTTACCCTCCTGACGGAAATGAACATCTGCTCCTTCCAATATTTTTAATACAGATGACAAAGATTCCTGACGACTCAGCACTCCGATAAACTTCCGGGCGGGCATTTTGCCCTCAAATTGCACTTCCATATCATACCACCTGGCCATTTTCCTGGTAATAGTGGCTATATCATCATTCTCAAATCTAAATAACCCCTTCGTCCATGCGATAGCTATATCGGTATCTACACTTTTTTTCATGAATTCATTTGTTCCTTCCTCAAAACTGGCTTCCTGTCCCTGTTTGAGGGTTACTTCTGCCTGATCAGACTGTAGTTTAACAGCACCACTCACCAATGTAGTCAGGATCTGTTTCTCTTCCTTATAAGCACAAATATTGAAACTGGTACCTAAAACATTTACTACCATCTCTCCTACTCTTACTTTGAAAGGCTGGGCCACCTGTTGTGCTACCTCAAAATAAGCTTCTCCTGTCAGGACTACTTCTCTTTCGGCGCCGGTAAATGCAGTGGGATAATATAAAGAGGAGGCCGCATTCAGCTGTACTTTTGTTCCGTCAGGCAGGATGACCTTATACTGTCCACCTTTTGGCGTAATCAGGGTATGATACGCTACTGTTCCCGATGCCGGCTGACCAGCTGCATATTCCACCGTTCCACTGTCTCTGCCGATAACAGCATTTTCTGTTTGTTTACCGGTCACATGATCTCCACTCTCATCTAAAGGCAATTCACTTCCGTTGGAAAGTTTCAGTATTGCTTTATTGGAGCCGGGCTGATGATCGGTTTTAGCAATCGTTACAATTTTTTCCTGCTTATTAACCCTACCTGCAAAATAATAACCCACTGCGAGCAGCAGGAGAATAGCCGCTGCCGCTGAAGTCCAGCGTTTCCATGCAAATAATCCTACACGTGGATGATCCATTTCATCCAGCCGGTGCTCCAACCTTGCAGAAAAAGCATCGAGATCAGGAGCAGGCTCCATTTCCCCAACACCACTTTCGTCCAATGCTTTATAAAAGGTATTGGCATCTACTTCTTCCAACCATACTCTTAACATCCTCCTTTCTTCCGGAGTCAGGACACCAGCCTCATATTTTCTTAAAAGCGTTATTACTTTCTTTTGCTCCATCATCGTAAAATAGACAGTTGAAAAAGTGAAAACAATACCTCCAGATTATGCTTTCAAAACGTTCCCACATGAGTAAGACTGTTCTCAGTTAAATCTGGATACCATTTCCTGAAAAAAAATTATAAAAAGAGAGATAATATAAGGAATATCAGCGGCCAGTCAGCATATGACCGCAGGTAAGACTTAATAAAATGAATGGAAGAATAGAGGTTCTTCTTTACGGCGGCCCTTGACAAATCAGTTATGACTGCTATTTCATCCAACGATAGCCCCTTCTGTGTACTCAAAAGAAAAATTTCTTTTTTCCTGGGAGACAATTGCTCAATGGCCTTCTGGCTTAATTGGTGGTACTGGTTAAAAATAACCTCCTTCTCTACCACATTATCTTCATTATGTATATTTAAAGACGCATGTTTAATTACTTCACGACGTCTCTCTTTCTGCTTTGCAATATCAAATATCCTGTTTTGGGCCATACGGAACACGTAGTTCTCGAAAGACTGGATATTTACTAAAGTTTCTCTCCTTTCCCAGATCTTTAAAAAGCAATCCTGTATGATCTCTTCTGCATCTTCCTGATTCTGGCAAAAAAATTGTACAAACCGATTTAACCGGAAGAAATAATGTCGATACAAACTGGAGTAGGCCACCCTGTTACCTGCGGCGACTTCTTTCACTATCAACTCCTCATTTTCAAGTACCTGGTCCATCTTAAAATTTGAGTTCACTGATATTATGAAGGTAATAAAATGGGACTAAACACTGATTGTTCTATTTTAATAAATGGTATTTCTAAAATAAGCAGGCATTTAAAAAAACAAGACATGCAAATATCCGATAAGGATTAAGTGCGTAAATATCGAGCCGTTAAAAATGAAAAACAAAGTCAATTTTACCATCAAATGGTACTATATTCTCCAATGGTGCTCCCAATTTTACAACAGACATTTAATGATTTGTTGCTGTTGCGGTAACTGATAAGGTTTCGCTTTTGGCGGAAACGATTATGTTTGCATCTTTATAAATTCTTGTTTAACTTACCACGCACTCCCTGTAAAAAGCTTGCATTGACAGACAGTAATCATCTTGATGAGAAGGTAATGGTGGCCCTGCTCCGGGCCGGCCAACAGGCTGCTTTTGAGAAAATATATGAATTATATAAAGAACGGCTGCTGGGCTTTATTCTGAAGCTGGTAAAGATCGATGACATAGCCTGTGAGATTTTGYAGGATGTGTTTATTAAGATATGGACACATCGGGAATCAATTGATGAAAACTTATCATTTAAATCGTATATATTCCGTATAACCGAAAATGTAGTGTATGACTACTATCGGAAAATTGCCCGCGACAAAAAACTACAAACAAAGCTGGTGGCCATCGCCAGTTCCAACTATAGGCACGTGGAAGAAGACGTTATTGGCAAGGAAGAACGGCTATTACTGCATAATGTCATCGAAGAATTGCCACCCATACGCCGCCAGGTTTATAAGCTGCAAAAGCTGGCAGGCAAATCGTACCACGAAATCGGGCAGGAATTAAATATCTCCAGCTCCACAGTCAGCGACCATATTCAGAAAGCTAACAAGTATATCCAGCAACGGTTACGGGCAATAAAATCTACCGATATTATCCTCCTTATCTGGGCCTCGCGTTTTTTTTCCTGATTTTTTTTCAACAGAGCAGGGACTTTTTTATTTCCATCCGTATTAGCATGAAACAACGCATGTGAAAGCGCCTGATTCAACCAAAGATCTATTCGAACGATACCTGAGAAATGAATGCAGCCCGGAAGAAATCCGGCAGCTACTGGAATATTTCCAGGCAGGGGAAATGGAAGATGAAATGAAAATCCAGATCAGCAACTTCCTGTTAGCGGGTGAGCCCGACAATGTTCCGGAACACCTGCTGGAAACAGCCGATCTGATGCATGAAAAAACACTGTCCAAACTTTTCCCAACGGCTGCGCCTATACATTTATACCACCGCCGGTGGTTCCGTTATTCCGCTGCGGCGGCCGTTCTGGGTATTATCATTACTACAGCGTTCCTCACTTACAGATCCGGGCAACATACGCTGCTCGCTAAAAATGATCAACACACACACGTCATCAAGCCTGCTCAGTTTGGGGCCACACTAACGCTCGCAGATGGCAACACCCTCGTGCTCGACAGCGCTGCCAATGGCCTGATTGCACATCAAAACGGGGCCAGCATCACAAAGTCAAATGGGGCAATTACCTATGAGCAGGCAGCCACTCCCGTAAATAAGGAGCTTATCAACCAGGTGGCAACACAGCGAGGTAATCATTACCAGTTGGTGCTGTCAGACGGCACTAAGGTTTGGCTGAATGCCGCCTCCTCTATCCGTTTCCCTGCAAATTTCTCCCCGGCAGAAAGAAAAGTGGAAGTTAAAGGGGAAGCATACTTTGAGGTGGCCAGCAATCCCAATAAGCCTTTCCGTGTAAAAATCCTTTCTGCGAAAGGCCAAAGCGAAGTAGAGGTGCTCGGAACACACTTCAACGTACACGCCTATGACGACGAAGCAACGGCTAAAACCACGCTGCTGGAAGGCCGCATCAGGGTAGTGAGCGGAAATGCCTCCAAGCTGCTCGTTCCCGGTCAGCAGGCAATTATAGGCACCACCGAACAGATTGCCATCAATAACAACGTTGATCCGGACCAGGTCATGTCATGGATCAATGGCGTGTTCATCTTCAATCACGAAGATATCCGCATGATCATGCAGCAGATCAGCCGCTGGTATGATGTGGAAGTGGTGTACAATAATACCCATGCCGGGGAAACTTTTTCGGGGGTAGTCAGCCGCAACAGCGATGTGACGCAGGTCTTGAAAATTATGGAAGCCAACGGACTTAAATTCAAAATAGAAAATAAAACCATCATCATACTGTAAACAGGCAGACCATAAAAAAACAGGAAGTGGGTTCAGCACTTCCTGTTAAAACGCAGGTCTGATTTTACAACGCCTAAGTATTGTCAATTTTTCATTCCTACAAATCAAAGTTATGAATTTACAGGATGTCACGCTTTCCATTCCCTGGAAAAAACGTGTGATTAACACATTTATTACCATGAAACTAACCGCAGGCTTGCTATTAGCCAGTTGTCTCCAGGTAAGTGCCTACAGCTATGGACAAATAGTCACATTACATGAAAAGAAAGTTTCGCTCCAGAAACTTTTTCTAAAGATTCATGAGCAAACCGGTTACCAGATATTTTATAAAGACTGGCTGCTGGATAACGCAGGGAAAATCTCTATCGATGTAGAGAATATGCGACTGGAGCAGGTGCTCTCTATCTGCTTTAAGAATCTGCCATTATCCTACACGGTATCGGATAAAAATATCATCATCAGGGAAAAGCAACCTACCGACCTAAAGCAGGCGGGCACGGAGCAAAATGCCCCCATCATTATGAAGGGGGTGGTCAAAGACGAAAAAGGATTACCACTGGTGGGTGTAACCATTAGCGTTAGTGGTACCGCCAAAGGTGCTATCACCAATGAAAAAGGTGAGTTTGTAGTCAATGTAACCCGGGGAGATGTCCTGGTATTTTCTATCCTCGGGTATAAGAAAAAAAGTATCACCGTTGGAGATGATAACTTTCTTACGATCTCGTTGGATCTTGATGTTGTTTCCGCAGGGGAAGTAGTGGTGGTAGGCTATGGTGTCCAGAAAAAAGTAAATCAGACCGGTGCTGTGTCTTCTATCAAAGGAGGAGAGCTGGAACGCCGGCCAGTGCTGAATGCCACACAAAGCCTGGAAGGGCTGGTACCCGGACTGAATGTATCAGTAGGCTCCAATACCAAGCCTGGTCAAAGTTACAACCTGAATATCCGCGGTGCTGGAAACCTTGCCGGCGGCGACGGACCCCTGGTATTGGTGGATGGAATCCCAATGGACCTTGCATCTGTCAATCCTAACGACATCGAATCTATTTCCGTTTTGAAAGATGCGGCCGCTTCGTCTATATACGGTGCCCGCGCGCCTTACGGCGTCATCTTGGTGACTACCCAAAAAGGTAAGGCAGATAAAACGGTGATTAATTACTCCAATAACTTTGGCGTAACCCGGCCGGTAAACCTGCCGCAAATGGCCAATGCATACGACTTCGCAGTTTATTTCAATGCAGCATGTGCCAACGCAGGTGTAGCGCTTCAGTATTCAGATGCAAAGCTGGCACAACTAAAAGCTTACGTAGCAAATCCCGGTGTTCATGTGAATCCATTCCCTGAGGCGAAGGATAATTATCTCCTCAATTTTGAAAATACACCTAACGGTATCGCCAGTACGGATTGGTTTGCCTTTAATTACAAACCTTCTTCCTTCCGCCAGCAACATAACCTGAGCGTCAGCGGCGGCAATAAAACAACCCAGTATTTTGTTTCTGGTGGCTACTATGGCGAAGGTGGTGTCATGCGTTTTGCAGATATTAATTACCATCGGTATAATTTAAACAGTACAATAACATCACAGGTAAATGACTGGTTTAAGCTTAAACTGAACAGCAAGGTAACCGCAGATCAATACCAGGCACCTTTTACGCCAGGTGGTACATTTGAATTAAACTTCTTTCATGACCTCGCCCGCTTCAGACCAAATGTTTCTCCATATGATTTAAATGGGAATTATAATGAGCTCTCCCTGGTTCCATACCTGCAATCAGGAAGCGCTTATACTGGCAAGGTGTTTACATTAATAGTGCAGCCGAGCATTGAACTGGAACCGATTAAAAACTGGAAGATAACTGCCGATCTGAACATCAACAGGGGTTCCTATGATAGTATCAACACGTTGCTGCCAGGCAAGCAGTATGGTATTGATGGTAAACAGAAGTATGTGAATCGTTCGGAGTTTGGTATCCCCCTCAGTGGTAGTTACGGCAGAGGCCTCGCCACAAATGTTTATATCTCACCCAATATCTATACCTCTTACCACTATATGCCAACGGAGGATCATGAGTTTAATTTCCTCGCAGGGTTTCAGCAAGAGTCCTATGACTTCAGTTCCTTGAACGCTGCTGCTACGCCGCTGATCAGCCTCAATACTCCGGGCATCAATTTATCCGGAGTGCCGGCAACCACTTCTGAAAGCCGCTATCACTGGTCTACCCGCGGTTACTTTGGTCGCATCAACTATAACTATAAAGAAAAATATCTTGTTGAATTTAATGGCCGCTATGACGGTTCTTCCCGATTTGCGCCATCGCGCCGCTGGGGCTTCTTCCCGTCGGCGTCTGTTGGTTATAATATCGTGAAGGAAGACTTCATGAAGGGACTAAGCAAGGTATTTGACAACCTTAAAATCCGTGCTTCCTATGGTTTACTGGGCAATCAATCCGGTGCGGGAATGTATTCTTACCTACAAACGATGGGTATATCCAATGTAGGAATAAACGGTGCTGGTCCGAAATGGTATTTCCAGAATGGCCGCGAAGCTAATATCTTTGCCCCCGCAGCGTATAACGCATCTAACACCTGGGAAAAAGTGCAGGTAAAAAATCTTGGCCTCGACTTCGCGCTGCTGCAAAGCCGCCTGTCAGGTACCATTGAAATATATCAACGTGACACCAAAGATATGTTAGGCCCGTCTTTCGATATCGCTGACATGTTTGGCGCCGCAGTACCTTCCAGTAATAATGCCAATCTGCGTACCAATGGCTGGGAGTTATCTCTTTCCTATAAAGGAAATATAAGTAAAGAAGTGAAATTCAATGTAGGCGCCGTACTTTCCGATAACAAATCAGTAGTAACCAAATATCAGAATCCGACTTTCTTCAATCCTTCCGCCACTTTTTATGAGGGTAAACATCTGGGAGAAATCTGGGGATACCGTGCTTCCGGCCTGATTCAGAACGAAGATGAAGCTGCAGCATTTAATGCGCTGGATCATTCATTTGTCAGTACGCAATCATGGAAACCAGGTGATGTGAAATATATTGACCTCAACGGAGATAAGAAAATCAGCAATGGCGCCAACCGCCTGGACAGTATGGGCGACATGACCGTTATCGGTAACTCAAATCCCCGCTATGCATATGCATTCACGGGCGACGTGGATTGGAAAGGGTTGACATTGTCTTTTGTACTACAGGGTATAGCCAAACGAAATTATGCCCCATCATCCGGTGATGTATATTTCTGGGGTTATGGCTCCTATGCGCAGGTGACAGTGTTTAAGCAGCATTTGGACTACTGGACACCGGATAATCCCAAAGCATATTATCCTGCGCCGTATACCAACTCGTCAGGTGCGGTAGGGCCATTCCAAAACAAAAGTCAGCAGGTATCTGACAGGTATCTGCAGAATGCAGCTTACCTGCGACTGAAAAACGTGACGCTAAATTATTCCCTGCCGACACGACTAATCAGCAGAGCCCATTTGTCAAAGGTCTCCGTGTTTATGTCCGGTGAAAACCTGCTGACATTTACGAAGCTCAGCAAAATATTCGATCCCGAAACACTGAATATCTCTGCGGTAGGCACAGGTAAATCATATCCATTAACGCAGGTTTATTCTGCTGGTATGAATGTCATTTTTTAATTACCAAATTTTCAACGATGACTATTTCAACATATAGATACCTGCAGCTGGCGGCGGTGCTGACAGTATTCACGTCGATAAGCTGCAACAAAGACTTTCTTAACAAAGCACCTCTAGATACCCTGAGTACCGACAATCCCTTAGCATCCACCAATGAACTACGACTATACGTAGATCAGTTTTATAGTGCCCTGCTACCTGCGCAGCCGGGTAATGTAAATGGTGGTGGTATTGCTTTTGACGATGGCTTTGGAACCGATAATATGGGCTTTGGCAATACACCGGATTCCAGGATGAATGGAGCTTTGTCGCCTAACGGTGTAGCTATTTCCGGCTATTCCAATATACGAAGTATCAACTATTTCCTGGAGCATTACACGAATGCCCAGGGAGATCAGACCTTAATCAATAATTATTTAGGCGAGGCAAAGTTTTTTCGTGCAATTACCTATTTCGGTATGGTAAAGAACTACGGAGATCTGACCTGGGTAAATAAGGTATTACCTGCGGATGTGAACCTGATGGAGGTCCCCCGCGATCCGCGCACGCTGGTAGTAGACTCAATTCTGGCTGATCTGGACCAGGCGGCGGCGCTATTGCCGGTGCAAGGCAACAGCAGCACCATGCGCATTCACAAAGATGTAGCACTGGCGCTTAAGTCGAGAGTAGCATTGTATGAAGCAAGCTGGGAGAAATATCACAGCGCGAAAAACGATCCTTTCTTTACTGCGGGTATTACCAGTGATAAAATCCGGGATTACTTCCAACAGGCAAAAGATGCTGCCAATGCTATTATCAGCAGCGGCCGCTGGAAGATTTTCAATACCGGTAAACCGCTGAACGACTACCAGAACTTATTCATCAGCAATGATCTATCTGCCAATAGCGAAGTACTGCTATGGAGAAAATACAACGTCGGTGATCTTATTGGTAACAGTATCGCTAAGTATGTATCTACCGGCGGTGGAAATATGGGAATTAGTCTTTCACTCGTAGATGATTATCTTACGATCAATGGAACACCTTTCACCGCCACAGCCAGAGCGAATGCACAGGCGGTGTATGGAACAGAATTACTGCCAACAATAAGGGACCCCCGTTTATCACAAACGGTCGTAGTGCCACGTGTGCAGCAATTGAAGCCAGGAACGATAGCGCCGGCATATCCCGCGTTGAATGGTACGAGCTTTAATATGAATACCACCGGTTATCCGCTGGCTAAGTTTTTAGCGTACAATGATCCCGTGGCCTATACAGACGATAACAAAGATCAAACGCCTGCCATTGCCTTCAGGTATGCAGAGGTATTGCTGAATTACGCAGAAGCAGCAGCAGAACTGGGAGATGATCCAGCATCCATTGCTGCTGTTTTAAAACCCCTGCGCGATAGGGTAGGCATGCCTGTTATGAATGTCGCGACTGAATTTAATGGAGACGTAAATTATCCATTCCATGATTTAAGTCCCCTACTACAGGCTATCAGGAGAGAGAGAAGAGTAGAGCTGGCATGTGAGGGATTCCGTTTAGACGACATTATGCGCTGGTGTGCAGCTGATGTACTGGTGAAGGGCAAAAGACCTTTGGGCGCGTTATTTACCGGAAGTGACCTCGTTCAGCAAAATACACCTACCGGCTTTTACGGTTCTTCTTTGCTGATTTATGATACACCATCTGCGGGCAAAAAAGTCAATCTATACCTTTCAGGGAATCCGGGTGATGCTTTACGATATATTGATCCATACAAGGCATCGGCGCCAAATGGTTTTGGATTTAATCTCAAAAGGGATTACCTCCTGCCAATTCAGCAGCGGCAATTGCAGCTGACCGGTTTTAAATGGGTGCAGAATCCCGGTTGGTAATTTCTAAACTTTAAAAAGATCATTATGTATAACTTGAAAAGATATTCAAAGGCAGCAGTTATAGTCGGATTAGTGTTTTGCCTGGCTACTGCCTGCAAGAAAGATAACCAGCCGGTAAAACCGGTGCCTGCACCGTTTACGGCAACAATGAAGCAAAACACCAGCTTCCCTGCAAGCGGAGGTAAAGATACGGTTGTCATCACGGCCGGAACAGATGGCTGGTGGGTAACAATCCAGGGTAGCAGTACATCATGGTGCACTGTTACGCAAACATATGGAGCTGGAGATTTCCTGCTACCCGTAACAATAGGCGTCAATACAACCGGAGTTCCCAGGCAGGTAGTCATTACTTTGAATCCCAGTTATAATTTACCTAAGGTAAATATAACACTGAATCAGTTGAACTAAGTTTCCTACGTCAAAAACAACAATCAAGCTATAAAACACTAAGTATGAGACTACGAAATTGGATGGGCGTGTTATTTTCGCTGACGTTTTCTGTGACGGCCTTAGCGCAGAAAAAACCCAATGTAATCATTATCGTTTCTGATGACCACGCGTATCAGGCCATAAGTGCTTACGGCAATAAACTGACCAGAACGCCCAACATTGATAGAATCGCCAGGGAAGGAGCGAGATTTGATCGGGCCTATGTAACCAATTCAATTTGCGGACCGAGTAGAGCAGTAATATTGACCGGTAAATATTCCAACAAAAACGGGTTTACCGATAATGAACATTCCCGTTTTGATGGCTCTCAGAACTCGTTCATCAAAGAGCTTGCAAAGAGCGGTTATCAGACAGCCTGGATTGGCAAATGGCATCTTGAAACCAAGCCACAGGGTTTTACTTTCTGGGAGATACTACCCGGTCAGGGGCAGTATTACAATCCTGATTTCATACAAATGGATAGCTCCAGGATAAGAATCCAGGGTTATGCTACCAATGTCATAGAAGATCTGGCTGAAAACTGGCTCGATCAGCGTGATACTTCCAAACCATTTTGCCTGGTAATTGGCCATAAGGCAACGCACCGCGTGTGGCTGCCAGACACCTGCGATATGGGTATGTACGACAATATCAGGTTTCCGCTGCCAGCTAATTTCTACGATGATTACAATACGAGAAAGGCGGCGGCAGTACAGGATATGTCTATTGCCAAAACCATGATCATGGGGTATGATTTAAAGATGTTTGATTCTGATCAGGCGGCCAGCAAAGATGATAATATCAATCGCATGAATCCTGCGCAGCGCGCGCGTTTTGATAGCTATTACAAGGCAATCCATGCCAACCTGAACGCACAGCATCTTTCCGGTAATGCGCTTACAGAATGGAAATATCAGCGCTATATGCGTGATTACCTGAGTACAGCAGCATCGCTGGATCGTAATATTGGCCGCACACTGGACTACCTGGATAAGCACCACTTGGCAAAAAACACCATCGTGATTTACCTTTCAGATCAGGGTTTCTACATGGGAGAACATGGCTGGTTCGACAAGCGCTGGATGTATGAGGAGTCGTTCAGAACGCCAATGGTGATGCGTTATCCTGGCGTGTTAAAACCAGGCACCGTTAACCGTGATTTTGTAATGAATGTAGATATAGCACCTACCCTGCTGGATGCTGCTGGTGCTAAAATACCTGCAGATATGCAGGGGGAGTCCTTCCTGCCGTTGCTGAAAAATACCAGGCAAAAGGGAAGAGAAGCAATGTATTATCATTACTATGAAAATGGTGAACATTCGGTATCTCCTCAATTCGGTATCAGAACGCGGCGTTATAAGCTGATTCGTTATTACAAACGCATAGAGGCATGGGAGTTATTCGATCTTGATAATGATAAGTCTGAGATAAACAACATATACGGCCAAAAGGGCTATGAAGCCATTACAGCGCAATTGAAAAAGCAGTTGTCGGCATTGATTAAAAAGTATGAAGATGTGGAAGCTGAGGAGCTGATGAAGGTAGAGCCGTAACAACTGGAACGGATATATGAAAAATGCCTCCGGGGATGTTATTCCCGGAGGCATTTTGTTTAGAAAACAGATTCAAAGGTATGTGATTAAGGATAAATTAAGCGGTACTTAAAAATAGTGTTCTTCAGTATCCATTATTACAGCAATCCACCCAATGCTAATATGCTATCTTATAAACATCATTTCAAATTTCTCTTAAAAAAATCAGTAGCGAGGCTGTCTATTTTTAAATGTACCTGGTGCCTGCTTACAGAAGGATCATCTACAAATGGAATCGGCGCCTCTTGCTTCAATTCCTCATCTGCTTCGCCCAACATTACATAATGCCCAACTTTACCACCGAACTCATAATAACCGGAACCTTTGATCAGCTTATGATATACCCTCGCATTACTCTTAACAGGTGCCATACTATCTGCCAGTGAGCCGGTGATAAAAACAGGTCCCTGAACATTTTTAAACTGCTGCTCACGGATAAAGCCCGGTCCCGTACCTGGAGATAAGGCGAAGAAGGCTTTAATGCGGCTATCTTTTAAATTGGGAACGTGTTTAGTGGCGTCAAGCAAAGTACTGTCGTACAGTAAGCGGGCCAACCCTGGATATTCGGGAACCTCAACCTCCCGACGACCTATGGTGCGGTAATAATGTAACATGACTGGATAATCAATTATTCCACCAGCCAAAGCGATCACGGTATAACCCCCAAATGAAAAACCCAATGCACCAATTTTTTGTGAATCTATTACTGTACCAAAATCTTTGTCTTTCAGCAACTGAGTAAGCGCAAAGCTGATATCCTGCGGCCTTTCCCATGGCTTTAAAAATTCAACCGCGATTTTATTATCTGCCGTATTACCCCAGTGATCGACAGCAGCTACAATAAAACCGGATTGAACCAACCTTTGTACTAACCATTCTAAAGAAAACCGGTTCCCACCGGTTCCGTGTGAAACCATAATGAGGGGCAACTTACCTGTTGGCAGACTTCCATCGCGTACGGTGTAGTTGCGTAAGAAGGGAGAATACTTTTTATCACTTATTCTAAGTGTATCCGTTGTTGAATACCATACTTCCGTAACTATAGGCCGGTTACGTTTTTCATCTTTAAAATGAAAAGTACGCTGGCCTATATTAAAGGACTGTGGGTTCTGCCCAAAAATACTCAGGTGAATAAGTAGTAATAGTATAGTGAGAATTTTTCTATGCATCATAATGCTATAAATGAAATTAGTACATTTTTAGAGCCTTTCTCTCCGCCTTGTATTTTTTTCTGGTAGCCTTAGGATTCCCCGCAAATTTATGGAATTATACCGCTTAATTTTATCAGGGTTTTAAACGCCTGTTTACCAATGTATCTGCGCTATGCAAGACAGCTAATGCCGCTGATTCATTACATTTTCACCAATTCTATGCAATTCTTAACCCCATAAGTGAAAATGCTATTCCCTTTGCATATTTTCGTTACTGTTTATTTTATACAACAAATCATATGCACATTTCAGCAGTAGCAAAACAATATTTGTTTCTTATCCTGGCCATCTGTTCCTTTAAAATAAGTCCAGCCCAAACCATTGCCATTACAACTAATCACACGGCCATTGTTTTTGAAGTAGATACCAATAAACAGGTACAGCAAATATACCTTGGCCCCAGGTTAAGCAATACATCAGTATATCGGGATGTAAATCCGGACTACCGCAATGAAAATGCGACATTGAATACGGCCTATGCCACCGGCGGTTCCACCTACCTGAACGAACCAGCTATTGAAGTGACGCATGTAGACGGAAACATGTCATTGGTATTAAATTATGTTTCACACCAATCTAAAAATTTATCGCCGGACATTATCCAAACAGATATACAACTGCGGGATCCCGCTTACCCATTCTTCGTAACCCTGCACTATAAATCGTTCCAGGCAGAAGATATTATCGATACCTGGACGACTATTTCACATGGTGAAGAAGACAAGGTGGTGCTAAACCGGTACGCCTCTGCTTTTATCAACATTCTATGGCCTCAAAACCATCTCACCTATTTCTATGGTGAGTACGAAAAAGAAATGGAAATGAACCAGTCGTTGCTGCAACCCGGCATATTTAGCATACAATCCAAGTTGGGAGTACGTACCGCTTGCAACTACAATCCATCATTTCTTATTTCGCCGACAAAAGATGTTACAGAAAATACCGGTGAAGTTTTCGCCGGAACGCTTGCCTATAGCGGAAATTTCAATATACAGTTTGAAACGCTGAAACTGAATATTGATATGGGCAATACATTAAAAATTATACCGGGAATCAATGCGTATGCTTCTTCCTACGCGCTAAAACCAAAGGAACAATTCGAAACGCCACACTTCATTTTTACCTATTCCAATAGCGGTACCGGCCAGGTAAGTCGCAATTTTCATCGCTGGGCGATCGACTATGGCATCTGGAACGGACGGCAAAAACGATTAACACTTCTTAATAATTGGGAGGCAACTTATTTTGCCTTCAACCAGGATACGATTGTAAATCTTTTTGACGACGCCACTAAATTAGGTGTTGACCTGTTTTTGCTGGATGACGGCTGGTTTGGAAACAAATATCCACGTGATCATTCCCGCGCCGGGCTGGGTGACTGGCAGGTTAACAAAAAGAAATTACCAGGAGGTATCGGGCACCTGGTAAAAGAAGCAACAAGCAAAGGACTTCAGTTTGGCATATGGATAGAGCCTGAAATGGTAAATCCGAAGAGCGAATTGTATGAGCAGCATCCGGACTGGCTGATGATAGCACCTAACCGCCCGCAGCATTTGTACCGTACACAGTTGTTACTGGACCTGATTAATCCCAGGGTACAGGATTATGTATTTGACGTAGTTGACAACCTGATGAAAGAAGCACCGGGAATTGCTTATATAAAATGGGATTGTAACCGTTCTATGGATAATGCTTATAGCCCCTATTTAAAAAAGGATCAAAACAGTTTGTATATACGTTACACACAAGCCTGGTACAACATACTGGAACGTATCCGCAATAAGTATCCCGATCTCGATATGATGCTTTGTGCCAGTGGTGGCGGTCGGGTAGAATACGGTGCTATGAAGTACTTCCAGGAGTTTTGGCCAAGTGATAATACTTATCCTGTAGACCGGATACGTTTGCAATGGGCCACTTCCTATTTTTATCCTGCCCTCACCGTATGCGCACACGTAACCGCTGCCGGCCGTGAATCACTGAAATATAAAATGGATGTGGCAATGGCGGGTAAGCTTGGTTTTGATATTGTTGTAAAAAAGCTGAATGATCAGGAGCTGGCACTGGCCCACACAACGGTGGATAATTATCACCGGCTGCAAAATGTAATCAATTATGGCTCCCTGTACCGGCTCGTATCTCCGTATACTACTAATTTCTCATCGTTGATGTATGTAGACAGCGCAAAAAACAAAGCCGTAGTATTTGCCTATAACATGGAAACAATGCAGCAGGATACCTGGCCGGAATGGAAATTCAATGGCCTGGATCCAAAGAAAAACTACAGGGTTACAGAAATAAATTTATTGAAAGACGCCCCGCCTCAGTTTCCCGAAAGTGGTAAAGTATTCAGCGGTGAGGCACTGATGTACCAGGGACTGAAATGGTATATGAAGAAAATAGAAACCAGCTCTGTACTGGAACTGGAGGCACTTTAAAATAATAATTACGACAGACCCTATAGAGCAATACATTTGCCGATAGGTTCGAATCCTGTGCTGCCCGCTTGACTAATCGGAACCGATTAATCAAGCGGGTTTCTTTATGATGCTTTATTTAGGCTAACTATCGTTTACTGAGATAGGATTACAATTTGAGATTTTCCCTTCTTCCCTTCCGGCAGCAAAAGAAATATCATTCAAAATAACGCAGTAAATAGTCATGTGATTTTGCAATTTAGATTAGCGCATCACCTTAATTTCATAATCGGTAGTCAATCCATAATCATAAATATCGTATTCATTCCCTGACGGCTGCGTTTTAATATTATACCATTTACCCGGATCAACCAATCCAGGAGCCGGCTTGTTGTAAAATGGTCCTAAAATATTCTTCAAACTGCCGATTACTGTTACTTCAATCTTATTATTGCCTTTTTTAACGAATTCACCGATAGGTAGTCTATTAGGCTCGGACAGGATGATGCCCGCAAATACATCATTGACCTTTACAGCGACCACAGTACCGTTCCATTTACCTAATTCTACCGCATATGATTTGGTGGGAGCAGCCACTATAAATGTCTTCGTATAGGTGATACCGTGACCATATAGCGGCAATCCCTGCTTGCTCCAATAGCCAAGTTGCAATGGTTGCGACTTTACAATACTCCAGCCACATGGTGTTGCTTCCAGGCTAAAATCGCCTAAAATATAAACCGGCTCAATTTCCGCATAAACGCTCATAGGAGAAACGCTTACGGCCAATTTATTATCGCCCGCTTTTAAATAGCGGCCAATCCGATACACCCCAAACGAGCGGTCCAGCCACCATTGCCCTGGTTCATTTTTAACGTCTATGCCATTAATTTTCACATCATGCCAAAGCCCTGGTTGCTCTATCACCGCTTTAATGCTCCGGAAATCAACGCTATCCTTTACCGTAAAATGATAGACAACCGTGTACCCGGTTCGGGTAGAAAAAGTATCACGCTTAATGATGGCATCTTTAAACTGGGTACGGTTATTCCATGGGTTGCCCACGCCATCTGTAAATCCGTGGTGTTTGAATGCCGTATTGGAAGCTACTCCTACATGTATGTTGGTATAGTTTGAATCCGGCTGATGTAAATGAAGATCACAGAAATCAATCGTCAGCGTGTTATCTGAAAGTCTGCTTACTTCTGCCGTTGAGGCGTTCACGGTAGCCCACTCCGTTGGTCGGACCGCCGTTTTATATAGGGGCATTTTTTTATCAGCAATAAACAGCATCAGGCTTCCGGCAGGAGGAATATCAAAGTCGAAATGCACCTCCTGATTAAGCAGCGAATAGTTAATGCGGGAAATACTTCCCGAATTCATATCCATCTGTAACACATCCCGCCCCTGCATGTTGATCCTGCCCGAAGATGCCTCATTCATGCTGGCATTGGTTAATAGCAATAACTCACCGTCAGCCAGTTTGCGGCGTTGGTGATAAATGTTACCGCCGATGCTGTCGCCTTTTCCCCCGGATATATTAAACCCTTCATTGTGGAACAGATGCGGCAAGACATCCCGGTTTACCTCATGAATCTTTTGGACGATGGTGGAAAGCTCCCTGCTGGTAGCACCATCAACTAATCGCAATTGTTCAAAACAGATCACTTGTCCCCCTGCTGCGATATATTCTTTCAGCAAACGAAACGTAGCACTATTTATATTCTCCATGCCTGGCGGTATCACTACCACCCGATATGCCCGCTTTCCAACAACAAAGCTCTTCCCATCAACACGGCCATTCTCTTTGATCACATTCTCTGAACCTAAATCATATTCCAGATACGTTCTTTGCACCATGGTCACAAAATCATTAAACCTTTTGGTGATATCGAAAAAACGCTTGTTCTCACCGTCCCTGGCGTAATACATCCAGGCCGAGGTGGTGGGTTCAATTACGAGGATATTGTTATACTGCTGCCCTTTGGATAACAGGTAAGACAGCCGTGTGAAGTAATGATTCATGAAACGGTAATAGGGCCACCAGGGTTCATGATAAGAGAAACTTGGCGGATAATCATATTTACGTGCTCCCGTCAACGTCATAAACGATAAATGCTGATTCAAAAAATTAATCCCTAAAACAAATTCCCAATCGGCCAGACGTTTCATATCCTTAAAAGTAAGCTCCCAACCGGCACCACCATAAGTTTCAGACAGCCTACGTGTTTTACCCAATTGATTGGCCACACTCCCTAATTCCCGAACAGCGCGTATATTACCAAACTGCACAGGTTTATCTTCATTAAACTGGTTGAAGAGCATATCAATACCCGGCATTTGATGCCATGCATACATGGCCATATTATCTGGTCCATGGTAGGGACTTGGCCAACCATGTTCCCAATAATGCCCGGTCCAGGTAAGTTGATGGTCGCTCATATACGCAGATACAGGTTTCGACCACCGTGCAATAAATAATTCCAGCAAGACCTGATAATAATTATGACGAACCCGCTTCCAATCGCCGACTTCTTTAAACAGGGATGGCAGATGTAACCGGAGATCGTATCCCCAGTTCTTATAAAAACTATCGAATAAATCAGGAGTCCAGCGTACACAGTTGTGCCCTTCATTGATGATGGTCGGTTCGTCAGAAAAAACGCCTTTAATTGTTTTGCCAAATTCCTTGCCTACCGCTTTTTCATAACCTTTATAGGTAATGTCAATGAACTTATCGGTAACTCCTTTAGCCATCAGATCTACATAAGACACCCCTATAGGGCCGGCCACCGAGCCACGGTCCGACCTTTGATAATTTACTTTTCTGAATAACTGATAACGTCCACTTTTACATGCTTCCTCCTGCACCTGCTTGGTGATGTCTTTATAAACTCCGTTTTCTTCTTTAAGGTATAAAAAGAATGCAGCAAGATCGCCAGGAAGTTGGGTTACTTCTTCCATATACAACATTTGTCCCTGGTTGTACGCTTCCGGCATTTGCTCACCTACCAACCCACCAGCAAAACCTGTAGGGTAAGAGTTTTCGTCATATATCCAGATATTCAGTCCCAGTTTTTTTCCTTTCTGAAGAGCATATTCAAATAAATCGAACCACTCTTTTGATAAGTATTCAGTAATTAGGCCCGGGCGAGGATGAATGATTACGCCACCGAAATCATTTTTCCGGTAATCATTCAACATAGAATCGATATTGCTTTTGGAAACTTTCGTATTCCATACCCAGAAAGGTACCGTTCCATAATCCCGGCCGGGTTTTTTAAACCCGGCAGCCACCTCTTCAAAACGTTCCAATGGCTGTTGTGCCTTTACATTGGAAGCAACAAATACAACAGCGGGAATCAAAGCGCAATAAAAGAATTGGCAGATGCTTTTCTGCATAGGTGAATATTAATTTTCAGATTTTTTACTATTATCCAGTACCGTGCGCGTGATGATACTTCTGCGCCCTGCACGAGTGATAACAATTGTTTTCAGGTTGATTATCTTCCCTCTGGGAATTGTAATGGTTACGGGTCCTTTATATTCGTGATCATAGTCTCCCGGCGGTCGGTTGTTCAGCGTATAAAATATTCTGGCTCCCCTCACAGAAGGCTGTGCTACTTCAAATCTGAAAGTATCAGTTAGAAGTGTTGTATCCGTGTAATCAAAAACCGTAGGCACACGGTAGTTAATACCAGCTTTGTCGAATCGTTCCAGATGTAATGGTAATGCTGTGCCGGCGAAACGTGGATAATCTTTGGCCGTTTCATCTGACCATCCTGTTTCAGCCAGCGCCAGCATACGCGGCAGCATCATATATTGGAGTTTGGAAACATCGGGGATGTTTTCTGTCCATATACAAGCTTCCACGCCCATAATGTGTTTATGCTCTCCTGCAGATAATGCAGGGTATTCCGGGTTATACTGATAGGCATTCTGTGCCGGCTGATCGCCGCCATGGCTGGATGGTTCCTGATCTGAAGTGCTTTGAGCATAATCAAAATACAGCCCGTTATTACCAGGAGCCAATATAATTTCCAGTCCTTTTCCAATTTGTTCGATAGCGGCCTTTTCACCAAACCGGCTCATCACCGTGATTGGCTCCCTGATATTGCCTGCTGCTACCTCATCCCAGGCGATCAGCTTTTTCTGTTTAGACAGTATGATCTTGTTCACCCTTGAAATGAAATAACTTTGCAGCTCGTGAGTGTCATGGATTTGATGTTGCTTCATGAAAGTCTGCACAGCGGAATCCTTTTCCCAATAGCCTTTGTAGCATTCGTCACCACCTATATGAATGTAGGGGTATGGAAACAAGGTGGCTACTTCTCCAAATACTTTATCAAGAAATTGGTAAACCCATTCATCAGTGGGATTGAGTGAATTGTCTACATACATTTCAAAACCACCTGTGGAGAACCATTTGGCAAAGGGGCTTCCCGGATTCACCCTCGTATCCGCATTGTGCGTAACACACAGCTCAGGATATGCTGCTATGGCGGCCATAGAATGTCCCGGCACATCTATTTCGGGTAATATTTCGATATATCTTTCAGCAGCGTAGCGAATTACTTCCTTCACCTGCTCCTGGGTGTAGAAGCCGCCATCTGTAGCGGGTTCACCAGGTTGCGGTGGCAAAGTATTGCCACTGAACTCGATCCGTGGTACACGCCAGGCGCCTACCTTCGTTAGTGCAGAACAGCTTTTGATTTCCAGACGCCACCCCTGGTCATCAGTAAGGTGCCAATGGAAACGGTTCAGTTTATAGTAAGCCATCAGGTCGAGCAAGTCTTTAATCTGTGCGACTGTAAAAAAATGCCGGGAAACATCCAGCATGAGTCCACGATAGCCAAAACGAGGAGCGTCTTCTATGGTGAGACAGGGAATCGTAGCCGCTTCGTTTTCAGGTGCAGACAACAACTGCAATAAGGTTTGCATACCATAGAACAACCCTGCGTTATTGCCGGTTAGGGTGATGCGGGCAGGTGTTACTGACAGCCGATATCCTTCCTTTGGGAGGTGTTCTGCACCGCTGGTAGTAATGAGTAGCTCCGATGCTTTTGCAGCACCTGTTATCATCTTGTTCCTAAACTTCCCGGTGCAGAACAAACGATCCGTGAAATACTCAACAACACGCTTTTCCCTGACATCAGTCCGGATCACCGTATTCGAATCGAAAACAAAGTTGCCTGTATCCATCTTTAGTGAACGCGGCATGGGGATCAGCGCCGGTGTATTTTGCTGCCCGGTAGTATTCTCCACACCAAGACCCAGTAAGGCCAGGCAACAGGTATATATTTTTACGTATTTGTTAAAGTACATTACTGATAATTGTCGTAAACTATTTTTACTTTATAAAAACAGGCATCATTTACTATTCTCGATCCCTGCCATTGCCCACCTGATGTATAGAAATCAACAGTACTGGTAGACCAGCTGTTGAGCGGGCAGTTGACTGCAGGACGCGGGTTTTTATTAGCATCGGGACGCACTAATACAATTTGTCCGCTTGGTTGATTCCCCATTCCTTTTACAAAGGTCAGGTTGTTGGTAGGTGAAATAGAAAACGTTTTTGTCGTTTTATTGAACACATATTCTCCTCCATTAGTAGTTACCCACAGCAGGTTACTGTTGCCATAGTATGCGCTTATTTCATGGCCCCAGACAGTAGGCAGTGTAACCCGGTACTGCTTTAATTCTGTTAACTCAGGGTTAGCATCGCCTCCACCAATCGCCAGGGCTGTCAGGATGTGCGCATTGTTGGATAAATCCTGGCCGGTAACCCACAAGCCATTAATGACCGGATCCCATAATACGGCATGTGCTGCGCCTAAAGAAAACTCCGCATAGGTGTTGTTATCAGCGCCCTGCGAGGACGCGTACACCCTGATCCAATTACCATCAGATGCAGCCAGGGCGATGTTACCGTTGGGTATCAGTTCTGCAGCATGCAGATTCCCATTGATTATTTTCGACCATACACGCTGTCCGGATGGATAAGCAATCACAGCTGCAAAACTATTATCGCTGATAGCCGCATAGCTGGCATCCTCGCGGATTTTCATCTTCCGCACTTTGAAATCAGTGCCGCCACCAAATGTCTTGATATCGTTTGTACTGAAACCCAGCGTAGTGGTTGGTGACCAACTCCACTTTTTTGCATTGCTGGAATTCCAGTCTGTTATCATGGGATCATAGAGCTCTATCTGCTTACTCGCATCGTTGGTTAACGCCAACTGAAACCCCGGATAGGACTGCACCGCCAGTGGATTAGTGTTGGGGCCGGGAGCTGAATCTGCTCCCGGTTTTTTACTGCAGGCTATTTGAAAAATGATCAAAGAGATGACAGTCCCCATCAGCATTATTCTTCTCATAGGATCAATAATAGTTAGGATCAAATGTTTTTCCTTTATAAATAGCAGCCCCGCTCACCGTACGGGAGCCAGTAGCGGCACCAGTGGCAGCATTATAAAAATTGACGACTGAGGTACACCACTTGTTGGCAGGATACAACGGACAACCCGTGCTGGGCTGTGTTTCCACAAGGGTATTCTGACCGGGTTGACTACTGATGGCTTTTACAAAGGTTCGGTATGCTGCTCCTGGCATATCACTGAAGGTACCGGTGGATATATGGAAAATATGAACACCGCCATTGGTGGAGAGCAGCAACTGATCCGGATTATTCACATCAGCAGAAAGGTCGTGTCCCCAGGCTGCCGGCAAAGGTGAATAAGTAGCCTCTAAATGCAGCTTGGGATTAGTGATAGTGCCTCCCGAGATAGCAGCATTATAAGTGTATTTTCTCAGCTCATTTCCCAGCGCCCAAAGAACCTGGTGTGTGTCATCCCAAAGTACCGCATGAACAGAGGTAAAATGGTATTGTGTATTTACACCATGATTGGGTGAAGGCTGTGACGATGAATATACACGGATATACCCCTGTGGCCAATCCTCTCCCGCACTGGCTACCACACAATTGCCATCAGGTAATATTTCCATCGCATGCAGACTTGTAGTATCGTTAAAACCCATTACCCACAACTTCTGCCCCTTGGTCCCCGTGCCTGTATAACGTGCAATGGTGGCCAATCTGTACGAGGTGGCGGTGATTACCTGCGCGGTGTTTGCAAATACGGTGTTATTCCGGACCTTGATATCCGTAGGCGTTTCCCAAAGAGGTATTTCACTGGTAGCATTGTACGACAATGCGGTAGTTGGCATCCAGCTCCATTTAGGCGTAGTCCAGGAAGCATCCGCCGGATCGTATACCTCAATTTTCTGCGTGGATTGATTGGTAATAGCAACCCAGCAACAGGTAGCCAGTTCTGTTTTTACCTGCCGGCTTTCGGGTGTTTTATCTTTTACTGGCATTTTTTGTTCGTCCTGCCGGCTGCAGGAAGCTGCCAATACCAAACATACAAATGCTATCAAATTAACACGGGTAGCCCGTAAGCAGGAAATACCTGCTATGCTTCTGATATTTTTCATGATGGTGAATTTTAGTTAGTATCCTGGGTTAGGGGTAAGTTTATCATTCAACAATATTTCAGCGTTAGGTATCGGAAACAGCAGCCTGTCTTGTGTAACATTATAGCTTCCTGCCTGCAGATAAGGGTACTGCGCCTTTTGTTTGACACCAAAGTCGGTCATTACTTTAATGGCATTACCGGTGCGCACCAGGTCGAGCCAGCGCTTATTTTCAAAAGCCAGTTCCACTCTTCTTTCTTTTAAAATAATTGCTTGCAGTGCCGCCTGATCAGTGGTGATGATATTATGTAATGCATCGCCGAAGGCCCTTGCTCTCACAGTGTTCAGATAAAGCAATGCATCACCTGATTTCCCTTGTTGATTCAGGCTTTCTGCCAGCAGCAATAAAACTTCTGAATAGCGGTATACCGGCCAGTCATCATTGGTTTGATTACCGATAGCATGCGTATGCAGGTATTTCCTGGGAAATGGCCGGCCCACCTTGCCTGCCGGTGCCGTATAACCTACGGCTGATTTAACTGCCGTTGCCGTAAAATCATCCGTCGCATTAAATGTACCCTCTGCAATAGCAATAGATGCGTCGAGTCGCAGATCACCTGTTTCATATGCATTGATCAGATCCTGTGTAGGGGTATTAAAACCACCCACTGTTGTAATGTTGTTGAAGTTTACACCTGTTACCACCGTGGTGTTGGCCATACGCGGCAAGAAATTGTAAATAGAAGCATCTGTATTAGCCTGTGGCACGGATAAGCCGGTGTTGAACTGAATCTCAAATACAGACTCCTTTCCGTTTTTGTTACTCAGTTGAAACGCATCGCTATAGTTCGGGAACAGCGTGTAACCCATTGCTGTTACCTGTTTTAAGGCAGTTTCCGCGAGGTCGTATTTTTTCAGGGTCAGGTATACATCGCCCAACAGTGTCAACGCTGCGCCTTTTGTAGCGCGCCCCGTTTGCGGAAAAGCAGGTGCGTCCAGTTTGGCTACAGCATCGGTGGCATCGGCTATGACGAGATCATATACTTCCTGCACGGAAGAACGCGGGATATAGGTCTCGTCACGCGTAAGTGGTGCATGCTTATAGATGGGCAATCCGCCATAAAAACGCACCAGGTCGAAGTACACAAGCGCGCGGATGAACTTTACCTCGCCCAGAATAGCGTTGCGGCTGGCATCGGACAACCTGATATCATCGATATGATCTATGATCACATTCGCTGCCGATATTGCGTTAAAACCAGCATTCCACTTTGCAGGCGTCTGGTTATTATATTTATCGTCCAGAAAATCAGCGACTGCATAACGGTTTACAGTAGCTACTGCCTGGTCTGATGATTTATAGTCATAATGCGTGTTATCTGAACGCATCTCCCCCATGATCCAGGCACTTTTGTTATTATAAAACCCGCGCAACTGGTTATAGGCGCCGTTCACCGCAAGATCAAAATCACTCTGGGTTTTAAAGTAGCTTCCCAACGTTACATTGTTGGGATTGTCTTCGGTCAGAAACTTTTTACAGGATATCTCGGTCAGACTCAGTATCACTAATATTAAACAGGAAATCTTTTTCATTTTTACTGATTTTTAAAGGCCAAGGTTCAAGCCAAACGTAAATGTTCTTTGTAGGGGATAAGCGCCCAGGTCCTGTCCCTGTTGTGTTACACGTGCCAGTCCGCCGGCACTTACCTCAGGATTGCCCGGGTAGCTGGTAAAAATATATACGTTTTGTGCAGATGCATACACTCTGAAGCTCTTGATATAAGGTGTTCTGAATTTCCTCAGCATATACCCAAGTGTGATATTGTTGATAGTGAGATGTGAAGCATCATGGATAAACAGTGTATTGTCGGTACGGTAGGCCGCAGTGGTGTTAGCCAGAGTACGTGCCACCCGTCCGTTGCCCGGATTGGTCTCAGAACGCCAGCGATCGAGCAACTCCGGAGGGCCGTTGAACACACCATCCAGGTTGTAAGTACTTTCCTGCATACCATTTTTCAGCTTGTTGCCGTAAGTCCCTGACACGGCAATGTTCATATCGAAGTTTTTGTACTGAAACGTATTGCTTAGACCAAATATAAATGTGGGGTTAGGATCTCCGATCACGGTTTGATCATCGGGGAAGGTGATTTTGCCATCACCATTTAAATCTTTGAACCTGACTGTTCCTGCCTGAGAAAGTGTGGTGGAACCGGTTCCATAATATTTAGGTCCGGCATCGGCTTCCGCCTGCGTTTTGAATATACCATCAAACACATAACCATAAAACTGCCCAACAGGTTTATTAACAAGTGTCCGGTAGTCGGTGAATTCAGATAACGTTATGGTGGGATTGTCTGCAAAGGAAATATTATTTAAACCGATCCGTTTAACAAGGTTTCTGTTGAGCGAGATATTAAAGTCTGTGTTCCATTTAAGCTTTCTAACCAGGTTTTTAGTGCTGATTGTAATTTCATGCCCCCATTGACTGATGTCACCAAGGTTATCCTGCACAGTAGAGAAACCCGAAGATTGCGGAACAGGTAATATAAACAACAATCCTGTTGTTTGTTTATTGTAATAATCGTAAGATAAATTAATCCGGTTGTCAAACAGTCCCAGGTCAACGCCAGCATCAAATTGCCGGTTACGCTCCCAGGCCAAGCGCTGATTCCCCAATGAATTTTGTACTTTTCCCGGAGCCAGACTACCTGAAAAAGAATAACTGGCATTACCAATACCTGCTGCCGTAGTATAATTATCTATTTCGGCCATACCCGTTAAACCAAAGGTGGCCCTTAGTTTCAGTAAACTTATTTGTGATACGTTCCTGAGGAAGGCTTCATCACTCGCTACCCATCCTGCACCTATAGAGGGGAAAGTACCCCATTTATTTTTGTCTCCGAAACGTGACGATCCATCCCGTCTTATAGTGGCCTGCAGCAGGTAACGGTCCTTGTAACTATAATTTAAACGACCCAGTAGTGACGCCATTGTCCAGGCATTGAAGCCGGATGTATTGGTAGTAAAACGGGTAGCCGCACTTAAATAGGTGACGCTGTTATCGGGAAAATCGCGGCCCACCATGTCGCTCGAAAAACCTGTAGATCGCTGCAGGGTAAAGCCACCCAGTAATCCCAGCGAATGATCTTTGCCAAATTGTTGCTGGTAATTAAGCGTATTTTCATTCAGCCAGGTATAATCATTATTAACCGTTGTCTGGCCTAAAGCAGTATTATTTCCAGGCGGAGGATTTTCCATCGGCAACGCGTTAAATCCACCCACGGAAGTAGATGGAATAAACCTGTTGCGGGTCATGTTGCCGACATCCGTGCTTCCGGATGTGCGGAAAGTCAGATGATCTGTGAGTTTTATTTCTGCAAACACATTTGCCAATACACGTAACCGGTTAGCATCGTCCTTCACTTCAAGCAGTTGTCTTAATGGATTCGCCCATACAAACTGATTGGTAAATCCTGAAATACCAAGCGCCAATGATCCGTCCGGATTATAAGGTGAGCCCATGGTAGGCATCATAGAGGCAGCGGCAAAAATGGCGCGCTGACCATCCACATTAAATCCAGTCCCCTGCCTGTTGTTGTGCTCCATCTGCAGGGATGGCGCAACGCTAACGCCCACCTTTACACGTTTACCAAGGTTGAAATCACCGTTTGCGCGCAAGGAAAAACGCTTATAGCCGGTATTTACAAGAATACCTTGCTGATTAAAATAGCCCCCTACAACACTGAAAGCCGCCTTATCATTGCCTCCATTGATAGAGAGGCTATAGTTTTGCACAGGTGCATTCCTCGTCAGTACACTGAACCAGTCGGTACCTTCGCCATATTGTTCCGGGTTTTGATATACAGCAGGTATACCACCGGTATAGCCTTCGTATTTGATCTTATCTTCATAAAACCCTTTCATGTAAGTAGCCAGTTGAGTGGCATTCATGACTGGTGGTATCAGTTCGCGCATTAATGAGGCGCTTCCATAGTAGGAATTAAAGTTTATCTGCGTAGCACCGGATTTTCCTCTTTTCGTGGTAATGATAACTACGCCATTGGCAGCACGGGAACCGTATAAAGCGGTGGACGCGGCATCTTTCAGAAGAGTAAAGGACTCGATTTCATCGGGGTTAATGTTGTTAATATTATCGGGGTTGCCGGGCATGGGCTGCCCGTCTACTACCACCAATGGTCGTACATTGGAGGTGAGTGAGGCGGCGCCCCGTATGCGCAGGTCCATTCCTTGTCCGGGCCGTCCGCTGGTTTGCGCCACCTGGGCGCCTGGCAGCTTGCCCTGTAATCTTTCCGCGAAGGTACCGGTGGGTTGATCTTTAATATCAACAGAAGATAACGTTGCCACCGAGCCCACAATTTCACGCGAACTTTGTTTGCCGTACGCCACTACTACTTCGTTCAATTGCGAAGATGTTTGTTCCAGCTGCACGTTGATAACAGTCTGACCATTGATAGGTACTTCTTTAGGTGTATAACCAAGGTATTTGAATGACAGTACTCCGCCGGCATCCGGTATATTGAGCGTATACATGCCATCAGTTTGTGTGGCTGTTCCGATTTGTGAATCCCTGAGCCTTACTGCCACCCCAGGCAACGGATGATTATTGATATCGGTAACGCGTCCTTTAACGGTAACAGTAACTATCGTTGGTTCGGGATTCCGCGTCACCACGATAGTGTTTTGATGAATTGTGTAAGTAAAAGGTTGACTGACGAAACTTTTCCGCAATACTTCTTCCACTGTTGCATTGTTTACTTGTATGGCTACCGGTTTGGCATCTTTTAAAATTTCAGCATCCCACAAAACATTGTAACCGGTTTGTTTGCGGATCTGACGGAATACCTCTTTAAGCGTAATTTGTTCAGATGATAACGTTACCTTTTGGGCATAGCCTGAGGCGCTGACTTCCATTAACGCTGCGATCATTAAAACAAAGGTCAGTTTCATCATCAACAGGATTTTTTTATACATAGTGCCGGCTTGTACCTGGCACACGTCAGGTATGTAAAATTTCATTACATTTGGATGTTTGGGTTTAATAATCAGATAACTGTGACTACAATAGCTTTCGAAATTTGTTTTTCACAGGGTAAGCTCAAACTGTCCGGGGGCGCAGCAACGCTCCCGGTTTTTTATTGTTCCCTGTTTTTTGCAGATACTTTTTATGGCATAACTGTAATCCTCCTTCCGTTTATTTTAAAGTGTACGGTACCTGTTAATTCCAGCATATTTAATACTTCAGCAACGTTTTTCGACCTCGATAAACTACCGCCAATAGCTTTTCCGGAAACATCACCCTGATAACTGATTTCTACATCATACCACCGACTGATTTGCCTCATGATACTTTCTACCTTTTCATTATCAAATAAGAAGTAGCCATTTTTCCATGCAACAGCTGCTTCCGTGTCTCCATTTTTTATACTGATTTTGCCAGCAGCTCTATTTAGTGTGGCTTCCTTACCAGGAACCAGCAGGGCATTTGCGGGACCACAGCCTACCTTTACGGAACCTTCCAGCAGCGTAACAACATTGTGCTGTTCATCGGGGTAAGCATTAATGTTAAAATGTGTCCCTATTACCCTTACCGTCATGGGGGTACCTGATCCTTCATTTACCGTTACCCAAAAAGGCCTGGCTATATCTTTCGCCACCTCAAAATATGCTTCGCCTGTAAGTGTCACCTTTCTTTCATTTCCGGGGAAAGATGCAGGGAAACGCAGGGAAGAACCTGCGTTGAGCCACACTTTGGTCCCATCCTGCAAAGTCATTTGATACTGGCCTCCGTAGGGCGTGCTCAGGGTATTATAAGCAATGGTGGCTGCTGTATTACTGGTCACATTATCATATAACAGGCTGCCGCTGTCCGTCTTATTCACCAAAGCGTTGCCTTGCTGCGTGATAACGCCGTTTTGGGCATCTTCCAACACCACCTTATCACCGTTATCCAATGTTAATATCGCTTTGTTGCCTCCAGGGACAATCTCTTTAAGGGTTTGAACAATATTGGTTTGCTGCGGCGGCCGATGTAGCTGTGGGTAATAAAAATATGCGGCCAATCCAAGTATGAACAAAACGGATGCGGCCGCCGACAGGTAGTACCAACGGCGCCTTATGTTGATCGCCCTCGTCACCGGTAAATTAATTTGTTGCTGCAGGCGCGTGAACATACGCAGTCGTACCTCCTCTTCTTCATCAACATTATCTGACAGCCATTCAATATCGGCTTGGTTATGATCCTGGTACCAGGCCATTAACTTCTCCTCTTCAGCCGGCGTAATCGTGCCATCCAGGTATTTCCCGATCAGGTGATATAGATTGTCCTTCAACATGTAGGTTTTATCGTTATATAGATATGTACCATAACTTTCTGTTTGCCCTTAATGGAATTGAATATTTTATTGGCCGGATTTATAGCATTCGTACCTAGGTAAAATGTTCACCATAAGCAGGGACGATTCAATTTAAGTTTCAGTACTTTCAATGCTTTGGTAAGATGCGCTTCTGCCGTTTTCTCAGCAATACCCATTTTTCGCRCAACTTCCGGTATGGTGAGACCTTCCACTCTGCTTAATTTGAATACCAAGCGACATTGATCCGGTAATGTTTCCACGATACCATTAATTTGTTGCTGCAGAAACCTGGTATAAATCTTTTCTTCGTCCCAGGCAGCTATCACCCGATCGGCAGTCTGTTCAATTATCTGGTCTCTCCTCTTCTGCCGCAGGTACTGTTTAAAAACGGACAATCTAACTGCCGTAGCGAGATAAGCGTCGATGTTATCGATACAAAGCTCTTTGCGCCTGTTCCAAAGGCTGATAAAAACTTCCTGTACAATTTCCTCCGCAATTATTTTATTCCTGCAATGAGCATACGCGATGGCCAATAATTTTTTCCAGTAACGGTCATAAATTTCGGCAAAAGTATGACCATTGCCCTCGCACAAGGACACCATTAAGTCAGCATCTGTTTGTTGCTGGTACCGGCTCATACAACGGGTAAGTTTCCACTACCTGCTTTGTCTGCAGCCGTACGCAAACCTTCTTCGACCCCATCCAATACATTGCTCATCATAACATGGATATTATGGTTACACAGATATGTACCATAAGGATCACCTTTACCCTTAGTGACGGAATAATTTTTTTTAAAACTCTTAAGAAGTCAGCATTTGAAAAATGACGATCACCCATAAAAAGGGGCGATTCAATTTGTTTTTCAGTATTTTCAATGCTTTGGTAAGATGTGCCTCTGCCGTTTTCTCGGCAACACCTATTCTTTGGGCGATTACCGGTATACTTAGGCCTTCGTTCCTACTTAGTTTAAATACCAGGCGACATTTCTCCGGCAAAATTTCCACTATGCCATTAATATGCTGCTGCAGAAATCTGGCATAGATCTTTTCCTCCTCCCAGGAAGTTATTACTGGATCGGCTACTTCCGCTGTTATCTGCTCTCTCCGCTTCTGTCGCACATATTGTTTAAAGACAGATAACCTCACTGCGGTAGCAAGATAAGCATTTACATTCTCAATATAAAGCTCCTTCCGCCTGTTCCAAAGGCCGATAAGGACCTCCTGCACAATTTCCTCCGCAATCATTTTATCCTTGCAATGATGATATGCCACAGCCAGTAACTTCTTCCAATAGCGGTTGTAAATTTCAGCAAAAACATCCCTCTTATCCTCACGAAGGAGCATTATTAAGTCTGCATCAGTTTGTTGCTGGTACCGATTCATGCAATTAGTATGGTACACAAGAATATAAAAATAAATCGAGCTTTTATATCAGTACACGGAATAATAATATTGAGAAAAATAATACCTAATGGCTTACCCTGGATTCACGTAAGCGACCTTAAATACTGGAAAAATACAGTTGCTGTACAATATGGCATTATTTCCGTTCTGCAAAATGTTTTAGTAGACCCTTCAGGTAAAATCCCGTTAACAGACGTTCTCTTTATTTAAACTATTTTTCTCCTACCGAATTATCGTTTTTTTAATTCGACTGAAAATTAATATTATTACCGAGTGCTTATCTTACTTCATTCACAATATAATCCAACAGTTGCATATGATTTTAACGTAAATTACAGTTATCTGTCGAACCCATTTTATCTATCTTAAAGAGAACCGTTATCGTAAAATTAATTCCATGAATAATGAAGTATAGCCTAACCCGCCATTGTTATGCTTTATCTCACTATTAAAGCGCAATGCATTATCACTGGCTGGTAGTAACACATTCAGAAACAACAATATAAACATCTCTGAAGTGCCACCCTGAACCAGTCATTCCAATTGTTATGTAAACCGGTATGTTGCCCGAATAAGTTGTCTGAGCAGTGGTATCAGTCACCCAGATAAATACAATTAATTATCACACCCGTTATGCTGCACACAAAGGAAGTGGTGTTGAAGTGATCAATGTTAGGTTGTGATTTTACCGCAGGACATTATTGTTCACCATAAAATTCATCCAAATGAAACAGAAGTGTTTATCATCCAAATTAGTAACCGCATTTATTATCCTGTTCTCCGGTGCCAGCTGCACAAAAGAATTACGTCCTTCAGAAGTATTACCCAACAATGAATTTACTATGGCTGCCGGAGCTGTTGCCACTGTTGCCTCAGACAGCCTGCTGGCATATAAAAGCCGCCCCCATGAAATTTATGCAGCTTTCTATCGCCTCGAAGGCCCCTGTTATGGTCCAGCCCCATTTAATACCAATTTTTCCCAGGTACCCGACAGTCTGGATATATTAATCCTGTTTTGTTTCTCCTCCAGCTCTCCGGTGGCAGGCCAGGTACCCGGATGGATCAATACACTACATACCAAAGGCACCAAAGTGATTCTGACAGGCGGATTAGACCTTGTTCCGAACGCTACGCATGATTCTGTTGGTTATGCTATGACTGCCAAACATATCATGGACAGCACGGTAAATAAATATGGCTTTGACGGGTATGACATTGATATAGAAAATAATCCGTCCGGACAAACCCTGACAGATATGGCCGGCGTATATAAAGCACTTTCCAGGTATCTTGGACCAAAATCCGGTACAGGAAAGCTACTCACGTTTGATACCAATCAGAATGGAAACAACAGCCTTTTCCAAAAGGTATATACAATGGTCGACTATGTGTGGTTACAGGCCTATGGACGTGGTGCCGGTACATTGCAATCAACATGGACAACCTTCTCTCCTTATATTACATCAACCCAGTTCATACCCGGTTTTTCTTTTTATGAAGAAAGAGGATATCCCTCCAATGTATGGTATGATGTAACTTACCCGGTAAACGGTACTGGCCGTGCGTATGACTATGCACGCTGGGAACCTGGTACTGGTAAGAAAGGCGGCGTATTCAGCTATGCGATAGACAGAGATGCTCCATTAACTTCCTCTACCGATAACACGGCTTATGCACCTACTTACATCGTAAGCAAACAGCTGATCCAGATCATGAACCCGGCTGGCGGTGGCAATGGAACAACCGGCGTGATATTCTACCAGGATTCAAACTATGGGGGCGCAGCTTCACAGCCAATTGTGAAAGGCAACTATACTTTATCTCAATTACAAACAAGGGGAGTGGCGAATGATTGGGCATCTTCAGTAAAGATTCCTTCCGGCTGGACGGTTGTCATGTATGCGGATGATAACTTTTCCGGTACCTCATGGACACTTACCGCTAATAACAGCTGGCTCGGGGGGCTGTCTCCTAATGCGAATGATAAAATGAGTTCGGTAAAAATCCAGTAGTGCTTATTCTAAGAATACCGTTCTTCCGTAATCAATTTCGATGGTTGTTCTTACCATCCTTATAAATTCACATAAACCCGCAACCAGAACTTTCTTTAAAGTTAATGAGCGGGTTTCATTTTTTTAGTAAGGCAAATATCAAACTTGCCGCTTAAAAGCAGTCAATCTATTAGCCAGATCATGACAGTATAGGACAGTTAGTTGAAACTTATTGCTTACATTCCATTATCGCCGCTTAACACTGTACATGATGGAAGATCAACTTTGGGATGCCGGGTGGAACTGGCCTTCGAAAACCACCGTTGGTTCGATCTCCTGCGCACTGGCCGGGCCATTGCTGTGATGCAGGCGCACGCCGCCAGGGAAAAGAACCTGAAGAGTTACCTGGTGCCTGCTGCCTATACCACGATCCGGCTCACCTGTCAGTATCCACGCAGAGAAGTACAATTAACCAATTAATCGGTAACCCGCATGATATTAACACGCGTAGCAAAAATCTTTTGTTGTCTGGCTTTRCTCACACCATTGGCATTTTCTGTGCAAAGCCAACAGCTTTCAGAAACCACCTTTCGTCAGCCACCTTCCCAATACGGCATTCGTTGCTGGTGGTGGTGGCTCAACGGCAATGTTACAAAACAGTCTATTACCCGCGACCTGGAAGCGATGAAAGAAAAAGGCTTCAGTGGCGCCTGTATCTTTGACGCCGGCGGCCAGGATCAACGAGGCAACGGCCCTGCTCCGGAAGGCCCGATGTTTGGCTCTCCTGCCTGGCAGGTACTATTCCGACATGCAGTAAAAGAGGCAAAACGACTGGGACTCGTACTTAGTCTCAATATCCAGAGCGGCTGGAACCTCGGGGCACCGGATGTGCAACCGCAGGAAGCGGCCAAGCGCCTCACCTGGTCAGAAACAATCATCACCGGTAACAACGTACCCTCATTACCGTTACCACCGGCAACAGATCATTTTTACAGAGATATTGCCGTATTAGCCTTTCCCTTGTATGATACCACCGGTATAAAGCCTATCCATCACCTACGCCTGAAAGCGGCTTTTGATGAAGTAGGTGGTTCTGCTACAGACACCCGTTTCCTRCTGGATGAAGACACCACCGCCAATTACCGGGTGCATGCCAATACAAAACACATCATTAATATTTCCCGGTATATGGATAGCAATGGCAAGCTGTCCTGGAAAGCGCCGTCCGGAAAATGGGTGCTGCTGCGGATAGGCTATACCCTGAATGGGGCGGAGATATCTACTGCCAGCGGAAAATGGCAGGGACGTGTCATCGACTACATGAGCAAACAGCATTTCACCCGCTACTGGAATACACATGTAAAACCACTCCTGGACAGCATCGGCACCGACGCAGGCACAACGCTGCGTTACCTGCAAACAGATAGCTGGGAAGTGGGCGGTATTAACTGGACAGAAGGCTTTGAGCGGGAGTTCCGTACCAGAAGAGGATATGACATGGTGCCTTATCTCCCGGTAATAGCGGGCAAGATCATCAACAGCCGCGATGCCAGCAACCGTTTCCTCGCCGACCTCAGAAAAACGATCAGTGACTGTATAGCAGATAATCATTACAAACTGTTCCAGGAAAAAGCCGCGGCTTATGGTATGGGCATACAGCCGGAATCTGCCGGGCCGCATGCAGGTCCTTTTGATGGATTGAAAAACCTGGGACATAGTGAAATCATGATGGGAGAATTCTGGTCACCCTCCCCCCATCGCCCCCGTCCCGAAAACCGCTTTTTTGTAAAACAGGCTGCCAGCGCAGCACACATCTATAACAAGCCGCTGGTGGGTGCTGAAGCTTTTACCACCATTGGCCGCCAATGGGATGATATTATCTGGGAGCAGATGAAACCCAGTTTCGATCATGAGCTCTGCGCAGGGCTAAACCTTACGCTGCTGCATACTTTTACCAGCTCTCCTGCGGAAATGGGTATACCAGGACAGGAATATTTTGCCGGTACGCACCTGAACCCCAACATTACCTGGTGGAAGTATGCGGATGCATTTTTCCGTTACATGGCACGGGCGCAATACATGATGCAGCAGGGACAATTTGTAGCAGATGTACTGTACTATTATGGCGATCATGTACCTAACATTGTGCGGATGAAAGAGGATGATCCCGCAGGAGCCTTACCTGGCTTTGATTACGATGTGATCAACGAAGAGCGCCTGTTAGTCTTGCAGGTACAACAGGGCCACATTGTGCTGCCCCATGGTATGAGCTATCGCGTACTCGTATTACCTGCGCATAGGGTATTATCACTGGCGGCACTAAAGAAAGTATATCAACTGGTGCAACAAGGGGCTACTGTAATTGGCCCGCGTACGCAGCGTATCATGAGCCAGGAACAGCAACCGGCCGCACAGAAAGAACTGCAGCAGTTAACCGCTGCTTTATGGGGACGCGATACTGCCACCACATCGCAAGGCAGCCGACTTGTTGGTAAAGGGCGCATCGCCTGGGGATATACTGCTGCGGATTGGTTGTTGTCGCAACAACTGGCAGCGGATTGTCATTTTAATGCGCCCGATTCTCTTTCATTTGGATATATCCATCACCGCTGGCAGGAAGAAGATTATTATTTCATCAGCAGCCGGCAAAAACAATCCTGTAATGCGACTGTTACCCTGCGTATAAGCGGGCGCCTGCCAGAGTTCTGGGACCCCGTGACCGGCAACAGGCAACCAGCAGCGGCCTATACCCAGGCAAATGGTACTACCACCATACCGGTATCTTTTGCACCTTATGGCGCCTGGTTCATCGTTTTCCGTAAATCCATTCCCACAACACAATCCGGAAATACAATGACCAACAGCCCAACCTGGTTTACCGCAGATACCCTACAGGGTCCCTGGCAACTGCGTTTTGACGAACGCTGGGGAGGCCCTGCCTCCGTGGTGTTTCCGGCGCTGAGCAGCTGGACAGAAAGACCGGAAGAAGGCATCCGCTATTATTCCGGCAGCGTGGTATATCATAAAGAATTTATAGCAGACCAGCAGCTGGCAAATGCACAAGTATACCTGAACCTGGGCGTAGTTAAAGACGTAGGCATTGCCAGTGTAACACTCAACGGTCATCACCTTGGCGTATTATGGACGCCGCCGTACCGTATACCCGTTAACGGTATATTGCGCGCGGGCAGTAATGTGCTGGAGGTAGAAGTGATCAACAGTTGGCGTAACCGGCTGGTAGGTGATCGTAATAAGCCTGCTGACAAGCGGTTTACCAAAACCAACATTGCCATCCGCCCTGAATGGGAATTGCTGGAATCAGGTCTGCTCGGACCTGTAGTGCTGGAAACAACCCATTAGCTATAGTAACCGGGGAGAAGTGTTGAGATAGCATTTCTATGTCAAACAATATCGATCATCGTTATCTTCATTTCTTCCTGGTACTACTGTAGGCTTACTTGAAGTCCTGCTTCGGTAATTACAATTCTGTCGTGTTACAATATCAATCGGCATCAGGTATTGCGGATCAAAGCTGCTATTTAATGCAATATCGAAGCTGACAGATGATGCTTTTGCAAGGGAATTCCTGGAAAAAGAAAACAGGATATTCAATTACTCATGACAACAACAAAAATTCATCCCATGGCAAAGGCGCTGCATAATCATGCGACAACAGGGATAAACCCACACCGCAGCTACCATCCAACAGATCCCAGCAATATGCCCATTGCGTATCTGTTCCCTGCCAGGTCCGGATTCCATGAACACCTCTCTCTTCCGGAAAAACTAATTTCTGTAGCGTATTGTTGTGCCAGTGTTCTGCGCATTTATAAAAAGCCTTATCATTGGTTTCATGCCAGAACCTCCGGTAGAAAGCTGCTATGCCGCTGGATCCATGACACAAACAGGAATCCAGGATACCGGCAGTTTCATCGGTATTACGCCTGATGTTATAATGCATGATATCCAGCGCCTCTCTCATCCATTTATCTTCTTTAAAATATTTTCCGCTATACCATAATGCCAATGCCACATTAAGATCTCCATAGCACCAGGATAAGCGGCTATAGGTGCCCATTCCATCAAGGATACCCGGATACAGCCCCCAGCGGGCATCCGGGATGGCGATGTTTTTATGGTTAATGACAAAATCGATGCTTTCCGACACCAGCTGTTTACAGGCATCCTGCATAATGCCGGCTTCATGAATTCTGAGCAACAGTATTTGCAATGAGCATACACCATGAGCCAGACTGAATGCATCGGTGCTCCCTTTCTCTGCTGGTTCCATTATTAGAAATACAGGTATACTGCGGCCCTTATCTGTCATCCTGCTGATATCCAAAAGTCCGGTGACAAATTTCTCCAGGAGTACCTTCACTTCTTTCCTGTGGGCATATTCAACCAGGAATGTACATATGCCTCCACTTCCATGCATAAAGTCGAAGTTGTGCTGTGCAATGCAGGCTTCACTTTCTATGATAGCGGCGGCAATAAAACCCGCGGAGAGATGATCTATATCGATATCAATAAAGTCATGTTTGCTCAGGTGGTGCATGAGCCAGAACGGGCCTGTATTTCCTATGCTATATGAATAATTAGTAGCCGCTGTCGGATCAAAAGCATCATATAGTTTCTCCAGGAAGTTCACCGCATTGTTTTCGTTGTCATCTACATATTGCTCGTAATAGAACAGGTAAAACAATGCGCCCCAAGGGCCTTTAAACAAGCTGTTTTCATAGGATGGATCATACTTTTTCTGTTCCAGTAATGCTATCATATCCTTGTAGATAGCGGTTTGTATCTCTCTTAATTTCATGAACAGGTATTGATTTAATAAAACGGAAAATCAGGGAAGGCAAGAAGAACAGGTATATTCCTGTTGCATGCAAAAGCGACACAGCTACCTATGCCAAAAGCGCTGCCGCTGTATACTAGCGGCAACGCCATAAAAGTGCTCCCTACACTGATATCAGTCAGCGCATTTTACACACCTGGTGGGGGATACATATGTTTCGCAGGTGACGAACCTGGTGGCCACAAATTGCATGGCCGCTGCTCCGCCAACCACTTGCGATTGCTCCTGCCTGTTAAGCTCAGCAACGGTAGATTTATGCAGCACCAGCTTTGTGGGCAGGGATATTTTTTTCTTTTTCATACTATGCCTTTAAATGAGTATTGTTATTTATAAGGAAACGGTCGGATCTCCAGGACAGCAAAGACAATTAGGTGGGCTCTGCCTGGATGGACCAGTTATTGGATTTATTGTGAAAGGACCACCACCTTGTATATTTTGTTGCTGCGGTATACTCAAACTTGCAACAGTTTCCTTTTGTAGGAAAATTTTTCGGCTCAGATCAGCTTTTTTCTTTTTCATACCATACTTTTAAGTGAGTATTGATACTTACAAGGAACTGGTTGGATCTGTAACACAGCAAAGACAATTAGGCGGTTGCTGCCTTGATTGCAAAGTTGCCGGGCTCAATGTGAAAGCAGCACCACCTTGTATGTTCTGTTGCTGTGGTATACTCAGATTGGCAATAGTTTCCTTTTGCAGGAAAATTTTCTGGTTCAGATCAGCTTTTTTCTTTTTCATACGTTATTTTTTTTGATGTGAGAAAATTTGGGCAAATGGTTATCTGCCCGTGATTACAGGTTAAATGTTTGGGTATCAGTGTTTATAACATTATTACAGATCAGGCGAAGGCGCTCTTGTCATGGTTAAATTACAGGGCTATGGGTTATATTTGTCCAGGGCTCATGGTAAATATTGTAACGAAATAAAGTTAAAAGATTCGGCATCACTTTCTTTTGAAAGTCCATAAATGGTACTATATTTTTCACTAACGGCAGTTCATCACTTTCTGTACCGGATTATCACTTTATTCATTATATTGCTGATGTAGTGCTGCTACCTGATCAGTAAAGTATTCTTATGAAAATGATACGAGCAAACTTAACCCGGTGCTTACCCTTATTGTAATTACCACCACTGTTCTTTTTTAACTTCCAGCCCATGTTTAGCCCGATACATGATATACCTGAAAAGGACATCAACATCATTATTGTTGATGATGAACAAGATGCGTGCAGGAACCTCCGTCATTTGTTACTCACTTATATAGATGCACGTATTGCTATAAAAGGTATGGCATACAATACGCAGGAAGCGGAAAGGCTGATCAGAACACATCAACCGGACGCTGTTTTCCTTGACATCGAAATGCCCGGAGAAGATGCATTCCACTTTCTGGAACGGTTAAAGCCATTGAATTTCGAGGTCATATTTGTAAGTGCTTATGATGAATATGCCGTAAAAGCATTCAGGCTTAATGCGGTGGATTACATCCTCAAACCTATTGACACAAAAGAACTCACCAACGCTGTAGAGAAACTGAAGGAGAAATGTCACTACAGGAAGATGGCCCATGACTGGCAGACACAGGCGCCCAACAAAGCAAAACCTAATCAGATCACACTCAGGAATCACCTGCAGATCGAAATAGTAGATTTCAAAGACCTGCTTTATATAGAGGCTAATGGCAATTATTCCAAAGTATTTTTTCAGCATAATAGTGTTCCAAAAAGCATTGTGATGAGTCATTCCATTTCAGAGTATGAATCACTGCTGCCCGATACACTATTCTATCGTATACATAAATCATATCTCGTTAACTGCAGACACATCAGGAAAATACTGAAGGAAGAAAACCCCATGATACTCCTGGATAACAGGTACCGGCTGCCGGTAGGTCGAAGACGTTACAAAGGACTGCTCTTCTATTTAAAGAACAATAACTTCCCGGATGTGTAAACGCCTGCATATAACCATTGTAATATGGCTGTTGTCAGGCATCTCCCTGTTATGTGCAGCCCAGGAACTGCCCGTAGTACATTATACTACTGAAAACGGATTGCCATCCAATATTGTATACTGTAGCTACAGGGACAGTAAAGGACTGCTGTGGTTCGGAACAGACAAAGGCCTCGTTATGTACAATGGTATCAGGTTTGAAACCTTTACCACTTTCAACGGCGCACCCGACAATGAAATTTTCTACATCCTGGAGGATCATCACCAACGCCTCTGGATACAAACCTTTAATGGCCTGCTGTGCTATTACAAAGACGGGGTGTTTCATACTCCGGCCAATACTCCCTTCCTGCGGCTGAAGATAACATCTGCCCCCGTCAACATCATCAGGACAGAAAAAGACAGCTCCATTACTATTCTTCGTTCGGCCAACAATGAATTTATCAATATCAGGGATGACACCTGCAGCGTATACCAATTCCCTGACTGGGATAAAAGTCCCGGCGAATATGTTATTAACCTGCAAATGCTGCCCCGTGGTACTTACGAACTATATACCAACAAGCGTACTATCCTTATGGACACCAGCAGACAAATACTAAAAATTACTCCCACCGGTATTCCCGGTCCCCTCAAAGTGCTACAGGAGCCGGAAGGATTATATACCTTGCTAAGCAATCACACCATCGTTACCAGCAGCGGACAACCCGTATTTTCATTTAAACCGGGAGAGATCAATAGAAACAACATCACCCACTGTCACCAATCAGACAGCAATGTATTTATTACCACCACTGACAAGGGCCTGTTTATCAATCACCATGCTCCCGTTCTTTCCAGTGGTAAGTTCAGTGGTATTACGCAGGATATCACCGGCAATTACTGGCTCACCACCCTGAATGAAGGCATTTATCTTATCGGAAAAGATATCATCCGCAGCGATGCCCACCAGGTCGATTATCCCGGTAAAATAAAATTTGCATTTACCGATAATGGCACACTGTTTTACACCAACAGCGAAAATAATCTCTACCGGTTTTACAAAGGAAAAACGACCTGTATACTGCATTACAAAAGGTACCATCCAAAAAAATATGCCATACAGGATGAAGCAGGATTTATTTATGCAGATGGAGAATATCACAACTTTTATAATAACGACCACCTGATATTACAACACCTCCATGCACCGGTGCCCAACATCAGAAGAAATGCAATACAGCCTTCACATAGCCCTGACCTGCTCAATGCAGGAGCCGGATTCAAAGTAATGGCGGAAACTTCCAGATATTTTTATGCACTTCAGTCGGGCAACCGAATTATCCGCATCAACAGGAAGGCCGTTAAAACCAGCCATACCACTATATTTGAAAGCCCGACAGCCATCAGCGGAAAACAACGGATATACGGAATGGCAAAGGACCTGCATGACCGTATCTGGTACAATACCAACGACACCATGCACCTGATGACGGATCAAGTGAAGATCCTCACCTTACCTGCTTTTAATCATATCTCCTTCAAAAGATTTTATATATTCGGTGATCATCTTACCGGCATTACCCATAACAACAAATTAATCGTTTGCAGTAATATTTATGACAATCTCAGGATAGACACCCTTCCTGAACAGCCCTGTATCTGGAATAGGATGTACGGACTGGATAAAGACCACGTATTGCTGAGCAGCAATAACCAATACAGCGTGCTTAGTTTCGGGGAAAATAAAAATACACTTACTACCGTAGAAAACATCTTTATACCGCAACAAGTATCCTATATCTCTTCTGATTCCATTACCTGTTATTTTTTTAAAGAAGGAAAAATCACCGCCATACCGGTTAAGCTCCTCTTAAATAATAACACCGTGCAAAGGATTTTTTTTACACACATTAAAATCCACGGACAGGTACACCACATTACCACAGACAATTTTATAATACCCTACCGGGATGCAGATAATATCTCCGTTGCCTTCTCTGCGCTTTCTTTTGGTAGTCCGCTCATATACTACGAATACAGCATTTCAAAAAGCGGGGAAGATAACTGGCAACCTATAAAAGGTACAGAGATCAACCTGGTTAGCCCCGGATATGGTGAACATGTGATCAGGATCAGATGCCGCAGTGCATCCGGCAATTACAGCATTCCGGTATCATTGCTACTCACCGTTACCAGTCCTTTCTGGACAACGCCCTGGTTCCTGCTGCCATTGGGAATAGGTGCCATTGGATTATTGCTGCTTATATTCCGTTATGCTACGAAATATATAGTCCGCAAAAGGGAACTCGCACACGCCGCAAAGATCCGGTTCATGAAATCCGAGTATAAAGCGTTGAATGCGCTAATGAATCCACACTTCATATTCAACAGCCTGAATAATATACAGGGGTTGATCAACAATGATGACAAACGTCCGGCGAATGAATATCTGCAGATCTTCTCCAACCTGATCCGCCAGAATATGCATAACGTGAGCAGAGAACTGATCCCGGTCTCAAAAGAGATCACCCTCCTTCATAATTATCTCCGGCTGGAAAAACTGCGCTTTAAAAACTTACTGAATTATACCATTGATGTGGACGAGGAAGTAGACACCGATATCATTACAGTACCTCCCCTGCTAATACAGCCCCTGGTGGAAAACGCGATCAGGCATGGACTGCTTCCCAGGCAGTCTGCCGAAAATATGGTTCGGATAAGCATATATGAAAAAGAGGACACCCTGTTTATTGAAGTAGCAGATAATGGTGTTGGCATCAACCACCAAAAGGAAAGCATGCTTACTTCTCATCAGTCGTTTGCCCTGGAAAATATCCGGCAGCGCATTACCCAGTTACGGGAAATGTATGGCATGCCCATATCACTGGAGATCAATAATATTAATGGGGACAATGGGGAATCACTGGGCACATTGGCTGTTGTAACAATAGGCATTATATAAAGCCCTCCCCGACCAGGTATTTTTCCAAAGACACTGGTAATAATTTCTTAATAATGGTTATGTAGCTTCACGCCTGAAAATCATCATATAAACGGGGTGTCATGAAGTATATTATTTTACTGGGAGCTTTCCAGGCATTGGTCGTATTCAGTATATTCATCATCGACCATAAAAAAAAGCCTTCGGATAATATATTAAGCTGGTTTTTAATATTGGTGTTTGTGCATCTGGGAAGTGGCTTCGCACTACATACACTTTTCCCCAACGCGGAAATACATAAGCAGTTCTACACTTTTATCACACTAATATATGCACCGCTGCTGTGGATGTATGCCAGGCAACTTTCCGGCCGGCATCTGCAGACGGGACGGAAAAATTATTATCACTTCCTGCCGGCAATGGCAGGTGCTGTAGTTTATTTTACGATTGCAGGCTACATTATCCTACATGACGGTACTACACCCGCAATGATCATTTATTATAACCAGGTGGTAGGATATATTGCAATGATCTCTTTTCCGCTATATGGCGCTTTGGCCCTGTGGGAATCCCGTTTTATCCCGTCCTTCTGGCAATCGGAAATATGGCTGGTCCGCTTTATGGCAGCGGTGTTTATGTCTACCACAGTATGGATGCTGGTAATGGTGCTCAATAACCATTTGCCTGCCACGTCCCGGTTCATTGCCGACACGCATCTGTGGGGGAGAATATTTACTTATATATCACTGTTGAGTATATGTCTGGCTATTGGGAGGGTAAGGATTTTATTTTTGACGGATAYAGGAACATCATTACCAATGTTAGACTATACTCCCCCTGAGATAGCCCCTGCTATTGCCTTCGCCGGGGAAACTGTGGAAAAGGAAACAGCACCTGACATTCCACAGCTATCCCGAAAATCTTTGTTGACGGAAGCACAACAAGCCACCATTGCCAGGCAGCTCAAACAATGGATGCATGAAAAAGCAGTGTATAAAGACCCGGAACTCACGCTGGATAAGCTCGCCGCAACCATGGACGTTTCCCGGCATCATCTTTCAGAAGCCCTCAATCAATACGTTGGCCAGTCCTTTTATCAGTTCATCAACGAATATAGGATCCGGGAAGTGATCAAACTGATTGATGAGCACAGGCAACAAAAAGATGCACCCAATATCTTATCACTGGCTTTTGAAGCAGGGTTTCATTCCAAATCTTCTTTTAACCAATACTTCAAAAAAGTAACAGGCAATACCCCTTCTGCCTATTTGAAAAGTAAAAATGTGGTGGTAATAATGCAGGAAGGGATGGTCAAAAGTGTCCTGACTTAATTGGCTTAACAATAAGCTAACATTGCATAATCTATTGATTATTAATAAATAACAACCTTCTTTGTTTTCATTGATCTATAAAGTCGTGCGGATTTATCTACAAGGACGACTTCCTCCAGCCGTCGGTTCAACTTTGCGGAAAATTCTTTTTGCCCATGAGCAGCCGACTTTTATTAATGTTTTTGTTCCTGCCTGTTTTCTGTACGGCACAACAAATCAGGGGGAGCATTTTATCCAAAGAGGGACCCTTACCCTCTGCTACTATCGTCATTGATGGCACCGGAACACAAACAGATCTCTCTGGGGTATTTAATATCACTCTCCGAAAAACCGGGAAGGTGACGCTTAAAATCAACTATGTAGGATTTGCAGTTAAAACGGTGGAAATAGATGTCAAGCCGGGATTAAATCAATTGGGAACTATCCTGATGGAGCCTGCCAACGGTGTACTCGGAGAAGTAGTAGTGAAAGGTGCTTCCGCCGGTTCGCAGATTCGGGCCATCAGCATTAAAAAGAATGCCCCGGGTATTATGGAGGTGCTGGCTGCCGATGCTATCGGCAAACTCCCCGATCGTAACGCCGCAGAAGCAGTGCAACGTATCCAGGGTGTTTCTATCGAAAGGGACCAGGGAGAAGGAAGGTATGTGTCTGTACGTGGTACGCCTATCCAATGGAGCGCCACCCTGCTAAACGGCAACCGCCTGCCCACTGCCAGTCTCGATTACACCGACCGTCGCATACAAATGGATATTTTCCCTTCGGAACTGATAGAATATGTGCAGCTGTCCAAAGCCCTCACGCCGGATATAGAAGGGGATGCCATTGGTGGTTCCATCAATTTCATCACCAAAGCAGCACCGCTGTCGAAGATATTGCGGATCAATGCCGCCGGCGGATATGGCGACCAGGCCCGCAAAGGTTCCTACAATGCCTCTATTGTATACGGCGACCGGCTGTTGAAAGGCAAACTGGGGTTCGTGGTTTCCGGCGTTATCTGGGATCGTACGTCAGCCCAGGACCGTTATAACATGAACTATGATTTTTCCAATCCCAATGCTAAACAGTCGTATTCCATCACAGATCTCCAGCTGAGAGACTATATCGCACACCGCAAAACCACAGGGCTGAACGCTGGTCTGGAATACAAATTCAACGACCGTCATAAAATACAGTTCAAAGGTATCTACAGCGCCTTTCTCGATGGGCAGAACGTACGGGAAACCTACTTCTATTTCAACGCCAAAAATGCAACGATTACCGACAGGGCATCTAATTACTTTACTGACCTTTCTTCCGGCGAATTAAGCGGACAAAATGTTTTCTCCGGTAAACTGAGTCTCGATTGGGCGGCCAGTATGGACAAGTCAAAGTTTAGGTTTAAAGATCCTGATTATTATCCTATGGCCATCTTTCAGCAGGCTGTCACTTACGATGGCCTGGCTACTGATGGAAAAAAATACCTGGCCATGGATGCTCCCGATGGAAAAGGTGATGTGATAGATGCAGTACTGCCACATGTATCCTCCACGACCCCTATCAGCGCCGATGCCATGAAACTTTCGCAGGTGATTATGGTGCGCAGTACCAACTGGGAACAGAACAAACGTTTCAGCTTCAATTTAAAATATACGCCTGCCGGGCCCCTGACCCTGAAGTTAGGAGGTAAGTTCATTCATAAAGACAAGGTGGTGCAATCGCCCTACAACGTATATGTAGCCGGCATTCAGGGAGCAGCCCCCACAATGAACAGCCTGGGTACAGAGCGATTCCCTTACAATGGTGGCTTCCTGTCTGAAATCGGTTCACCATACAATAATGTAATCATCGATCAGATGGCCCTGAACCAGTTGAAATCACTGGTCACGCCGGAAGGCATCAGTCAGCATCACCTGTATCCGTTCCAGGTAGATTCCGCTACCAACGCATCAGGCGCCACCAAGTACTTCACGGGTGTGGAAAAAGTATATGCGCTATACGTGATGGGAGAATATAAGATGTCGGAGAAACTGATGCTCACAGGCGGCATTCGAAATGAATACAATAAAGTAACCTTCAACGGCAGCAAAGTAGTCTCTAATGCCAGTGGCAAGCAGGTAACCACACTCACACAGGACAACAGCTACAATGCCTTCCTGCCAATGCTGCATGTGAAATATAATGTGACTGAAAATGACATTGTTCGGCTAGCCTATACGCGCACCTTCGCCCGTGCAGATTTCAACAACCTGAATCCCGCTACCACCCAGGACGATGCCAACAAGGTAATCGTTAGGGGTAACGCAGGTCTGAAACCTACGTTTGCCAATAACTTCGACCTCATGGCCGAACATTATTTCGGTGGCATAGGCATGGTCAACGCAGGTGCTTTTTATAAAAAACTAACCGACCTGGTTTATACCAATCAGTGGTCTGAAACGATCGGCGGCGTACAATACGCCGTGAGTGAACCGGATAACCTGCAAGGCGCCTGGCTGGCAGGCTTTGAGGCCGGTTTTGTAAAAAGATTTACCGGGTTACCGGGCTTCTGGAAAGGATTTGGAATAGATGCCAACTATACCTACACCGATTCAAAAGTGAAAATCCCCCGATTTGTCGACAACAAGAAGATGGAAGACAACAGCGTAATCCCCAAGCAGGCCAAACATATCTTCAACCTATCACTGCAGTACGAATACAGTAAGTTCATGGCCCGCATCGCCGGCAACTATAAAGGCAAGTACCTCGACGTGATCCGTCAATCTGCAGGCCCCGACCATTATCGTTGGTATGCGGAGAATTTCACGGTCGATTTTTCTGCTTCTTATGCCATCACGCCCAAAATCAGGACATTCCTCGAATTAAATAATATCACCAATACACCGGTACGCTATTATCACGGCACCTTTGACCGGGTAGAACAAGCTGAATGGTATTCCATTCGCGGACAAATAGGCGTGAGCGTTAAAATTTTCTAACTAAAAAAACAATCAACAATGCAGACAACTATTACCAGGGTATTGGGAACAATGCTGATGGCCTGCGCAACTACCATTTGTGACGCACAATCTTTACAACTGGATACGCTTAAAATAAACCAGGTACAGATACTGGGTACGCACAACAGTTATGCCCGACCCGTGGATTCCGCCGTGCTGGCCTATATTGATCCTATCTTTGAAAAAATGGGACAAACATATATGAAAAGCATGCCGAAGGAACAACTGGCGGCCTTTCAGGAGTTTCATCCCAACACGGTCAAAATGAGTGAAGGCCTACATTACAACCATCCTCCATTTGATGTGCAACTGGATGCAGGTGTACGGAGCCTCGAGATAGATGTGTATAACGACCCTACCGGCAACCGGTTTAACGACCCCGCTGCATATCGTGAGCTGCGGAAGAAAGGTATTACGCAGCTGGCACCTTTTGATACAAAAGATCTGGACAAGCCAGGCTTCAAAGTGTTACACATGGCCGATATTGATTTCCGTACCCATTATACCACCTTCAAAGATGCACTGGCCGCTATGCGCTCCTGGTCAGATGCTCATCCCGACCATTTCCCGATTTATGTAATGATAGAAGCCAAAGACAAAGGTATTCCTTTATTCCCCGGTTCCGCACAGGTGTTGCCTTTTGATGAAAAAGCCTTTGATGCGCTGGATCAGGAAATTATTTCTCAACTGGGTAAAGACAAGCTGATCACACCTGATGACGTACACGGAAAATTTCCAACGTTGCGCGAAGCTGTCTTAGCTCAAAACTGGCCTACCGTAAAAACTGCCAGAGGAAAATTCATTTTCCTGTTGCTGCCTTCTATGGCGGGAATGAACCTGGTATCCGACTACGCTAAAAACAGACCTAACCTGGAAGGCAGGGTGATGTTCATGCAATCGCTCCCACAGGATACCTATGCAGCCTTCTTACTACAGGACAACGCCATTGTGCGTCAGAAAGAAATACAGCAGGCGATACAACAAGGATTCCTGGTCAGAACCCGCTCCGACATCGAAACCTATGAAGCGAAAGTGAATGATCATACCAGGGCTAACGCAGCTTTTGAAAGCGGGGCACAGATCATATCCACGGATTTTTTCCGCCCGGGAAACGGATATGGAACACCTTACTTCGTGAACTTGCCTGGTGGCGGTGAAGCCAGGCCCAACCCGGTGAATACACGAAAATAGTCACTATACATTTTTTAGTAGCGGAATAATCTCTATGAGGTTATTCCGCTTAATTTTTGGGCGAACCATAGATACATGAGCGGCGGCTTTATACCTTCCAATCCTACCCTTCCCACTTCTTCATAAAATAATTTCAGTGTCACCTCCTGCAATGATTTGATGAAAACCGCCAATCATAAAAATTCGAAAAATGTAATTTAATTACCCTATTTTATGTGTGTACTACACAGATGCCCTGTTAACAGCAACAGGCGGGCTTACCTATATTTCAGATACTTTGATAAACCGCAGGCGTAACAGATCGCGACTATTGAAACCCATCATATTCCATGAACCAAATTCTAATGACTATGACCCACAAATACCCGTTAATCCGTACAGCATTGTTCCTTCTTTTATTTGTGCTGATGATAATACCTTCTTCAGCTCAAACAACATGGCCTGCTGGTCAATTGTTACCCTCATTTCCGGCAACAGCCAGTCAGCTGGATTTATTTTACAGTAATGGTACCTCTCTCCCAGAGCAAAGATCCTGGCGCTGGGAAGCAGAAGGCACCTCCCTTAGTCATAAGACAGGGCGCCTGGAAACCGATGGCTGGCTTTGCCAGGTTGGAATCGATGCAGCAAATCAGCATATGATTTATGGACCTTATGATAACACCGTTACGGCAGGATTTAATATTGCTGAATTTAGAATGAAAATTGATAACAACACTGCCAATAACGATTCTGTAATAGATATCGATGTCAGAGATGCTACTACCGGTGCCACCCTTGCATTTAAAACAATTACCCGCCAGCAATTTCCTATAGCATCTAACTACACGAGTATTAAATTACCCTTCACCATGCCGGCAGACAACCACAACATCGAGCTACGGGTATTCTGGCGGGGAGCAGCCTATATAAAAGTGGACTGGGTGGGCGTACAGCAGGATAATGCCACTGCCGAAACTTATTTATTCAGTTCGCTGAAAGGCGTTGTTAACAAAACACAACCACGTATCTTCTCCTATGAAGGCGATGCCTTTGCAGAAGGACCTTATACCTGGATGCAGTCTTTAGGTTTAACCTGGACAGAACATACAGACAGGTGGGAACTGATCACTAAATACCGCACCGAAATAGATGGACTGATAGTATATGATCCTGCACAAACAGCTACTGTGAACCTGGCCACCGTGCTCGCAAAAAACAAAAAGGCGCTCATTACTTCTCCATCTTTATTAGCACGTTTAACGGCTGCCCCCTATAATTTCCCTGTATTGGTTGATTTGCGTGGCCAGTTTACCAGTAATCTACAGGTGTACCAGACGTTGTATAACACCTATTGGCCCACACTGGATCATCGGTTGTTGATCGGGTTAAGCCCGGAAGCGCACCAGGGTTCATTACGGGAATACGCTACTGCATTGGGTGCCGCAGTAATATGGTTGGATCCGAGGGTATCGGGTGAAAGTGAATTGCTAAACAGCTTTCTATCTTCTATGCCGGCCGGAGCAAACTTCATGGGCTGGTGGCCGGAAGAAGGCTCTGGCGTAACAAGAGCATCCAGCTACGGCATAGCTACCATTGCGAGTGATTATGCCACCAATTTAACGGTTCATAGCGGTATGCCCAGAACGGTTGTTGTTAAACCGATACCGCCAAAGCCAGTCCTGAAAAATAAAATTTATGTTGCATTTATATTAAGTGACGGAGACAACTTACAATTTGTTGAACACCTGATGCGCAAGCTTTGGAATAATCCGGATCGTGGCTCAGTACCTATTGGATGGACCTTGTCTCCCGCGATGCTGGATGCGATGCCGGGAGCATTGAACTTCTATCATCAAACCGCCACTAATAATGACAACCTGATTTCGGGGCCGTCCGGATACGGTTATGTATATCCCAATAATTTCCCCAATCAGAATACATTAAACCAATTTGTTGCTAAAACGGAAGACTATAACAAACGAGCAGGGTTCCGCGTTGTCACCATCTGGAACACGATCACAGGTGGTATCAACCAAAATGTTGGAGAGAGCTTTGCCACATATGCGCCATCATTACTTGGGTTAACAGCTCAGAATACAGGTGGCCCGCTCAGCATATATAATCAGGTCCTCCCAGGGATGCCGCTTTCCTGCAACTATTGCACCGGGGAACAAGCGATGAAAGATGCCATTGCATCCGCTTCTTCAGGATGGAATGGAGCAGCGCCAAGGTTCATCATTATTCAAGCGCAACCATGGCAGGATGTGAAGCCCACAAATTTTAAGAACGTCATGAATTCGCTCGACTCCAATCATATTGTGGTGCGACCAGATCATCTTTTTCAATTGCTGCGCGAAAAAAATGGCCTTCCCACTGTTAATACTGACAATAGTCTGGGAGTAGATATTACAGACCTGCAGGGAGGAATACTGAGTGCGCAATATCAAACAGGTTCTCCAACAGGTGAAGAATATACAAACCTGACCGACAACAATCGTAACTCGAAATACCTGACATTTAATTCTTCTGCCTGGATACAATATCAGGCGCCCTCCAGCTATGTCGTGAAAAGTTATACCATCACGTCAGCAAATGATGAACCGGATCGGGATGCTATGAACTGGACATTACAAGGATCCACAAATGGTACCACCTGGAACACTATTGACAGCCGTTCCAATGAAGACTTCCCCTATCGTTTTCAAAACAGGGTTTTCAACACTAACAATAACACGGCGTATACATTCTATAGATTCAACATCTCCAATAACAGTGGAACAATTCTACAACTGGCGGAGATCGAACTGTTTGGCAAGCCATCATCCAGCCTGAATAATGCGCGTATCAATGTTATTACAGATCCGAAAATCCAAAAAGAAGGGAAGACCACAAATCAGCCCAAAGGCTTCTCGCTGTATCCTAACCCAGTTGGCACCAAACTCTATATTCGTGGATTAAATAATATCGCTACGCTCGAGGTATATGATAACAATGGTCAACGTATGAAGCGGGCATCAGGAACAGCTATTAATATTGCGGAACTAACACCAGGTACGTATTTCCTGAAAGTCAGTTCAGAAGAGATAAATCATACTTATAAGTTTGTCAAGCATTAAAAACGCTTTCAACATCTGGATATCAAAGGAGCAGCAATGTATCAGCTCTTTCAACACTCATTCCGCAGACGCTGTCTGCGGAATGAGTGTTGCTTTCAAAATGCGGGCATCATCTGCGAAATTTCCAGCTAAACAAGGAACCGCGCTTTGAACTTTTTTCGCAACAAAAATGTTCCTGTAGCAGTTTTCGTCCCGGATATTTATACTTATGTAACATTTTTACAGAGATCTGACCCAATCATGTAATTTTGAAGAATACCCGGGCATCAGGCCAGGAAATATTTAACAAACCTCCTTCCATACTAATATGAGTAGATTAAAGCCGTTCTATGTCCAACTGTTATCATTACTGATAATCTGCACTCCACTAAGTATCGTTTCTGCACAAAGTCTTGATGCTAAGATCGATAGTTTGATCCTAACTGTCTTCAACGATAAAAATGGCGCTGGTGGCGTATTTATGGTCGCTCAAAATGGAAAAGCAATTTATCAGAAAGCTTTCGGGAAAGCAAACCTGGAATTGGATGTTAATTTAACTCCTGAACATGTATTCCAATTAGGTTCTATGACAAAACAGTTTACTGCTATCGCAGTGCTGATGTTAGAGGAACAAGGTAAATTAAATGTAGAAGATCTCATTTCTAAATATATAGCAGATTATCCTTCAGGAAATAAAATAACTATACATCATTTGCTGACGCATACTTCAGGTATTAAAGATTTTACCAAAATGAAAACGCTGTCCACGATTGCACAGCAGGACATGAGTCCTAAAATGATGGTCGACTTTTTTAAAAATGAGTCAACTGATTTTGCACCAGGCGAAAAATTTGCATATAGTAATTCCGGTTACGTACTGTTAGGATACATTATAGAATTGGTTTCCGGAGAAACGTATGAAGATTTTATCAAAAAGCATATTTTCGATAAAATTGGAATGAGTCAATCTTACTATTGCAGCGATAAACAAATCATTCCAAAAAGAGCATACGGATACCATAAAAAAGAATACGGATATGTAAATAAAACAATAATTAGTTTTAGTGTTCCTTTTTCATCTGGCGCGTTGATGTCCACCACCGGCGATATGTTGAAATGGCAGAATGCTTTAAACCAACACCTGTTGCTCAATGCCGAAGAGACAAAAAAAGCATTTACCAAATATAGATTAAACAATGGAGAAGAGTTCAGCTACGGATACGGCTGGCATATTAAGGAGATCAAAAATATACCGGACAGAGAACACGGTGGTAGTATATTTGGATATAAAACAATGGCCATCTACATCCCCAGCGAGGATATTTATGTAATAGGCATGAGCAATTGTGACTGTAATTCGCCAACGAAAATAACAGGAGATATAGCCGCATTGGCACTGGACGAATTAAGAAACCACAAACCATGACTGATTAGTCATCTACATCACAGACTATATTCTCGATGATCGAGCAACGAAAATTCAGAATAATTCCAAAAATCTAAAAGAACATTATTAAATTTGAAGTCGGCCCATAAGAAGCCGGATATACAACTATACGATAGTCGCAACAACCAAAATCGTCAACCCAAATTCTAAACAGTCTCATATCCATAGTAACAGATGATAACAATAAACGATGTAGAAAATATTGCCGGCCTGGACAAACCACGGCGCATTATGAAATACGTATTAGTTTACTGCATTTCAGGCAAACTATCTATGACTATTGACGAAAGAGAATTTCATCTTGCTGCAGGACAGGTCATCACGATCACCTCCGGGCAAATTCACAGCCTGATCAGGCCTCCAAAAGCGAAAGGTTACATACTTGAATTTACATTAGATTTCTTTTGTAAAGATGATAAAGACATTGAATTGATTTTCCACAACGGATTGTTTTGTCATTTCGCTATGAACGAGGTGATATCCGTTGATAAAGCAGTTATTGAAGCTCAGCTAAAATCGATTGAGGAGGAATTGCTTAATACACCATATCAATACCTTATCTCCGTCCATAGCAGGGTAGAACTGATATTGGTGGCGATTAACCGCGCTAAAGTTGCCCGGGGAGATGAAATATGGAAACCCGATGCATTATTCCTTAAATTCCTGGAAGCGGTAAGGAATAATTTTGAGCACAATTATCCGCTTAGTCAGTTTGCTGAATTGCTCGGCACTACCGAACTAAAATTAAATGAGCTTGCCAAACTACATGCGGGAAAAACAGCGCAAAATGTGATCTATGGGCTGGTGACCTCTGAAGCCAAGAGACTGCTTACTTATGGCAACCTCTCCGTAAAAGAGGTCGCTTATCAGCTTGGCTTTAACGACCCCTTCTATTTCTCCAACTTCTTTAAGAAACAAACAAAATCCTCCCCCAAACAATATAAAGAAAGGCTGACAGCATAAATATTACATGCTTTTCTCAACATTCTCTATTCTTTAAGGGGGCTTTATAAGCCATCTTTGTGTCTGATTAATTATCTGCAATTTTAAAAAATCAGGACATGAAAGTTACAGACATAGCCACCCTACTGTTACGATTGGCACTGGCATCAGGCTTTTTATCTGCCGTAGCAAGTCGCCTTAGTTTATGGGGAAGCCAGTCATCCGGCTGGACCAATTTCTTAAACTATACAGCACAGGTAAATTCATTTGCGCCCAAAAGCATCATTCCGGCAATTGCGATAGGCAGCACCGTTTTGGAAACCACATTAGGAATGTTGTTACTCGTTGGTTTTAAAACAAATTATGCCGCCTATAGCGCCGCCCTGCTTTCATTCGTATTTGCCCTGGCCATGACCTGGTCATTTGGTATAAAAGAGCCGATGGACTACTCTGTATTCGCTTTCTGTGCGGGCGCCTTCCTTTTGGCCACCATGCCCTCCTACAAATGGAGCATTGATCAATTATTAAACAACTAACCGTATAAAACAACAAATATGAACACAGACATTCATCACTACATCGTACGAAATAATCAAAAAGAGTGGCAGCCATTAATTGAAAAAGGAATTCATTATCATGGCATATCTGTTATTTCTCTCCGCTATGACGAAACAATGCAGCGTTCCACCACTATCCTGCTGAAATTTGAACCAGGAGCAACATACCCCTATCATAATCATCCTGCCGGTGAAGAAATATTTGTACTAAGCGGTGACGTAATATTGGAAGGGGCCACACTTTTACAAGGAGACTATCTATATACTCCTCCGAATTTCAAACACTCCGTCACTACGAAAACTGGATGTACCATGTTGTTTGTTATTCCGGAAGAAGTAGAAATTTTATAATTGAATGAGGAACGAAAAAAGAAGGGTAACAATACATAAGCAGCCGGAACAACTGTTTCCGGCTGCTGTAATTCCGTCTGCTGACGGATCAAATCATTATTACATGTCTTTGCTGGATACCCGCTATGCTTGTACCGTCGTCATGTCTTGTTCCGTGACTTCAGTTATTACAAACACGCAGATCTTACAGGCGCCATTACCTTGTTGATGAAACCATCTGCAATTTTTCCGGATGGGGCAACCTGGCAAGTCCTCCTTTGCGGGAACACTATCCAGGTAGGTAACCAATTTTTCTATTACCCCACAACTGCTACCAGTCCATTGCGAACAGGCACCTTCAACACATTTATTGGTAAATCTGAATGCCTGCTCTGCTGTAACCTGGCTTTCATTTACTTTCTGAATAAATGTTTCATCGACCGGCAAAGTCTGAGGCAGAATGGCAACGGTACCATCCTCCTGCCTCATCCCCAGCAGCTCAGATCCTGTTTTACACCTCGATGACGGGCATAAAAATTTCTCCTGATCTTTCATAAAAACAGTTATTCGAACCTGATAGAATCCTTTATGATTACTTTATCAAAATCCCTTAGTATAAAGCCCCAGATAATGGGAGAATGAGGCCAGTGACTAACAGGGATCAATACATTACGGGCCACATTACCAGCACTAATTCCAGCGAGTTCGCCAGTCACTGCTTTTTGAATAGCGCTATTGATCTTATGACGTTGTTCGTCAGTAAGCTTGAGATCTCCAAGATCTACAACAAATTTGTTTTCTTTCATAATAAATTGATTAGTGCACCGTGTGAATGGGTGCGGGAGAGTAATGAGGTTATTACAGAGGATTTGAGGTGAGAACAGGTCTCATGTAGTACCAGTACAGCTATTTGAGAGAAATATTTATTATTCGGGGTTGTAATTAAATCAATTTAAGCGTCATTCTCCATCCTATTTCATGAGACAGTATTCCGTTAAATTGCTATGTAGCCATATGAGTGTTTTTTGGGGTGATAAAATATCAATTGGGGTCGCTGATTATTGTAGGCTCTCTATAACAAATTTAAGAGAATCTCCTGAGAATCCACCAAATACTTTTGTAGCTATCTCCTTGCCATTCATGTTATAACACGCAACATACATCAAAACAAAAATCTCATAGTCGCTTAAAAAATTTAAGCGACTATGAGATCCGGAAAGAACTATATATATTATTTACACCAACTTTCCCGAAAAGAAATCAATAGTACGGCTCCATGCCAACACCGCTGCCTCCTTGTCATAACGAGGAGTGGTATCATTGTGAAAGCCGTGATTTGTACCCGGATAATGGTAAACGGTATATTCCTTATTGTTATCTGTCAATGCTTCTTCATAAGCTTCCCAACCGCTGTTGATACTTGCATCTGTTTCAGCATAATGTAACTGAAGTGCTGCCTTAATATTGGGTACTTCTTCCAAAGGAGCCTGACCTCCATAAAAAGGAACTGCAGCCAGCAAATCGGGTACTCTCGCTGCCATCATATTAGAAATCCATCCTCCGAAACAAAATCCTACTACCCCCACTTTACCGTTGCAATACTCATATTGCTGCAGGTAGTTGAATGCTGCGATGAAGTCTTCGAGCATTTCTTTCGGCTCCCTTTTATTGTGTAAGGCCCGCCCGTCATCATCATTTCCGGGATAGCCGCCTAAAGGGCTCAATGCATCCGGCGCCAGGGCAACAAATCCTGCCAGAGCGGTACGCCTCGCCACATCTTCAATATGTGGATTCAAGCCCCTGTTTTCGTGCACCACCAATATTCCAGGTAGCTTCTTTTGATTTCCCCGGGGCATACACAACAGCGCCTTTATGGTGCCTCCTCCTTTGGGAGATGGATAGCTGATATATGTTGTAATAATTCCCGGATCATCTGGCCTAACCTGTATGGCATCTTTGTAATCAGGCGTTAAGAAAGCTATTAGTGAGGCTACAGTCCATCCATCAACTGCATAAGCAGACAACTTTTCTGTAAATGCCTCTTTGCTTAACCGATTGTGTGCATAATCGTTGTATAATTCAAAAACGACTGGTTGGATATTTTCTTTATTGAGCTTGTTCATAACCATATATTTTAAATGGTGCCTATCTTTCTTCAAATAGTAATTCGGTGGACTTTCTTACTTTCAGATGATGCCGCGTTTGATCTTCGGCACTTCTGTAGCCGGTTGCAGCAATCACACAGGCGTTTAAACCGCTTTCTTCTAACCCTAATATGCGATTATAATGTTCCGGTTCAAATCCCTCCATCGGGCAGGCATCAATCTTTAAATCGGCGCAGGCTGCCAATAAATTGCCAAGAGCAAGGTAAGTCTGATTTTTCAACCAATTCGTCTTTTGCTCCGGCGTTTTTTCTGCAATCTTCCCTTTCATGAATGCTCCTCTCGTTGCTGATTGCTCGCTATCTATATGCAGTATTCCTGATCTTGTGTGAATATACTCATCAATGTATTCATCCTTCACTGTTGCATAGTTACAGAATACAAAAAGATGCGAACAATCTGTAATCTGGTGCTGATGCCAGGACACCGGCTTCAACATCTCTTTCAGTTCCTGCCCCGCAATGATGATCACCTTGTAAAGCTGTAGTCCGTATGGCGATGGCGTTAATTGAATACTTCTTTTTAAAAGATCCAGCTCTTCTYTGGAAATTTTCCGGGTTGTGTCAAACCTTTTGGTGGCATATCGCCATTCCAGGTTCTTAATAAAATCCATGGTATTGATTTATTTTAATGGGTAGTTGATCACTTTGAATTAATGATAATTATTCCTGTCATCATGGCTGCAATTCCGATGATTTTCTTCCATGTAATGGGCTCAACAGGTAAGTTCAGCCAACCGAAATGCCCGGCAACGGCGGAAAGTACAAGTTGTCCACATAATCCTAAGGCAATCATTTTCGAAATTCCCAGTTTAGGTATAGTGAAATAGTACAACGTGATGCCGGTTACACTAAACAAGCCGCCTATAAACCAGAGATACCAGGGGATTTGTTTGGCAATTTGAAGGCTGGGGAGTTCCTTTGAAAAAAGCAACAGGAAAACAGATGCGAATATAAAACTACTGACGGATTGTGAAATGGAGGCAAAAATTGGCTTCTTAAGTAATATGCCTAATTGTGTATTAAAACCGGCTTGTACAGCCAAACAAACGCCTCCAACAAAAGCTACTATAGAGAAAAAATGTTGATTCATAGGGCAAAATTATCCCTAAGCATCTTCATTGTTCTTTACATATGTTGAGAGGGGGCTATTTTTTTAAATCCTTTCGGATCCGGCTCAATTGCGTGGGGGTAACTGCCAGATGCGATGCAATGTGCTGTAACGGAATTCTTTTATCTATGTTCGGATATTCTGCCAGCAATTTCTGATATCTTATAGTAGCATTTTCCATTACCAAAGAAATCTCTCTTTGTTCTTTATCTATTATCCAGTTCTTTTCGAGATAAGTAATATAAAAACTTTTAAGTTCATCATTCTTGTAGATCGCCTCTTTATATAAGGCATAACTCATCCTGATAATGGTGGTGTCTTCAATCGCCTGCAGGGTGAATTCTGATGGCGTTTTTAAAAGTGCTGAAACAGTAGATCCTGCAAACTGTCTTTCTAAAAAGATATTTTTATTATAGGTTTTTCCGTCGTTGTCTGTAAAGAAGGCGATCACAGCCCCCTTGCAGATAAAGTTAAGATGTTTGGAAACTTGCCCAATATTTAAGAGTATCTCCCCTTTATCCAGCTGATGAAAGCTGATAATACTTTTAAACAGTTCAAAAGCATTATCCGAAACCGGGTAATATGTCAGGATCTTTTCTTTAAACTCAATTAAATATTTATCTTCTTCTGTCATCTCTTTTATTATACCAGGGTACAAAATTCCGGAACGGGCGATGGTAGTCTCCTTTTGAACCCCCTCTCTTCTACTGCCTTCAAACAGGCATTATACTGGGCTTTGTCATGACTATCACTTCTCTAAAATCAGTTGGTCACGTTGGTTGTCAATAGACCAGCGTCGAAATTTATTGAGTAAAGTTTTCCCCAGCAGAAAGGTATTAGCTTCTTTGGAGGCGCCGATGACGAGATTATTAACGGTAAACTTTCCCACCTGGACATTATTGATCCGGTATACGTCACACAAAATATCTTTACCACTGGCAAGGGTGTATGTTTGTTGTCCAAGGAAATCATTCCTGGAAACCAATTTCAACTGAAGTAATTTATTGATCATCGTATCTGATACCAGCATATCGGTAGCACCGCAATCCAGCATCCATATGTTTACAAGCGGCCCTATTTTCACTTTCAGCTTCGTCATGCCACTAACGGTGATAACATCAATGGAATCGATCCTTTTGTTACCAGTTACATCGAGGCTATCGGACATTTTCCACCCGGTGGTGGGAGATATTTTTTTATAGGGATACCCACCACAACGATAAGCAATTTCATTATACAACATAGAATTGGGGTCATTCATGTCCTTAATGGTTTGCGTATTTATTTTCCGCTTTGCCATAATAGCTACGGCACAATCACAGTAGCTGTTTATCCGGCTTTCTTCCAGCGGCTCCTTTTTATTGGCGCGAATATAGGCGGCCATAGAATCGCGATAGCCGATAATTTGACCGGGGGAGAAGAAAAGGTTGGTTTGTGAAACATCTTTGTAACATTGCTCAATACTTGCCTGCAAGGCGGTATCTTCTTCAATCAGTTTAGACAATGCCTCACCGGCATACAAACGGTCATATTCCTTTATCCGCTTTATAGGAAAATGCCGGTCAATTAAATCAGCCTGACAAGTGCAGATCTGAACAGCTTCTTTATTGCTGGCATCTGCTTTCATCCCCTTTATACAACGCCATATCATTGTATTTCTCTCCCACACCCTGGTTCCCTCTTTGGAGCGGATAAATTGATCAACGTCAGCAAACTGGGCGGACACCCCCGTGCTGATAAATAATAAAATTAAAATAAGAAAACGCATAAACAGCTGCTATCAGGTTAAAATACAGCGATGATACCCCGTTGAATACCTTCATTTCCAGGTCTTCATCATAAAGCAGGTAAGTTAATTAAAAGTCCTGAAAGCTGGCCAATCCCATCCCGGGAGATTCAGACACAAGATAAATTACTCCATTTCCCAACATCGAACCAATCAACGGCATCTGGTTGTTCCGTTGTTGTTATCCCGTTAAAGAAATATTCATTTGAGTGAGGATCACAGTAATAATCGTTCTCCCACTCGGGTATGTTGAATACCGTTGTTTCAATAGCATCCATGATGAAGGTAATTTCTGCATTGGTCATGGTAGGATGTATAGATAAGCGCACCCAACCCGGTTTACACGATAAATCTCCCGATCGGATGGAATCCAGTATAGCATAAGATTGCGGCTTATCCACATTCAGCAGCATATGTCCATAGGTGCCGGCACAGGAACATCCTCCCCGCATTTGAATGCCAAACCTATCGTTCAGTAGTTTAACGACTAAATTATAAGGCACTCCCGTTACAATGAAAGAAACAACACCGAGTCGTTTTGTTACCTCGGCTTCCAGTATATTTACGCGCTTTATCTTTGACAACCTGGAAAAAATGATGGTCAGCAGTTCTTCTTCCCGCCGTAGGATATTCGCTACGCCCATCTCTTCTTTTAACCGGATACACATGGCAGCTTTAATACCCTGTAAAAACGGAGGCGTTCCCCCATCTTCCCGTTGTTCAATATCCGTGGCATATTCATGCTGCTTCCAGGGATTACTATACTTTACGGTACCCCCTCCCGGCTGATCCGGCACTGCATTTCTGTATAATTTTTTATTAAAAATCAATACCCCTGGTGTGCCTGGTCCACCTAAAAATTTATGCGCTGAAAAATAAATGGCATCCAAATGGGCATCGTCCTTCTCCGGATGCATATTGATATTACAGTAAGCGGCAGAACAAGCAAAGTCTACATAGCATAACCCGCCATATTGATGAATGAGTTTTGCAATATCGTGATAAGGCGTTTGGATCCCGGTAACGTTGGAGCATCCCGTTATCGCGGCTATCTTATTGGGCCGGTGTTTGAAGTGCTCCAGTAAAGCGCTGAAATGCGCGATATCAACATTGCCATTTTCGTCACATCCGATGATCTCCACGGTGGCGATAGTTTCCAACCAACTGAGGTGATTACTGTGATGCTCCATATGCGTTACAAAAACAACCGGCTTCAGTACTTCATCGCAGGACGGAAGTTCACGGGCATGAAGGTAATCAGTAAAACGCTCTGGCAATCTCAGCCCTAATATTCTTTGCAACTTGTTGACGGCACTGGTCATGCCGCTACCGCAAAAAAGTAATACATCCGCTTCGCTGGCATTGACATGTGATTTCGCAATGCGTTTCGCTTCTTCATAGGCCTTAGACATGTAGGTACCAGTAACTGTCGTCTCGGTATGCGTATTGCCAACAAAAGGAAGTAGGTGCTGCTGCATATATTTTTCAATAGGCCCGTAAGCCCTGCCACTGGCGGTCCAATCGGCATAAATGATTTTCTTTTCTCCAAAAGGTGAGATAAAGGTTTGTTGATGGCCGATGATATTGTTCCGGTAAACAGCAAAGTATTCTTCTAATCCGCTTTCACGCGGCATCGGTAGCGGTAGCATATTTATCTGGATTTAGCCGTGGTGGAAGATTTGAACAAATCATGGGGTTTCTTGCTAAACGGTTCTTGGAGCAACCTGGTGGCAAAGAAAACGGAGGCGATAAATAAGAGCAGCATGACCACTTGTACCGGTGAAACCTTTTGAATGTCCTGCCTGGATTTGATGTCGCATACTTCTCCCGGGCAATGCTGTACTTTATTCTTATAAAAAAGGGGATAGAACAAACAACCCAGACAAATACCAAAAGCCGCCTCAAAGAACAGGAATATCAGGCAAATGAGACAAATGATCCCTGTTATCGGGCTATATGCATTTACAATTACGAGGAAATAAAACATGATGGCAGATAAGACAATACCAATGCTCCAGGCAAATCTTTTTTGCGGTGCGCCCACATATTCGGGCGCCTGGTTACGAACGATCAAACGCCCGAGGATTAATACCGGAGAAAATTTCGGATTGATAAATACCCGTATCAGTAAATCGAGTAGGAAGCCGGAGATGACATATTTTACCAGTATAAAATTGCCGGCAAAGAGGATAAACATCAGGGAAGTATAGGTGGCCAGAAATAGTATACCTGCGGAGGCCCTGATTTCTCTCTCATTCAGGACAGGGATATCATATCCATCTACTATTTCGCCAAACTGCATTAGCTTGTTCATGTTTTGTTTAAATTGAGTTTGAATATTAGGTTGTTTGGTTGTTGACAATACAAGGATAGCGAATCCCTCCTGTTTGCATGGTGACCTGTCAACGAACAACGGGTTATGGTAAACAAACGGCAAAGTGGCGTCAATCACCGGAGGGCATTAGGAGAAAGAAAAATATTTGCCGACATTTATCCTACCAAACATCAACATGAAAAAACTATCTGACATAAAGCTATTTGAGTTGTACGTGTGGCTGATACCCGCTTTTTTGTTGTTAAACCTGCTTGGTGATGCAATAGAAAATCCCGGCAACTTTCCCCTGATAATTTTTAATGAAATCTGGTTAGTAAGCTATTTATCGGTAGCAAATTACTCCCTGTTTGAATACACCTTGCCGAAGCTAAGTCTGAAAAGGTTTATCTCTTCTTTTTTTCGGGTATTGTTATACTGCTTTATTTTCTCGCTGGGTTTCTATCTCTGGCGGACACTTGGTGTAACATTGCATATCCACACCACGCTGGGCAAACCTATCACAATAGCAAAAAGAATCGGCGACCTGACAGGCTATAGTATAGGATCGGTTTTGTTTTTTGGTATCGTCAGACATCTCTACAATTATATCCGGCTGAAACAGTCGGCACAGCAATTACGTATTGCCAGTCAACAAGCGGAGTTGAACTATCTTAAGTCTCAAACCAATCCACATTTTTTATTCAACACCCTGAATAATATCTATTCGCTGGCAAGAGACAAGTCTGATCTGGCGCCTGAATCCATTCTTCGTTTGTCGAAGATACTCCGCTACATGCTGTACGAAACCAGTGGCCCCTATATTGCTATTGAACAGGATCTTAAAATCATCGATGACTACATCGCATTGGAGAAACTACGCTACGATGATTCTCTGCGCGTCAACTTCAATTATGACCTGGAGGATATGAAGCAGTCGTTGCCCCCTCTCCTGTTGATTCCGCTGGTTGAAAACGCTTTCAAGCACGGCGTATCTGAAACGAGAGATCTTCCGTTTGTAGATATTCATCTGTCTGTAAAAAACAGGCAGCTACTTTTTATAGTAAAAAATTCTACTGGTGACCCTTCCGGTGAAACCAAGGCAAAAGAAAATATAGGGCTTTCCAATCTGCGGCGGCAACTGGAATTGCTTTACACCGACTATCAACTGGACGTACAACAAGGTGACTTTGTATTCACCGCTACTTTAAAAATAAACCTTGCAAGCCATGCCTAAAATAAAGTGCATCATCATAGAAGACGAGCCGCTGGCGGTGAAAGTACTAAGTGATTATATTTCCGAAGTGCCATTCCTGGAATTGCAGAAAGTATTTAAAGATGCTATCCTTGCTGCTGAATTTCTGTTGCATAACGAGGTAGATCTTATCTTTCTGGATATCCATCTACCTAAACTAAAAGGCATGGATTTCCTGAAAACACTGGCCAATCCACCTGCTGTTATTGTTACCACGGCCTATCATCAATATGCCGTAGAAGGGTTTAACCTGAATGTAACGGACTACCTGCTGAAACCATTTGAATTTGCACGGTTTCTAACCGCAGTAAATAAGGTCAATACAGAACAAAAGAAAGGATCAAATGAGAACAGGGACTTTATCTTCGTGAATATACAAAAGCGGAAAGTCAAGATCCTATTTTCAGAGATATTATATATTGAAAGCCAGCGTGAATACATTAAAATTGTTACCACCAGGAATGAGTACATTTCCAAGATGAGTACCAGTGAGATAGAAGAGATCCTGCCAACGGCCATCTTCAAACGCATACACCGGTCTTTCATTGTTTCTGTCAACAAAATAGAATCCTACACAGCAGAAATGGTGGAGCTTAATGGCATATCCATACCTATTGGAAGAGGATATAAAGATGTGATAGATAAATTATAACCCCTTTCTGATCTCCCTCATCCCTTTACCAAAATATTTCTTCATCATCTTATTCAAATGACTGCTATCCGTAAATCCCAATTCCCAGGCGATTTCCGCTAAAGGAGTAGTCGTATAAATAGCGCGGGATTCAGCAATTTGCAAACGTGATTTCAATACAAAGTCCTGAAATCGTTCTGCAGCATTCCGTTGAAAATATTCACTGAAATAACTCTCAGCAATATTAAATTTAGCAGCCAGATAAGGTACTGATATCTTCTCCGGATCTAAAATATTAAAGGAGATAAAATTCCATAAATCGATAAACTTCCTGTCTTTGAATGTACGCCCCTGCAATACCTTTTTCTGGATATTACGCGACAAAATACCGAGAATAGATACCAATGTGTTCTGGATAATAAATGCGGAACAAATATCTTTTCGCTCGTATTCAAACAGTACCACATCGAGCAGTCTTTTCACCTGGCTTTTGTCTTCCGGGTCATTGATGATCTCTCCGGGATCCCGATCATGATTACCTAAAATAAAGTTGAGCCGGCTAAACCAGGAACTATAGTCCAGTTGGTCTTTTCCCCCGGACATAAAATAACTTCCGGTAAAACGAATGAACAAAAACAGCGTGGGTTTTTCTATGATATACATGTGGCATTTGGCAGCCGGCAGCAGAAAGATACCGTTTTCCGTATATTTCCGCTTGATGTAATTTACGCTTTGCAGACCTTCTCCCCGAAGAATATATACCAGTTCAAAGAAGTTGTTTTTCCTGTTCCTCTCGCTCCACTCGTGGTATTCAGCGATCTCAATAGCAAACGTATCGTGCAGGTAATCCATATAGCAAAAGTACGAACTCCGAACGGTTAAATATCGCTTTCCAATCACGTTACTGTTTTCTCAGAGGTTATTACCGTTAATTTAACCATAAGAGATCCAATTTTGCGCTACAATAAACGAATCATGGATTACAAAACCATCTCAAAAGAAACGATTGGATTCCTCTACCAGGCGCATAACAGCATCCGGAAATCCGGACTGGACAACAAATTGATTGCGCTCGCAGAGTTACGTGTATCTCAATTAAACGGCTGCGCGTATTGCTGCCGTTTTCATAACCAGGAGCTAAGGGACATGGGACTTCACCAAGAGGTACTCGACAGACTGCCCGGCTGGAAACATTCTAAAGCCTTTGATCATCAACAGGAATTGGTGTTGCAATGGGCAGAGGCCATCACATTGATGCAGGAAGATCTTCCCTCACTACGCGAAAAGCTGGACAAACAATTTACCCCAAAGGAAGTGGTGGAGCTAACTGCCAGCATTTCCCTCATGAATGCACTCAACCGGCTTCGCATCACGCTGGGAGAAAAAGATTAATTAACATCAAAGCATTATAATTATATGAAAGCTGTTGTATTAGAAAAATTTGGAATTGACCATTTCAACATCCGGGAAATTGAAACCCCGAAACCCGTCCGCAACGAGGTTTTGGTGAAAATCAAAGCAGTATCTTTAAATTACCTGGACGGCATAGTGGCGAATGGAAGCTTTAACGATAAACTCAAATTTCCTTATATCCCCGCATCCGATGGCAGTGGTATTGTAGCGGAAATCGGGCCAGACGTTACCCAATGGAAAGTCGGAGATCGTGTAGCCATACAGTATGTACAAAAATGGACAAGAGGCGCCATCAATAAAGAGAGTAATTCAATAAGGGTGGCCTGGCAAACGCCTGGCGTGATGGCTGAATATGTATGCATTCCTGAGTATGGACTGGTGAAATCACCGGACAACCTCAGCTTCGAAGAAGCTGCCACACTTCCCATCGCAGCAGTAACCGCCTGGCATGCTTTAATCAACCAGGCTCATTTACAATTGGGACAAACGGTGCTCACCCAGGGTACCGGTGGCGTTTCCCTTTTTGCGCTTCAAATAGCTAAAGCAGCAGGCGCCCGGGTAATTGCTACCACCAGCAGCGATGAAAAGGCAGCAAGATTGAAACAACTTGGCGCCACCGTCGTGATTAATTATAACAATTATCCCGACTGGCATCAACAGGTACTTGCGCTAACAAATGGAGAAGGGGTGGATATCACCTTAGATATTGCCGGCACGGCAACAATAGGACAATCCTTACTGTCTGTAAAAGAAAACGGCTTTGTAGGTACTGCAGGCTTCATTACCGGCACCTCCCTTCCTCTGGATATACACGCACATAAGATCAATATGTCGTTTCTGAGGATTCAGGGATTAGCGGTTGGCAGCGCGGAAAGCTTTGCGGCGTTAAACCGGGCCATAGAAGTAGCGGATATACATCCGGTTATTGATAGCGTGTTCCCCATGGAGCAAGTGCGTGACGCTTACCAGCTGTTGGAGCAGGGAAAGTATTTTGGAAAGATTGTTATTACGGTTCCTTAAGACTTCCTGTTCAGGTCCGTTATCAGCAAAGGGTTATCTCTTTTTAATTCACTGATCAATGCAGCCACCGTATTAGTAGTAGGGTGCTGCATTACCCTTTCCAGTTCGGCGTTTGTTACCCCTACCAGTTGCAGGAAAGATACTTCGCCGTGTGGGGTTTCTATTCTTCCCAGTTCAGGATCAAGTGCTATTACAAAGCCCGTTATTTCGGTATCAGTATCTAATCTTATGGGGCCTTTCGCAGGTATAAAATGATTTTCCTCAAACCACTTTCCGCTTTTAAACACATATCGTGCAAGGTTATTCATTACGTGTACCGCCCAAATTGGATCCTCTTTGTCTTTTGCAAATGGCTTCAGCCGGAAGGTAAATTCAAAGCCCCATTTACTGAATTCACCACCCGCCTTTTCATGATCATAATAAAGCTCGGACATGCCGTAGCTGATAATATGACGATGTGGCTCCTGTTTGGCGGAATCATAAATGCTAACGCCATCTATGGGATCGGTACCGCCTACTGCAAAGTGAATACCGCAGAGCGGCCCGTAATGGCGAGGTTCTGTTTTACCATAAACGCCTTCCAGGGCATTGTCTATTGAAAGCCAGCCAACTGCATCTTCTGCTTTATATCGTTGTTTATATGCTTCTGGTGTCATGGGAAAATTGGGATATCTATCTCTAATATAATATTATTTATTAAAAAATACCACCCCGGTTAGGCTCCCTGTCTACGCCTCAGCTCTCTCCCACTCCTGCTGGCTATGAAAAAGAAGAATAACATTATTCCTGTAAACACAGCCGGTATCATAATGGGAAAATCATCCACTTTCATAAAGACAGCTATCCACAGACCGAGCACAAAAGGCGACATCAGCCAGCCAATTATATAGCCGAGTATCCGGGCCACCTTATGCTCCCTGTCACTGGCATTGCTCCATCCCGAAGATCGGGCGGGGCGACTATCAGGTACATTTCTATAGGTAGTAGTATAGGTGTTGATAGTGGTATGCACCACCGGGTCGGGACGGTAATTGGGATTGCTCACCCTGAACTGCGAACCACAATACTCGCACTGGATCGTTGATTCCGGCTGATTGCTGCCGGACATTGCGGGCTGCGAAAATACTGTTGCGCCGCAACCGGGGCATTTTGTATGCTGAATACTCAAATTCTTATCATTTAACTTCCTGCAAAAGTATACTTTTTATCATCCCGTCCCCTCCCAGGCAAAAGTCCCCAGCCAGCCATACTTAACTACAACTTAACAAAATGCAATTACAAGAAGTTAAATTCTGCATATTAATAGAATAATTAAATTCTAATTTTAATGTCATATTGACACTAATTAATTTAGCACCTGGTGATTCACAACGTTATTGAAGGCTATCCCTTTTCCCCTTGCTGTTTAGATTACTGTGATCGGCTGTCTGTATAAACCAATCGTGCTCTGCTTACTTAGGCCAATAAATATTAACCAAAATCAAATGATTTAATATGAGAGAATGCCTTCGACTCCCATTGCTATTATGTTATATCATAATAGCATCCCTGCATGAAGTAAAAGCGCAACAGCCGGTCACGGTATCCGGTATTGTAAAGAGCAACGACGGAACACCCTTACCAGGTGCCAGCGTTGTTGAAAAAGGATTCCCCGCCAACGCGGCCATGACAGATCCAAACGGAAATTTTACGTTGCGCCTGATGCGGGAAAATAATTTTCTTTCTATCAGTTATATCGGCTTTGAAACCGGTACCATCAAAGCAGGTAGCGGCAAATTGCAGATTACATTGAAACCTTCCCAGAAAGCACTGAATGATGTAGTGGTCATTGGTTATCAAAGTGTGAAAAGAAGAAATGTGACCGCCGCCGTTTCCTCTATGAGTGGCAAGGATATCCAGGATATGCCACAAGCCAGCTTCGATCAGATGCTACAGGGACGCCTCGCCGGTGTAAGCGTATTGTCCAGCACCGCAGAACCGGGACAGCGCTCCAATATTGTAATCCGCGGCGCCACCAACGTTGACTATGGCAACGCCAACGGCGGAAATACCGGCCCACTATACGTCATAGATGGCGTTATCTTCGACATTAATACCATTGGTAGCTCCTACAGCGGTACCAACCCCCTCAGCTTAATCAATCCCAATGATGTGGAATCCATCGATGTACTCAAAGATGCCTCTGCATCCGCTATATATGGCGCACGCGGCGGAAACGGGGTGATCATCGTTAAAACAAAAAGCGCTAAAAGAGGACGACCACAGGTATCCGTATCAGGATATTTAGGCGCCACCACTCAACCGGCACTGCGAAATGTAACCACCGGTGCGGCGGAAAGAAGATTAAAAATGGACCTGATCACCCGCCTCGCTCCCTATAACGAAATCCGGGATGGATATATCCCAGCTCAACTAACAGATAGCCTCAATCCGGCCTTTAACAACAATGTAGACTGGCAGTCAATGATGGTAAGAGACCAGGCACTTGTCAACAACCAGGATGTAGCTATTGCAGGTTTTCTTGGCAGCGCTAACTACCGCGTTTCCTTAAATCATTATAATGAACAGGGATTATTAAAAGGATTCTCCATAGACCGGCTATCTCCTAATCTGAGCTTATCCGTAAGTCCCAGGAAAGGACTACAGGTAAATACCAACCTGATGATCACTTCTGAAAAACGTAATCACGGAACCGGCGGTGGCTCCGGGCAACTTTTTGCTTCGTGGAATTTCCCTACCTCCTTTGCACAGCTTACCCCGCAACAGATTGCCCTGTTCAACGGACAAGCCAATCCATTCGATGACAATAATATTTTTGCGTACAACGGCTCCATCGGTGTAGTAGATACGCTGGTGAAAAATGTTGTTTTCCATAGTACTTATGCCGCTAATAATTATATCGACAAATGGGCTTACTTCTCCCCAAAAGAATTGAATGGTATTTCTAATATGGCATTCGATATCACGTCCAGTAACCCATCCTGGTCGTTTGAAAATTATGTAGAATATAATACCCTGATCAACAAACATCATATCAACCTGGTAGCAGGTGCTTCTGCCTATGCAGTGAAAAATTACAGCACCTGGGCACAGGCACAAGGCATCTCTGTTACCGGTATACATACATTGCAAACAATTCCTCCCGGCTCCTCCCTGAGTGTGACCAGCAGCCAGCAGAAAAAAACAACGCTGTCGTACTATGCCCGGCTATCCTACGACTACGAAGGCAAATATATGCTGACTGCCTCCTTCAGAAGAGATGCCAGCTCTATCTACAGCCCGGAATACCGATGGGGTACTTTCCCCGCATTTTCAGCCGGATGGATTGTGTCTGATGAGCATTTCTTCCAACCCGTAAAAAATGTGGTGAACTTCCTTAAAGTAAGAGCCAGCTGGGGAGTTACCGGTAATGACCCCGGTTCCTTCTACGCCAAATACCAGGGCCTCTACAATGACGGCTCTTTCCTGGGTGGCAGCACCGGAATTATCGTTCCCAACGGTACTTTCCCTATCGCCGGTGGAACACCTTCTACTTATAATGGTACGCCTGTCATCTCTCCCTACCCTTATTACAATGGCTTTTCCTCACAGGGAATCAGTGCCAGTAATAGTGTGAGATGGGAAAGATTTATCCAGCCGGATTTCGGAGTGGATATTTCGATGTTTAATGACAGAATAGGCATTACGGCAGACTGGTACCGCAAAGATGCAAAGGATAAATATTTCTACCAGGTACCGGCCCAGAGCACTACCGGCTACCGCTTCTATGCAGGCAACTTTGCAGATGTACGCAATGAGGGAATAGAACTGGCCATCAATACACACAACTTGAATCCCCGTGCAGCCTTCCAATGGAATACCAATTTCAATATCTCTTTTAATAAAAACTATGTAACCAGACTGCCAAATAACAATCGTGATTTCCTGTTTGGTGAATCCTGGTTCCAGCAATCCCTTACCATGGGTGAGCCTTTATATAACTACAAAGTATACCAGATCAATGGCGCCTTCCCTACAGAAGCCAGTGTACCAACAGATCCTATGACGGGCAAAAAACTCACCTACCTCGGTAAAACGCTGCATGCCGGTGATCCCAGCTACCAGGACATGAACGGTGATTATAATATCGATTATGATGATAAAGTAATTGCCGGCAACCCATTACCCAAAGTAACCGGTGGATTCGGCAACAGCTTTAGTTACAAAGGCATCAGCTTAAATATTTTCTGCTCCTTCCTGACCGGCAGAAAAATTTTCAACGGCTATCTATCCGATGCGTTAAACGGTAGCAGATCCTATTCCTGGTGGGGAACGAATGCAGGACCAGCCGTGCTAACGAATGTATTAAATCAGTTCTGGCAACATCCCGGGGATATGAGCAAATACCCTACCCTGGTGTCATCTGATGGCTCGAGCGATCGTTATAATATTGCCAGTTCCTATTTTGTGGAAGATGGGAGCTTTCTCCGCGTAAAACAGGTATCGCTGTCCTACAACTTCCCGGCCCGCTGGGTACAGTCTATGCGCATACGCTCCTTCAATGTTTTTGGTATGGCAGACAACCTCCTAACGTTCAAAAGAAGTCCGACTATACCTGATCCGGAACTGGTAGATCCTACCACCGGCTCTTCTAACATGGCTTATCCTGCTGTCAGGAAATTTACGATTGGCATCAGAGCGGAACTATAATTCCGGATGTTGAAAATCTTCTCCTCTAACTTTTAAAATATCAGCAATGAAACCAATCAACTGGCTTATTCTGTTTACAATATCTGCCATGATCTTTACTTCCTGCAAAAAATTCCTGGATCAGGATCCCGATAGTCAGGCTACAGATCAGACCACCTGGAAGTCCGAAGGAGATGTAAATTCCTCTGTAGCGGCATGTTATTCGCTACTCAGAAGTGCACTCAATGCTTCTATCACGCATTATGCATATGGCGATTTGCCCTCCGATGAATTCAACAGCGAATTTGTTAGCGGCGGCGATAATGACTCTTATAAAAACGTGGCCAGCATGAAATGGGAAGGAAGCATTCCTCCTGCCAACAGTTATGTAGCACTACTGAAGCTAAGGGTCTATTCTAACTTCTATACTACGATCGCACAGGCCAATCGTTGTCTGCATTTCATAGAATCCATGCCTGCAGCTGTATTTTCGGGTAATGATGCAGGTGCACAACAGGCAAAGAAAAATCAATACATAGGGGAAGCTTACTTCGTGCGTGCGTTTGCTTATTTTTATATGGCCAGGGTATGGGGAGATGTTCCCCTGGTAACCAATTACTACCCCGATGTGTCTACCGCACCGCAGGTAGCCCGGTCACCGCAAAAAGATATACTCGCCCAATGCGTGGCCGATCTGACGCTGGCGAAACAATACCTGCCCTGGAAAGATAATAACTCTGCCGACAAAATTGTAAGAGGTGATAAAGGAAATGTATTTGCCCTGATGGCACATGTCTACGCATGGAAAAGCAGCTATGATAGCTGTCGCATGGCCTGCGACTCTGTAATCAGCTCCGGTAGCTATTCGCTGGTGCCTGCCAGTGATTATCTTTCTATCTATAAAGGACAATCACCCGAAGGCATTTTCGAAATATCCAACAACCAACTGAAAGAAAGCCTGGTAGCTGCGCAGAGCATAGCCGGGCAAACCCTGGCATCGCCTTATATCAACAATATCACCGTTCCGCTATGGCAACTGAATACAGGAGTAGTCAATACCCTCTTCTACGACACTACAGATATTCGGTTTAAAAAATCATTTGCCACCATTGCTACCGGTACTACCAGCTTTATATCCTGCATCAAATATTCCAATATACAATACATTGATCCCAGTAAACAACCGCAGTTTACCGTGGCGCAAAACAATATCGTCATCTTCCGCCTCGCAGATATCAAACTGCTGAAAGCTGAGGCCATGGCCGCAGGAACAAACCCTGATTTTGGCGGGGCACTTTCTATTGTAAATGAAATAAGAGCCCGTGCAGGACTCACTAAGCCGCTCACTGGTATTACGGGTCGGCCGCTGTTAGATACCATCACCGCAGAACGTGGCCGGGAACTATTCCTGGAAGGTCACCGGTTTTATGACCTGGTACGACTCGCCAGAAATACCGGCGTGGTGAAATTCCCCTTTATTTCAACAGGTGAATTTGCCGCCGGCAAATACTACTGGCCACTGGATCCCAGCCTGTTTCTCACCAATTCAAAATTGGTACAAACACCTTTCTGGCAAGGAAAACTTAAATAAAGCAGCGGTGATATTTCAACTAAAAAAACACACCATGAAAACGTTACATAAAAACTGGAAAACAGGAATCCTTGCTATCATGGCAATAGCTATCATTTCCTGCAAAAAAGACAGCTACCTGACAGATGGGGGAAAGCACCCCGTTAATACACCACTGAGTACTTATGATTATTTAAAGCAACACAGCGCTCATTATTTTGATACCACCATACTGCTCATCGATCATTTCAATCTGAAAGATTCCGTCAATAAATCGGCTACCTTTTTCGCCTTTACCAACTTCTCTGTAAAGCTGATGATGACGAACCTGAATGTGAGCAGTCTTGATCAGCTGTACGACAGTGTTAGTTCCAGGCTGATTACCCAGTATTTATTTGGAGATAACATCAGCCTGGATAATGTCAGCAGTACACCCGTATCCAAAAACAACTGGGCGGGCGTAACGGCTCCCTGCGCGGTAAAAACCATCACCGGCTCTTATGCGGTATGGCTTTCCGGATCCGCTCCTGTATTCAGTTATTACTCCCTACAGTATATAAAGGTCAATGGCGCGTTGGATGGCTCACCCGGTGCACCGGAAGGAGATCCCGTAGATATAGCCATTACCTGTCAAACTACAGGTATAAAAACGTCTACAGGCACTACGTTGCATGTACTGGCCAACAATGCACAGCTCACCAAAAGATAATTGTTCAGATTATTCATGTCTAAACCAGCATCATATATGCTTAGTAATAAAATAAACCGACTAACCCCCACCTGCCTGTTACTGGCCATCCTGGGGTTTTATAGCTGCGAAAAAGTGGAGAAAGGATTTTTGAGTGACAGCATCTACTATATTGAAAATCCCTTTACTATTCAGCAGGGCATCACTGCTACTTCTTCCACATTGGTAGCAGATGGCTCCACGAGTCCGCTCAAAGTTGTCCTGGCAGGTATACGTAATAAAAAAAACAACGCAAAAGCAGACAGCATGTTCGTCACACCTCAGATGATGAGTACTTATACAGATGCAGTTACTTATGAAGATTCCACACTGGCCAAATTGAAAGCCAAATTAAGAGATAGCCTCGTAGCACCTTTTAGCATCAACCCTATCGGAGGACGTTTGCAATTCACTCAAACGTCTTTGTTTATTGATCCGGGGTCCTACAGCATCGATGTGGCTGTATCTAATGTGAAAGGAGAAAAGACGCTGCGGGACGCATGTAATATCATCGTTACACCGATGACTACCATCGATACCCTGCTCTATAAAAGTTGGACTACAGCTGATGCAGCAGGAAACTTCTATTCTCTTCCGGATAACTTACAGATGGATATCACCCACAATGGGCAAGGACCCAACAAGATCATTTTTCAATGGAAAGATAAAAACGGTGATTTTTTCAATCCGGCAGCAGGAGAAGTGTATGGCCGCGATCAACGTCCCAGTTTCAAACACTGGGACCCTTATTATCCGGAAGTCAAAACAACTACAACCATCGAATATGAATATCCCCAGGGAATTCCGGAGTTGCCGGCATTTCCGTCAACGGCTATCGGGTTCGACAATGGTATTTGTTACTACCGGGTGGATATGAAGTATACAGACATCGGGTTACATGTGAACACCGTGTCTTCTATCAAATACTATGTTACCAAGGGAACTTATACAATTACTTATTATCTCAACAATGTGGTGAGGAAAAAATAAAATGAGTGGAAGCAAATTGCTTCCACTCATTTTATTTTTATTGTTTACTAAACATGGTCACTTCACTTATATTCACCGAATTGGAATTATTCACCGTACGTACTACCCTGATACGTATATAACGTGCCGGCGGCGCCTGTGGGATGAAATCAAACTTCATGGCGGCGTTACCATCATCTCCCCTGATAGCAGTAGTGAGCAATGTCCATCCTTTGCTGCTCATTTCAGCAGCCCATCCCGGATCAGTACTTTTCAGGGAGGTAGCCGCATTGGTAATATCAGCAATACCCCATACTTCAAATTCAGCCGGATTATTACAGCAGTTCCTGCCTGTTTCTTCGATACGTCCCAGGTTGTATATTTTGCCCATATCAAAAGTGAGGGTGCGTGGCAGCGGTGTGTTCGACCCCTGATCATCACTATGGAAAATGTCAGGATAACCCTGCGGTCCTACGCTACCATCCCACAATTTGCTCACACGGGTATCTGACTGGTAGATGCCCATATCATTTGGCAGGTCATGTTCCTGGAATAAACTTTTGTCGCAGGCCACCAGTTTAAAGATATCCGGGAAGGTATCGTAACTGTTGGTATAAAAAGTATCCAGTGCGCCTTTTCCGGGAATGTAGGAAGACTGATAAGTAACCGGCTTACCCGCTTTGTAGCTGGGTAAATTAATGGAGTCCGCGGTGCCCGGAATAGTGGCGATTGCCTCCACACCGGCGGCATTGGTGTATTTGATGTTGGTGGCAATGTTAATCGTATCCGGTATGCTGAAAAACAACGTAACAGTACCATCGTCCCGTATTTCATAGGGTTTGGTAGCATCGGGCAAACGGTTATGAAGCGTACTCCGGTAAATGTTGCCATAGGCATGTGCATTATCTATTTCTGTTACAATAGACCTGTTTCCGGCCGCATCAAAGGAATACAGAAAAAACGTATAGGCGTACTCGCTTAATCCCGGAATCAGGCAACGCACCGTATCCGTGGGCTTATGAGAAGTGGCGGTAATAACAACAGAATCCTGCCGGTTATTCCAGTACAACACATACTTGCTGATACTGGGATCTGAGCTGGGTTTCCAGCCGATGGCCAGTCGGCCGTTACCCGGATAAATGGTTATGCCAGATACCGTACCGGGATATTGAATTTCCTTATTGCCCAGAAAATCCCTGAAATCAGTAGCTTTCCGGCTGCACGCAATGAAGAGGAACAAACCACAAAGTGGCAAGAGGAGTTTTGTAACTAAGTGATACTTTCTCATCTCATAATATTTTTAATAAAATAATTTTTAAAAGAATACCAGTAACGGGGGAAGTAACCGTAACCGTTACCTGTTATCTCCCCATATGCTGAGTTCCATTATGTGAAAGAATTCATTGCTATGCGCTGCATTGGTAACACATTCAAACCGCATGTATCGTACTTTCGGCAGGCTCAGTGAAAAGTTATATCCAAAACCTGCGTTCCAGAAAGCCAGATCAGCGTTGTTATATGCCGGAGATACCAGCCCGGATGGCTGGGCAGGCAAATGATAAACACCCATGTTGATCCAACCGCCTGGTGTGGCTTGTCCTAATGGAGGGAGATTAGTAGTATCCGGTAATATTTCATCCACCGGCTGATCCGCGCGGCCCCACATCACCCAGGTTTCGGGATTACCGTATCCCCAGAGATAGGTACCGTCATCCAATCCGCGGCCCCACATTGTAAAGCGGCTTAGCTTGGCTACCTGTCCCATATCAAAAGTGACCCATTTAGGCAATGGTGCCGTAGTAGGATAAGTGGAGTGATATCCGGGCCTTCCCAGGTTGCCATCCCACATATAACGCAGTTCCCATCCAAAGCTAAAACCATCGTCAGAATTCAGTTTGTACACATTGAACTTCGACTTATCCATCATGGTTTCGTAAAGTGGTTTAACGGTCGTATACACCGTATCAGAGATGTTTCCAAACTCATCGGCCAGGTAGATCCCAAATTTCCGTGGAATGGTATCATAGCCCCTGATGCTATAGGAGATATTTTCCTGGTTGGTATAGTTCTGATTTTTGATTTCCATTTTACGTGTGGTGGCATCTTCTGTAATAGTGATGATACCGATGTTATCTTTTGCGGTATTGGTTACGCTGATGTTCACCCCGCCAAAGTCGGCCTGCATAACAACCGTAGGCAGCGCCTGCAGATAGGTAGGGGTGCCAGGATGTACGGTCACATTCACCGGATCCGACTTTACATCAGCCCGTGAAACCACATACAGTTTCACGGTATAATCCTGGCTTTTGGCAAAGCCACCTACCGCGATGGTATCGGTGTAAAAGGAAGCTTTGGTTTGCCTGCTTTTAGTATCATTGATCAGGTACTCCGCCTGTACATACAATACATTTTTGGAATCCGGCAACGTATAGGTAATATAGGCGCCCCCATTTCTGTTGATCACTTTAACATTGGAAACCGGCTGTGGCTTTGTCTTATCATTGGATATTACATCATTGTATCCCTCGCTTTTCTTACAGCCCAACTGTAGCATACCTAATGCCATCAGCGGTATTAACACGCGGCTTATTTTATATATAGCGTCCATACAAAAAATTAAAACTGGTTTGAAATGATTTTATGCTTACCCTCCTGTTATCACCAATAAGGTGTTTGTATCAGGTTAGGATTGGTGAGCAAGTCGTAGTCCTGGATAGGAAACAGGTAATCTCTCAGCCCAAATACCGGCTGGTATACATTGCTCAGCTGATAAAATCCCTGTGTCGTACGCTGTCTGAAATTCCATCCCTGGAAAGGTCCGTTGAGTACTGCCTGCAGTTCTTTCCATCTTCTGAGATCCCATCCTGCCTGTCCTTCAAATGCCAGTTCTATTCTCCTCTCCTGGTGAATAATGGCCCTTAAACCGTCTTTTGAGCCGTATTTAGAAGGATTACGGGAGAAGTTGGACCATGCCTGTACCACTCCGGGTAAACCGGCTCTTTCCCTCACCTTATCGATATAGCTATATACTTCGGCGCCGGGACCCTTGGCTTCATTTAAACACTCTGCATATAACAACCATAAAGCAGGTAAGCGCATAAATGGCCATGAGTAATTTGTTTGTACGGAAGTTTGTCCGAAGGCGGTTTGCCATGGCACCAGTTTCTTGGGCCAGTAGCCGGTAACATTATAACGGGTAGGGGTATACGCAGCAAACCCATTTACGGCGTTTACGTAGTTGGCATTGTTATCGTCTGTGTTGGCAGAGCCGAACCAGACACCACCATCAAAGGCTACATCTGCATAATACCGGGCTTCTCTGTAAAAATTACCTCGGGCAGTGGTGTATCCTTTCCGGATATAATACCGGTGTTCATCATCGCCGGTCTGCAGTTTATAGCGGTTAGCATAATCCCAGGTTCTGTCTTCACTGATAGGTACACCGTTTTGTGTATAAAACAGTTCTGATTCTGCCATCGGAACGGAGAAATTGGAGTACACGGCAAACCCGTTGGAAGCGRCATCCGCTGTTACCCGTGGGGAAGCCATATACTGCCATCCAAACTGTGGATTGAGGGTCCATATCTGTTCGGTGTTCCATGGATCGGTGAGGGCGCCCTGCAATGTAAGCAGCTGTTTGGTGGCGTCTGACATATGTACAATGCCTCCGCTTGCCCGGAACTGGTAGAGCGCAGCTCCTGTTGAAACAGCGGCATCAATGGCTGCTTTGCTGGCAACCGCCGCACGTTGCCATTTGGTAGCATCATATGCAGCAGGGAACAAACTTTCTCCCTCCTTTCCTTTGATAGCGGCATAATCCGGATTGCCGTTAAACAACGGGCTTGCCTGTGTAGCCAGCACTTCTGCTTTTACAGCTTTTGCAATCACAGAAGTAATACGGCCGGCTTCTGCGCCTGCATTTTGTATCACGTCCGGCAAATCGGGCATGGCCTGATCCAACAGGGTTACCACATACCCAAAACAGGAATCCACAGACTGCTGTTTGAGCCGTGCTTCAGCAGAAGGTATATTGATAGGTAATGCCACATCGGCAATGGGAATAGGACCATACATCCTGATCAGCCAGTAATGATAATAGGCTTTCAGAAATTTAGCTTCCGCTACCCATCTTTTGCGTTGATAGTCTGTCAGGTCCAATGGCTGATGTACATTGTCCAGGAATGTATTGCACATGCGGATAGATTGCCACAAGTTCAGGCCCATGTTATATCCATCCCAGTAGTTTAATAACGGGTTGGGGCTATTCTGCAAACCACGCATGACGTTAAAACCATTATCGCCGCCCTCACCCCCTAATGTTTTTTTATCCAGCAGGTCTATAGGAAAAATCACTTCTCCGGAACTGGTAAAACCTGCATTGCGCCTTACATCGGCCAGGTTCTGCATACTGGAGTAACAACCAAACAGATAGGCCTGCGTTTCATTTGCATTGGCAAATGAACTGTTCAGCGTAGCCACATTGTCCGGAGTGATATCTAAGTATTTTTTACAGGATACTGATAAAATGACCGGCAATACTACCAACAATGTTCTTTTAAGAAATCTCATTGTCTATATTTTTTATACTTAGAAATTAATGTTTACACCCAGGTTAAATACTTTCTGAATCGGGTATGCAAAACCATTACCTGCCTGCTCAGGATCCCATAGTTTAAAGCTGCTGAAAGTGAGCAGGTTCAAGCCGCTGAAATACACACGGAAATTGGTCAGGCGCAACGGCGCAATCCATCGCTTCGGCAATGAGTAACCCATTTCCACAGACTTTAATCTCATGAAACTACCATCCCGCATCCACCAGGTACTGGTTTGCTCATTATTGGCAACATGTGAAGTAGAAAGACGAGGCCACAAAGCGTACAGGTTCTGATTTTCTGCTGACCAGTGATTATCGGCGTATGCCTGCAGCAACTGGGCATTGTCTGCAAATGGTGCGGTGGCTTTAGGATCGATGAAAAAAGATTCTCTGGCCAGCCCCTGGAAAAACGCGCTCACATCAAAGCTTTTATAACCGAATGAAAAACCGAAACCGTAAATGATCTGCGGAGTGGTAGGCAGACCGATAGGCACCTGGTCATCCTGGTTAATGATACCATCGCCATTAACATCCCGGTACTTGATATCACCACCTTTGGGGAGTTCACCGAAATTCTGCACCGGTGAATTAGCCGCTTCTTTATCATCTACAAAGAGGCGTTCTGCAACATATCCAAACTGCTGATTAACCGGGTTACCTGCAGCAAAGCGGTAAGCATATTTATACTCCGGCTCTTCCTGCACACGGATCTTATTATCAGTCACTGTGAGGTTCCCCATCACGTTTAACCACATATCTTTTGACAAAGCCTGCTTATAATCCAGGTGCAGATCAAATCCTTTTGAATCTACTTTTCCGAGATTCGCCTGCAGGTTGTTGGAGGCAGAACCTTCAATACCGGCGGTAACAGGAATATAGCCACGCTTGATGAGGATGTTGTAGCGGTTTTCGTGATAAACTTCTGCCGTTACATTCAGTTTATCGGCAATCGTCATTTCCACGGCCAGGTTGCTCTTTTTAGAAGTTTCCCAGGTAACATCCGGATTGGGATACGCCTGTATGGTAGTGCCTTTGAGTCCAAAGCTGTTATTAGTTCCAAAGTAAGCACCCGGGCCATCCTTGTCATCCGGCGTTACATTGGAGAGGTAGAAGAAACGTTGACTACCAATATTATCATTACCCACCAAACCATAACTACCTCTGAACTTCAGACGGGAAATAATGTGTGCAATACCTCCTTCCCAGAATGATTCGTTAGATACCACCCAGGCCGCACCAATGGTGGGAAAGAAACCCCAGCGATGTTGCGGTGCAAATCTTTCTGAACCGTTGTAGCCAAAGTTGAATTCGAGAAAATATTTTCTGTCAAATGAGTAGGTAGCCCTTCCGGAAAAACCGAGGTTTCTGTAAGGCAATGATCCCAACAGGCTGCCGGCATTGCCATAAAGGGTTTGTTGCCGGGTACCTATCAATGTACTACTCACATTACTTTTCCCGAAATCACGGTCATAATTCAGTGCGCCCTGTAAGTAGATATAGCTGTAAATATTTTTGGCATTTTCCTTATAGTCCAGGAATTCCCGCGCCTGTCCGGGAGAGCTGTTCAGCCAGTTCAGTACATACGTATTGTTGTCCTGATCATAGTTGCCCAAACCATAAAAGAAAGGAGCATAAGAACGACTCAGATCAAAATAGGAATAACGGTTAGTACTGAAAATGCCTTTGAAGGTGAGCCCTTCTGTAATGAAACTAAAATCCTGGTTCAGCTCAAACTGCGCCGACATCCTGGATTCGGAAAAGTTTTTATATCCATACATCAGGTTCGCGTAGGGATTATTTAACAAGCTACCATCCGAGCCAAAAGCGCTGCCAAACAAAATATGTTTGGTATTGGCGTTGGCCGCATCCGGTTCATAAAATGCAGGGAAGGCCACCGGGCTGGTATGGAGTACTTTGGAATATAAATCCGTGGCGATACCGGAAGCATCGCTGGTGATGGGCCCCGTATAGTCGTTGAAGTTACCCCACAGCCGTACTACCGCTTCCGTTGTTTTAGTAATTTTCACGTTCACGTTGGAGCGAAGCTGGTAGTTTTCAAACTTCATCCCGGAGTTAAAATTATTCACCGGGTTTACCTGTAGAATACCGTTGTCACGGGAGTAAGAGCCGGCGATGTAATATTTAGTCACATCTGAACCACCCTGCACGCTGAAGTTAGCGCGCTTGGTAGTCGTTTGCTCTTTGAACAATGTTTTCATCCAGTCAACTGCCGGGTAAACGAATGGATTACTGCCTGGTGCTTTATTGATCGTTGCCTGGGTAGCCAGTATGGTATTAGGTGTATAAAGTGGTTTATTCAGGGGATTCCGCGTGGTAATAGCTTCGTTGTATTGATTCATGAAAGTAATAGGATCCGCCAGCTTCAGGTTTTGCGTAGGTGTTGAAATAGCATCTTCCAACCGCACGGCTACTCTGGCTTTACCCGGCTTACCTTCTTTGGTAGTAACGAGTATCACGCCGTTGGCGCCCCTGGCACCGTATAGGGCAGCTGCGCTGGCATCTTTCAGGATAGAAAAACTGGCGATATCATCAACCTGCAAACGGGCAAGGTCGCTGGCGCCTAACTCCACATTATCTACCAGGATCAGCGGACTGGCACTATATCCCAGGGTAGTTACCCCGCGAATAAAGAACTGGGAGTTATCTGCTCCCGGCTGGCCACCACGCTGAAACGCAATCACACCGGCCATTTGACCAGCCAACGCATTCGTTAGGTTACTGGTTGGAATTTTCAGGTCGCCGGGATTGATGCTCGTCACTGAGCCTACCACCGCCTCTTTTCTTTGTTTACGACCAAATGCAGTGACCACTACTTCATCTACAGAAGCCACTACACTTTTTAACCGGACCTGGTAATCCTTTTGCGTAGCATTCACCACAAAACGGTGTTCAACAAAGCCAACAAATGTTACCTGGATGGTAGATCCCACTGCAACGTCCAGTATGAATCTCCCATTCCGGTCGGTGGCCGTTCCACTGGAACTCTTTCCGTTTACAGAGATGGTGGCCCCTTCCAGCGACCTGCCGGTGGTGTCAGTCACCGATCCGGTTATAGTCACCTTTGCCGGAGTTTGAGCATAAACGCCGCCTGCCAGCATTAATAGCAGGAGCAACAGGTAGAGAGGAGGAGCTGATAATACCACCGGCAACCCGGCAGTAAATCGCTTTTTGTAGCAAGTAAATTTCCTGAACATATTAAGATCAATTATTGGAAGAATAAACAAATCATAACGTGCATTAAAGCATAGCGATGCTTACCGATTATCCGGCCGGACAAACGGGCATCATAAGTGTTCGTGGCAATTATTAAAAAAGGAGAAAAAGTTTTATTTCATAACGTTTACGTCATTCATTCCATGCATAACCGGGAATCTGCTAGTCTATCGGCATTTATTTGATTGATGTTTTTCTTTGACGCGAATCTCTTATATGATCATTATTTGGCTGAAGCATTCCATTCATCTACGGGAATCTCTTTTATCATCTTCATTTTGGCTGATTCATTCCAGTTACGTCGGAACCTGTAATGCTATCGATATTTGATATATAGCTATTTTGTGTGAAATCGACACTATCCTATACTATACTATCCTATAGCAAATATATATTTTTTTTATGCCTGCCAAAAGAAATGAGGAATTATTTTTTTACAATGTTGCAAAAAAAGCAGCCAAGGGTTAAATAGCAATCAGATTGGGAGAAAAGAGCATTAGCGGAAGGATAATAAAGAGCTGTTTTTTTCAAAACAAACCCCCAGGATATACTTTTTAATTTATATTCAAATCACCGGCACTTTCTCCCGAAATTTTTGTGCACAAAAAACCCTCCTTAACATTGGTGTAACATAGCCGGCTTATATTTATATCCGGATCATGTTACAACCTCGAACTATGTCTGACAGCCCTCCGAAGGAACTTTTTGAAAAAATATTTGAGGAGAACAATGCAAAAGTGTACCGGTTTGCATTCAAGTTAACCAGCGATGCTTCCAGAGCTCAGGAAATCACACAGTTATGTTTTGTTCGTTTATGGGAAAACATAGATCAGGTGAAAAAAGGGCAGGATGTTTTCCCATTGTTGTTTGTGTACGTAAGACATTTAGTGATAGATGAAAGCCGCAAATTGTACCGCGAAAAGAAAGCACTTTCCCTGGCCGCCCGGGAACAGAAAGATATTTCTGACAGCGGTGAAAAAGTATTTCTTCAAAAAGAATTCAGTTCCCAACTGCATAAGCTGGTAGAAAGAATGCCGGAACAACGCCGCAATGTATATACCCTGAGCCGTGACTATGGCTTTAGCCATAAGCAAATAGGCCAGCACCTGTCTATTTCTCCCGCTACTGTTAAAAATCACCTCACTGCTGCTTTACAATATATCCGGAAAGAGCTGACCARCCATTTTTTAGTAGATATGGAAAGAAGAAAATAATTATCTCCCGGCCTCTCACCGTACTGAAATCAACAAAAAAATCTTTATGCGATATATAGTTTCTTTGTTCTCCCTTTGCGTGCTGATGGGGTTGGCAGCCTGCCGCAAAAAAGATGATACGCCCGTTATTCCTACCGGCCCTGTTACCCAGCAGGAAATTAACCAATGGATACTCGATAGCATGCATCTATTCTATCTCTGGAATGATCACCTCCCGGGACAGGCAAATAATTCCGTGGAAACCCAGGCATTTTTTAACAGCATCAAAAGCGGAGAAGATAGATTCTCTGTTATCTATAACCCAAAAGATCCGGCTACCATCAAAAGCGATATGCTGTATAAATACGGTATCGACTTTAGCATCATTGACTGGCCATCCGCTGCCGGTGGGGTAATTGGTGTGGTAAAGCTGGTGGTACCAGGTTCATATGCTGCAGCAGACGGATTAAAAAGAGGCGATTATTTTACCCGCATCAATGAAACGGTATTAACCACCACGAACAGCACCACACTCCCGGAACAATTGGGCGCGGCAGCGGAAGGAGGCACCCTCACGCCTGCGATTATAAAAGATAATGTAATTACAGAAAGTCCGCTTGTTCAGCTGCGCCCCGGTAAAACAACGGAAAACCCGGTGTATAAAGCCATCGTTATCAACAGTGGCTCAAAAAAAGTGGGCTATCTTTTTTATAATGCTTTTACTGACGGCTACAATAACTATCTGCTGGCCGCTTTCCAGGATTTCAGAAACAAAGCGATTAATGACCTGGTGATTGACCTGCGCTATAATGTGGGTGGCAGTCTCGCTGCCGCCGCTATGATGGCCTCCATGATAGCTCCCGACCTCACAGAAAAAAGCATTTTTGTAAAATACAGTGGCAATGGTAATATGGGCACCCGCACCCTGGATTTTGCGACCACGATGTCTGTTCCTGAAACCGGCGGTCCCATTCTTTTCAGCAGTTTGTCCACCGGACAGCTGAAACTCCCCCGCGTATTTATTCTCAGTGGCCGGCAAACAGTATCTGCAGCGGAACTGCTTATTAATAACCTGAAGCCCTATACACAGGTAATACAGATTGGTCAAACCACAGTAGGTAAAGATAAAGGTGCGGTGATTGTATATGATATGCGTACACCACAACGTATTCCCTGGATCATGCATCCCCTCACCTACCGGCTCAGTAATGCCAGTGGAGCGGGAAATTATACCACAGGCATCTCCCCTCAATATCCGATCGATGAAATGAGCCGGCAGCCATTGCTGCCATTAGGTAATACCGATGATCCTTTGCTGGCAAAAGCCCTGGCCATCATCAACGGCAACGTGAGAGCGACTCCTGAAAATAATATACCTGCACGAAAGCATATGTATGATGCCCGGGAAAGAGCGGCGATGAGCAGTGTGCTCATCTTTCCAAGATAAAAGAAAGGGAAAGGGTTAACAACAATGGTATATGTAGAAATTCAAACAGGGTTTTCCTCATTACTTCAAGTGGCTTAATGTAGTCTGTTGGCTTTCAGCGCAGACTTCTTCATGGGTAATGGGTGTAAAGTGATATCCTCAACAGCAGTCCGGCTTCCGGTTCCCAGCAGTAATAATCCCCCCAGGAATCCTGTACCTGCAATACGGTAGTAGTTAATATGCAGATGTTGTATAACGCCTGAACTATCATCCGGTACTTTTCCACCATAACTCAGGTGATTGAGTGATGGTCCATCCGGATTATCCAGTAAACTATTTCTTTTTTCAACAGCAGCTTTCCCCAATACGATGATGCCGGAAGCGCCGTTATTATTGGTTGCTGCCACATTTATCTGTATTGGTAATGCGTCCGTTCCCACCGCAATAAGATGTGCACCGCGGGTAATAATCAAGCCTCCACTGTGGCTGCCATCTTTCTTATTAACTGCCGAAGGCAGTACGTTTATAGTAGCACCTGCTTCCAGACGCAGTGTGGCCTCATTGGTTACATACACCCAACCATCAATATACCAGGGATGATTAGCTGTCAGTAAGGTATGGGAGGCGATCACATGCCGGATAGTATCAGAAACAGGGATCATTTCCATTTTAATGTCCGGTGAAGCCGCAAGCGTTACTTCATCGTTTTTTTTGCAGCCTGCCGCTATAACGGATAAGCTGCTGATCCCATACAAGACGTATGGAAACAGGCGGGTTATATGTTTTTTGGCAGGGCGCATGGGGTTATCAGAGATCTATTTCATTAGGAGATATAACACCGTTACTATCATCACTAATAACAGTTATCTTGGATTTCCCGGCAACCTGATCACTGGTGAATGCAAAAAATTCAGATCCATCGGGCTGTGTTACGAGTGCACCTGTTTCGGGATCGATCAGTTTGGCCGCGTAATAATATACCAGTCCATCTGTTGTTACTGCCTTAAATCTCAATACCGGGGATAATTTTTTCCGTTCCCAACCTTTCACTACCACATCGGATGGTACTAACTCACCGGATACAGGATCTGCATAGATAAATATAAGGTCATATTTTTCCTTTGGATAAAAAGTAGGATTCAAATTATTAAACAACCGTACATCCAGCGAGTCCGGCGGCACCGTAGAGCTGCTGCCTTCAGCGATAAATCCTTTCAGTCCGAATTCTGTACTATATGCAAACTTGAATTGTTGCATACCATTTGGCAAAATAGTAATAAGTGTATCCGCCAGCAACGTTTTGCTTGCAGCATCATATGCAGCTAACTTCCCTTGTTTGCCAGCCGGAACAACATAGGAACTACCACCGATTACTTTGATAGTATCCAATGGTTGACCATCGAAATACATCATTACGGTGGGTGTATTGGGAAGATTGAGTAAGGTTACATTCACTTTACCGAAGTAGCGTGCTTCCGGCAAATCCCCCTTCCGGCAGGAAGCAATCATTACTACAAAAAGAAAAAGTGAAAGGCCTTTGATAACAAAAAATGACTTATTATTCACGTGTACGCTGTTTATAAAAATTAAATAGATATAATAAAAAAAGACGTTGTATTTATGGCCGGCAAACATTACAACACCGTCCAGCCATCAGCCCATGTAGTATTGCCGGCAGGGAAAGCGCCTGCAATCAGCGCAGGAGATAACTGAAGCGGAATATAATTAACAATAGCACGGGTTACATTGAAAGGAAACCTCAGTTTCACATCGAGATTAGGATTCGCATTAACATATGCTTTGTTGGTAGTCCCCAATGGAACAATCCCTGTGAACCCTGAAAAATTAACTTCTTTATCATAGGCATATATATATCCATGTACATAGTTGGTATTCAATATAGAAATACCTTCCAGGTACCTGGTATAAGTATTATTAGGTGGTTCAACGACAGGCAATGCTATATCCTGGGAAATACCATAATTAAATCCGATGAAAACAGAACGATTGATCGTAAACTGTGTATTCCTTCTCAGATGCGCCGCACGCCCATATTTACCCGAACCTGAAGGCAGGCCATTGGTAATAGAAGCAGCTGTGGCATTCGGTACACCAACAATAGTCATGTAATTATAAACAGGATGTGTAATGGGCGCGGTTGGTGCGCCGTTGAAACTGTTCTCACTTTCAAAACCATTGGATTGGTTTTTGCTTGCACGGGTAGGATCAGCAATACCAAATCCAAAAGAGATGGTACCAGTATAACCCAAATTAGTATAAAACATATCATCCAAAGCATCAATAGCCAGCAGATGAGAGGCATTCACCGTACCGCCTGTGAAAGAGAAAGCATCCGCTTTTGATTTATATACTTCGATGTAATCCAACGTAGTGCCATTCCCCACACCATAAAGGGAAAGGCCGTTCAATTCATTATCCACAGTAAGTTCAAAGCCGGCATATTCAATTCTTACATATTTCAGTATTCCTGAATTATCGTTGAAATTGAAGTTTCCAGGGCCTCCATAAGTGATATCCACTGGAGCGGAACTAGGTAAAACACCTTCAATGGATAAGGAGGCACCATAGTTAGTAGGAGCCTTGCCTATTAATACCACCCCTCCCCAGTCCCCTGAAGCAGGTACAGGTTCATTGGACGTAAAAATAATAGGATTGGTAACATTCCCAATAGCATTCAGCCTGGAGCCACGGGTAACAATCAGGGCACCGCCTGCTGTTTCTACTCCTCCGGCACGAATTCCTTTTACACCTTTGATCAATGTACCAGCTTCAATAGTTACAGTGGCATTGTTTGCCACGTAAACCAATCCATCCAGTTTATAGATCTTACAACTCTTTAAGGTCAGGTTGGTACTTATTACACCAGAAAGAGTGGTATCTCCACAGGTACCGGCAGCGCCGGATGGGCCACCTGCGACTACTGAACGATCAACATTGATCCTGGTCTTATCCTCCTTCTTACAGGAAACACTCCATATCATTCCTGCTACAACAATAGGTAAGAAGTAAGTAAAGGATTTCTTGTACATTGGTTACCACTTTAAATTAAAAAACGATAATAACGTATAGGGGAAATCCCCCTATACGTTACCAGGTAATAAATATTACAGTACTGTCCAGGTATTAGCCCAGGTAGTGTTTCCTGTGGGGAAAGCACCGGCAGCTTTGGCAGGAGACAAAGCTGTTGGAATAAAGTTGCTGATAGCACGGGTTGCACTGAATGGAGCAGCCAGTTTGATATCCAGGTTAGGATTAGCGTTAACATATCCTTTGTTGGTAGTACCAAGTGGAGTGATAGCAGTAAATCCGGAGTTATTAACTTCTCTATCGAATGCAAACACGTAAGCATGTACGTAGTTAGTGTTCAGTGTAGAAATACCAGCCAGGTATTTAGACAAAGTATTTGGCGGAGTATTCGGTGGAGCAGGCAATGCAGTATCCAGAGAAATGCCGTAGTTGAAACCTAAGAAGATAGAGCTGTTGATAGCAAATTCAGCATTTCTTCTCAGGTGAGCAGCACGACCATATTTACCAGTACCTGAAGGCAAACCATTAGTAATGGAAGCAGCAGTCGCAGTAGCCTGACCAATGATAGTAATGTTATTGTAAGTAGGATGTGTGTTTGGAGTTACAGCAGCACCAGTAGCGTTGTTGTCACTTTCAAAACCATTAGACTGGCTCTTATCAGCACGGTTGGGATCAGAAACACCCAGTGCATAAGAGATAGTACCAGAATAACCATTATCAGTATCAAACATATCATCCAGTGCGTCGATCGCTACCAGGTGAGAAGCATTTACTGTACCACCAAAGAATTCAAATGCATCATCTTTTGATTTGTACACTTCTACGAAATCAATCAAAGTACCGCTACCAACACCTGCAAGGGTAAGACCATTCAGTTCATTGTCTGTAGACAGTTCAAAACCAGCATACTCAATTCTCACATATTTCAGTGAACCAGAGTTGTCACCTGGAATGTTATTGGTGGGTCCACCATAAGTTGCGTCAGCAGGAGGAGTACCAGTGATACCTTCAACAGTTACTGCTGCTGCATGGTTGGTTGGTGCTTTACCTAACAATACCACGCCACCCCAGTCACCAGAAGCTGGTGTTGCTTCATTGGAGGTAAAGATAATAGGATCAGTAGCTGTACCAACAGCGTTCAGTTTTGAACCGCGTGTAACTATCAAACCACCACCGGCAGTACCTGTAGCACCTTTAATACCTTTGATCACTGTACCCGCTTCAACGGTTACAGTTGCATTGTTGGACACATAAACCAGACCATCGAGTTTGTAAATTTTACAGCTTTTCAGCGTAATGTTGCTGGTAATTACACCAGTAATAGTACTGTCGCCGCAAGTACCAGATGCACCTGAAGGGCCACCAGCTAATACTGTACGATCATTTTGTACACCGTTGTTTTCTTTTTTGCAGGAAGTGCCTAACATCATACCCAGCAATGCTGCTGCAGATACGAGGGTTACCGCTAAGGGCTTCTTGTTCATGGGATTTTACTTTTTAAAGTTTAAACAAATCACTAGTTAATAATGGATAGATACCTGATCAGATATATTTTTCGATTACGCGTAAAAAATTCTTTTGCGCACATTACCCGTCATCACTTTATTAAAACTGATAACTGACAGTAGCGCTATAAGTACGACCGGGACTTAATTTGTAGTTCAACAAATCTCCTGACTGATAATTCAATTGAGACATAGTAGGTGCTTTACCGCTTTGTAAAGCCCTGCTTTCTTCCGCTGAAAATGCGTTACGATAGATGACAGAAAAGCTATTCAATAAATTGCTGACATTTAATTTCACGCCTGCCTTATCTTTTAACAATTTTACCCCTACCTGCATATCCAATGACTCCAGCGGTTTTTCCATTAAAGCATTATAGTAAACGAGGTTGGGGATAAAAACACGATTGGTAACACGGTTATAAGCAAGACTTACTGAAAACGGTTTGCTGTCATAATACACTCCTGCATTGAGCATGACATTGCTGGCGCCCATTTGTGGACGTTTCTCTTCCTCTCCCACTGTTTCTTTCACGGATACTTTTAATGGGTTAGCCGGATCAAAGAGGCCGATGTTGCTGTTCATTTTTTTCACCCTGGCATCCAGGTAAGTGAAGTTTCCATACAACGTAATGTTACGCAATACCGGTACTTTTGTAAAAGCCAGCGATTTTCTCATTTCCACTTCAACACCATAATTCCTCGCCGACTTACTATTCTTCAACTCAAAACTGTTGTTTAAATCCATCTGGTATATCTCCATAGGATAAGAAAGATCTTTGTAGAACAACGATGCAGATATGATTTCACCAGGACCAGGATACCATTCATAACGCAGGTCAATATGTTTGATAGTAGTAGATCTTACAATTTGTGCGAAATACTCTCCACCTAGTTCAAAGTCATACTCCCGGAATACGGATAACTCCCGCAAATCAGGCCGTATGATACTTTCAGAGTAAGCCAACCGAAGATTCATTGCAGGCGTCAGTGAATAGGTTAGATTCGCTGAAGGGAAAAATCGCCAGTTAGGCTCTCTGTTTAACAGTGCAGAATAGTCATATTCTTTTCCAGGCTCCTGTTTGAAACTAGCGAATATAGAATCGAGGTTATCATTTACTTTATTCAAGTTGTAATACTCCGCCCTTACGCCCCAAACCAATCTGAATTTATTGCCAATCCTGTTATCCATCATAGCGAATAAGGCATGCAAAGAAGCTGATCTCCGTTTAAAGTTATCGCCGAAGCCACTCATTGCTACCGTTGTATTGTGCTCTGATGTAAACGCGCCGGCAAGTGGAAAATAATTTCCGTCCTTGTTCTCAAACTTTGAATTGGTATTCACCACAAAAAATAACCGGTCTTTGTTCCAGCCTGCATAACCACCCTTAAATGTATTATCCAGCCCTACATTACCTGCACTGAATTTAAAAGGTACTGACACAGCCACATCCCAGTTGAAATTATTCTCCAATGCACGGCTCCACCAGCGCAAAGCACCTTCAGCAGCACTGCTTCCCGCGCTGGAAATATTATATTCGTTCAAGCCTGCGCCTTCTGGTTGCTTATAGTCAGCAAACATCTGGTGATTATCGGGCTTTTGCCTGTCGAGTTTCAGGTAACTACCTGACCATTTTAACTTCACCCCGCTACGTCCCAGCGAATGTTCCCCTTTCAGCTGATTTTGCCACAATGTTGTTTGCATAGCAAGATCAAACAAGGCCAGTGTATTATCAGAGCCAAACTTTCCGTTCTGGCCTTTTCCGAAAATCAGCTGCTGATCCAATGTACGCAGATACATAGATTGAAAGCCAATACGATTCCTTTCATTTCTATAACCTACACCAAGCAGGCCGCCAATATTGGTAGCAAATCCATAGCGCTGCCCCTTAAATTGCTGAGGATCGGCATCATTAGGCGATTCCTTAAATCCATCGCGGCCCAGTATCGCATCCTGCGTTGCCAATGTATTCCTGTAACTCGCAGAGGCCACTACTCCCCATTGCTGGCCATTACCTGCTCTAAACACATGGCCAAACGATGCCTGGTAATTAGGAGAAACTGGTGCTTTGAATTTAGTAACACCCCAGTTATTACTGAATGATGATCCTTCCTTACCCACCAGTTCGTATTTTTTAACTACATCATCCCTGTCTTTCCAATCCAGAGACCCCATCAAATTCCGATGGTCACTCACACTACCACGATATTCATTCCCACTCAGGGGCAAAGACAAAAAGTCCTTTCCTACTGTTTTATCATTATAGCTGGCGCCTACGGCTACATTCAGAAAATTGTTAGTTGGAATATCCAGCGTATTCACTTCTACCAGACCTCCTCCAAACTCCGCACTACGGTCCGGTGTGATTGTTTTCACCACCGTGATGTTCTCTACGATATTGGAAGGAATAATATCAAAGCTGAAATTCTTCCTGTTCAACTCTGTACTGGGCATTACCTGGCCATTCAGCACCGCCTGGTTATAACGTTCGCTAAGACCACGTACTACCACATACTTGTTATCAATAGTAGAAAGTCCACTCACCCGCTTTAATACTTCTCCAATATTCTTATCCGGTGTACGTGCAATCTGCTCGGCACTGATACCATCGGTAATGGCTGCATTGTTCTTTTGTATGGCGTACAATCCTTCTATAGATGCTTTACGATAGTTGCCGGTTACGGTTACTTCTTTCAGCCTGGAACTGTTGCTTTTCAATACTATATTCAGTGGTGTTGCACCATTATCTTTTACCGCAATTTCTGTTATTTTACGTGTTTCAAAAGAAACATAACTGAACGTAAGACTATAAACTCCTGCTGGCAAGGCTATATCATAAGTACCATCTACATTGGTCACAGCGCCTTGTCCCCCAAGAACCGCCACTGTTACACCTGGTAATGGTTCATTCTTATTGTCTACCACTTTCCCGGTGATGCGCCCGCCACTTCTGCCGGCAGCTTTTGGGCTGCTTCCTTTACGTAAGGTAATCGCATTGTCTTTCGTCAGCTCAATATCAATTGGTGCATTATTATCTATATAATTTAATACTTCACCCAATGGGGTTCCGGAAAATCTAATATCATTCAATTCGCACTGCTGCAGGTATTCCGGGTCATAGATGAATGTATAATGGGTTTGTTGTTGTAACGACTTCACTACTTTCTCCGCATTCGTTCTGCTTAACTGTAACTGTACTTTATCGGTAAGAGATTTATAAGACTGCGCCATGGCGATCAATGGCGACAAGCTTGTGAATAAAACTAACAGAAAGGTCACATGACAAGACACACTTCTTCCTGTACAAAATCCATTTGTAGATTTTTGCATAAGGCTGTACTTTATTTTTATGTTGATTTAAATGATAGAACCTATCCCGCAGGTCCGTGAAAAAATTGTCATTGTTAACTATTTCCTACGTACGTGGAACGTACTATCATCCACCCGGGTAAACGAAATGTTATGCACATATTCCAGTGTTGATAATATTCTTTCTAATGACATATCCCGGCTGAATTCTCCGGAAATCTTCTTTTTACCCAATTGCTTTTCTTCCAGTACAATGTTGCAACCATAGCGCTGTTGTAACTTTGCCAACGCATCTGCCAGCATGGTGTTATCGAAATGAATCTTTCCTTTCTTCCAGTCCAACACTTCGTTACTTGCGAAAGACAGCAGCTGCGGATCTTTTCCATCTACATACTGTAACATCTGTCCGGGTAACAATATTTTATTGAAATTATCCTGCGTGCTAACGGCCACCTTTCCTTCCAGTAAGCTTACCTGTATACTGCCGTCTGCCTTATTAGCGGTAGCGATGTTAAAAACAGTTCCCAGCACGGTAGTGGTAAGATTACCGGTATGTACTAGGAATGGACGCTGATCATCTTTTGTTACTTTGAAATAGGCTTCTCCATTCAGCCACAGCTCTCTGCGCGTTTTATTATAGTCCTGCTGACAAATGAGAGAAGAATGCGTATTCAACCATACTTCACTACCATCTGCCATGGTGAACAACTGTATATTATTGGTTTTGTTACGGAGGGTATCCCACTTCACCGCCACCGGGCGTTGAGGAGGATGGTGTTGCCAGAAGAAGGTGACCATAGCGATAGCGCCCAATACGGCAGCTGCCGCCGCATACCAGAGCCGATGTACCTTAGGCTTCATTACTACTGGTTCATTTGCCTCCTCCCACTTCTCCATCATAAACTCGTCCAGCAAGGGAGTGTCAGCCCCGGAAAGCCATGCTTCAACAGCCGAGGCCTCCTGTTCTGTGCAATCTCCTTTAAAATACTTTTCAAGTAGTTGTTTATCCATATCCCTGCTTTGGGTGTTTACAGAGAGAGTACGTTCCAGGAAGAAGATATTCCTAGTCAGATTTCGGGGTTAACAATTTGGTAATAATGAGATGCCCCCGGGGAGGAAATGAGGGGCTGTTTGGGGCCGTTAATGCCAGTTATGTGGTCTTCCAGGTGGCGCCGTCCGGCATTTCCCTGCATTATTTCCAAAAAACAGCAATTTTAGAGAAATGAAAGTCCTGTTCATAGCGGTTCTTTGTACCAAAACATCCGCAATATGAAAACGATATTTGAACAGGCCACCAGGGATGAATTAATAAGCAGGATCAACTCCCTGAACAAAAACAACGTTGCCCAATGGGGTCAGATGAATGTTTACCAGATGGTAAAGCATTGCAGGATGTGGGAAGAAATGATAAATGGCGACATCATATGTAAACGCTCTTTCATTGGTCGCATATTTGGCCGACTGGCGCTGAAAAGTTCAGTGAAAGATGACCGCCCTATGATGAAAAAGGCGTCTGCCAGCCCGGAAGTGATCGTGACAGAACTCAGTGGAGACCTGGCAGCAGAAAAAAAGAAATGGATCTCCTTGATGGAAGGACATGCATACTTTTCAAACCTGGGTTTTATACATCCCTTTTTTGGAAAGATGACGAAAGAGCAGATTGGGTATTTTGCGTATAAGCATTCGGACCATCATCTCAGGCAGTTTAATAGTTAAGGGGGAGGAGTTTACAGGGAATGGCCTTTTAAATTCCAGGTAATTCATCTATTACAAAATTTGCTTTTATTCAGTAGCTAAACCATTCAGAATTAAAAGATTATAATAATCAGTTCTAAATATTTAAAGTTTTTAATTAAATTACTTCCTTATCTGGTTATTTAATTAATCAACCCCATATTTATGCCTGAGAATAATAATATTCCAGCAATCCCTCAAGAGTGGATAACGCTCAAAACATTAAAGACAATAAGCGGGGCGGCTTTATGCTGTTGGATGACAACAATTTTTTTCGATCTCATTTGCTTCATGCCCATCCACAACCCTGTCTTGCACTCCTTACTTGTTTTAATTATTAGCACTATCAGCTGCCTTTGCCTGGCCATTTATAAAGTGACTGGCTCCAGAGGAAAAAAAACAAAAATGCTATGGATGCTCGTTATTCCCAATGCTATGCTCATATATATTCATGCACTGGGATTTCAGGTTGCAACTAAAGAATTGGCGATGAGGGCATATGAAAATGATACAAAAAAAGAGAAGCCACCACCCGCTATTAATAAAGCAAATATCGGATCGTTCCTATATTTCCTTACGAAGCAAACCTCCTGGATACCTAATCTTGAACTGAAAAGCAGGACCGCCGAGTTTGAAAGAGAGATCACTGTCTTGCAGGCGGATAACAAAAAACTGAAGGATGCTAACCTTAATTTACAAGAACAGCTAAAACAACCAATAACCGTTTCTGAAACCAATCAACAAACTAAGAATTTCAACCATCAACTATCCAATCAGACAGATAGTATTTCATACTATAAAAGCCAGTACAAGTCATGCCTAAAAACTAACACTATTCTAAAAAGGGATAGAGACTCACTTAATGAACGCGCCCAAAAAATTATCTATAACTACAACATCTGGCAAGAACAACATCTTCAATATAATAAGAAAGACTCAATAATAGTTAAACGAATCGAAGATAAAAACGCACTTATCAACAAATGGAACCAAACTTTGCAAAACATGCAATACCCTCGCGCTGATATAGAAAGGCAAATGAATGGATATATGGGAGATGAAAACTATTATCGAAAACTATTTAGACCCATCAGTACACAGTAAGCATATTTGCAGCATTAACAGCGCTAATGGAACAGCGTCAGAAAATCATTGGCCTAACAAAGAAAATTCTCACGTAACTTAATTTTAAACACAAAATTTATTCGGTTTCCCATTGCTTTAGACCTTCACAGGAAAACATAATACATCAGCGATGCGATAGCAGCTCACCGCTGCATCGCAGCCATGAAAGCCAATGATTAAATTGAGCTTAACATCATACATAAAATTGATTGCTAATTCAGGAGATAGGAGTTACTTTGAGGCACTCATATGGCTTGGTGTAGTTGCCATTTTCATCAAGGATCCCTGCCCTAATAAAGGATTGCAGGGCCTCTTCAACAGAAACCTTTTCTTTCAGTTTTCGCTCGGCCAATTCCATTAAAGCATTATAATCCTTTTCACTCATAAAAGAAATATTTACAGCAAAGGTACAACCCACTCAAAAAAAACAAGACTCAGAATGATCAATTTTAGCACATTCCGAGAAAGCTTTATACCTTCACCAGAAGATATAATACATCAGCGATATGATAGCAGCAAACAGCACTATATACGATGTGATCATCATTGGCGGAGGACAGGCTGCACTTTCAGCAGCTTACTTTCTCCGCAGAACCAACCTTAACTACCTGCTCCTCGATAATGAAATCAACCCCGGTGGCGCCTGGCAACACACCTGGAAATCACTCACACTATTTTCGCCTGCACTATGGAGTTCTCTCCCAGGTGTTTTAATGCCCGGTGGTCAGCATTATTATCCCTCCCGTTTGGAAACGATTAATTACCTGCAGGAATATGAAGCCCGGTACAAATTCCCGGTAGTAAGACCCGTAAAAGTAACAGCAGTAACCAAACAAGGAGACCAGTTTGTATTAACAACTACTGCAGGAGATTATTTTTCGAAAACTGTCGTCAGTGCTACCGGCATTTACACGAATCCTTTTACACCGGATATTCCCGACAGAGATACTTTCCGCGGTACACTGATTCATGCGGCACAATACAATGAACCCGGGCCTTTCGCCGGCCAACGTGTAGTCATAGTAGGAGAAGGCAACTCCGGGGCACAGATTCTGGCAGAAGTATCCAAAGTAGCTACCACTGTATGGGTTACCCGAAAACCGCCAGAATTTTTACCGGATGACATAGACGGTAAATACTTGTTTGATGCCGCCACGCAACAGTATGAGGCTCAAAAACAAGGCAAAGACTATCAACGGCTTTCTATTGGCAAGATAGTCGTGGTCCCTGCTGTAAAAGAAGCACGCGAAAGAGGCGTTTACGAAAATGCACTTCCCACATTCGATCATTTTTATGAGGAAGGGCTTGGCTGGAACAGTGGATGGAAGGAGCCTGCCGATAGCGTCATTTTCTGCACCGGCTATAAACCCGCTCTGGATCATCTGAAACCACTAGGTATTATACAGTCAGACGGCAGAATTAACACACAGGGTACGCGGGCTACAGCCATCAGTGGCCTGTGGCTCATGGGCTATGGCTCATGGACGGGCTTTGCTTCTGCCACACTCATTGGCGTTGGCAGAACGGCAAAACAAACAGTAGCTGAATTAACGGCCTTTTTCGAATAATCGTAATTATATAAATGATCTCATAATTATGTAACAATGTAATTGAAAAAACCACCTAGTTTTACATCGTCAACATGAAAAAGCTCGTTACGCTCATATTACTATTCCTCTACCTTGGTGTATCCACCGGGGCTACGGTGCACGTACATTACTGCATGGGCAAAGTCAGCAACTGGGGATGGGGACATGAGAATAAAAAGCATTGCGATAACTGCGGCATTGAAAAGTCTTCCGGAAAAAAATGCTGCAAAGACGAACACAAAACATTTAAAATCACCAACGACCAACAACCTTCCGATAGTATATTTCATACCCTGTCGGTAGTGGCTATGCTCCCTCAGCAATGGGGAGGCGGATACCGGCAGCCCGTACAGATGATAGTGAACATGCTGCCACAAACACATGCGCCGCCTATACTTACACCATGCCGGCTCTATCTGCGTCATTGTACTTTCCTTATCTGATGCCTTTCTGTATAACTGATACTACTCTCGTATCAGCACCCACCTGTTACAGGTAATCTCCTCATAAAATTATTTACGAAAAATGAACGCTGGTCCCCATCGGGATCAGGATCGTCATTAATATAACTGATATGAAAGCATCCGGATTTATCTTCTCCCTGTTATTACTTTTTACTACTATTTCCTCCTATGCCCAGGTAAACGCAGATACCACCATTACTTTCAAGGTATCTGGTGCCTGCGAACAATGCAAACACCGTATAGAAACCGCAGTGCAGGGGAAAGGTGTCAGCAATGCCGTATGGGATGTGGACACTAAGCTGTTAACGCTGCGTTACAATACTGCCAAAACATCCCTGGATAAAATTCAACACCGCATCCTCGGGGTAGGCCACGACCTGGATCACCAACAGGCAAAAACAGATGTGTATAATGAATTGCCCGCCTGCTGCCACTATCGTGAAATGGAACAAATGATACACGATGCCAGACAGGATACCCTCCAAACTTTAAGCAAAGACATCACCATCAAAGGTGTAGTGATGGAAGAAGACAAGAAAGGTGGATTTACGCCACTGCCGGGAGCAAGCGTTGTTTGGCAGGGCACCAGCCGGGGTGTGGTCACAGATGCTACTGGTGTGTTTCATATTAAACACGATGGTAACAGCAGCCGCCTGGTAGTTACCTATACCGGCTATCGCCCCGATACCATTACCGTTACCAACAAAGAAGAACTGAAAATTATACTCGCCTCCGGGATTCGTCTGGCAGAAGTGAAAATCACCGACCGGCAGTATTCTACCTATATCTCGTCTCTCAATCCTATCCGCACACAGGTAATGACAGACAAAGAATTATTCAAAGCTGCCTGCTGTAATCTGAGTGAAAGCTTTGAAACCAATCCTTCTGTAGATGTAGCTTACAACGATGCGGTAACCGGTTCCAAACAAATTCAGTTACTGGGATTATCAGGTACTTATACCCAGCTAACAGTAGAAAATCTTCCGGGTCCCAGAGGCCTCGCTACCCCACTCGGTTTAAACGCTATTGCCGGCCCCTGGATAGAATCCATTCAGCTTACCAAAGGCATGGGATCTGTTGCAAACGGCTATGAGAGCATTGCCGGACAGATCAATGTAGAATTAAAAAAGCCGGAAAATAGTGAACAGCTCTTCGCCAATATGTATGTAAATGATTTTGGTAAGACAGACCTCAACCTAAACCTTTCCCAAAAAGTCGGGAAGAAATGGTCCACCGGTTTACTGCTGCATGATGATTTTATCAATAATAAAAAACTCGATGCCAATAAAGACGGCTTCCGGGATATCCCTACCGGCAATCAGTTCAGCGCCATAAACCGCTGGAAATATGATGATTCAAAAGGTTTCCTCGTGCAATTTGGCGTAAAAGCATTAATTGATAAACGTACCGGCGGTCAAACAGATTTCAATCCATCTACAGATAAATACGGAACCTCCTACTATGGATTAGGTATGAACACTGAAAGATATGAGGCCTTCGGAAAAATCGGGTATGTGTTTCCTCAAAAGAAATATAAAAGTATTGGCCTGCAGTTATCCGGTATCAGTCATTCGCAGGATGCTTACTTCGGCACCACTACCTATCATGCAAAACAACAGAACTTCTACGGTAACCTGATTTATCAATCTATCATCAACAACACTACCCATCAGTTCAGAACAGGGTTTAGTTTTTTGTATGATAATTATAAAGAAGATTTCAAACTGGATATTTACAAAAGAACAGAGATTGTACCAGGAGCGTTCTTCGAATATACTTACAGTCCTTCAGAGAAAATAGGCATTGTGGCCGGTATCCGCGGTGATCATAACAACTTATTCGGCTTTTTTGTAACCCCTCGTCTGAATGTACGCTATGAGCCGGTTACCGGAACTACTATCCGCCTGAGCGCCGGCAGAGGACAACGAACCGCCAATATTTTTGCAGAGAATACCAGTGTATTTGTCAGCTCCAGACAAGTAAATATTATAGGCGCAGCAGCAGGCAAAGCATATGGTCTTAACCCGGAAGTAGCCTGGAATAAAGGTATAAGCGTAGATCAGAAATTTAAATTATTCCAACGCGATGCCCTCCTGAGCGTTGACTTTTTCCGGAACGACTTCAGTAACCAGGTAGTAGCAGACCTGGAAAACCCCAGACAGGTAAAGTTCTACAACCTGGATGGAAAATCTTATTCCAACAGTTTACAGGCAGAAGTAACCATGGAGCCGTTCAAAAAATTAGACGTTCGTTTGGCCTACCGTTACTTCGATGTAAAAACCACCTATAGCGGTAAGTTGATGGAGAAACCATTTACCAGCAGCCACCGCGCTTTTGCCAATGTAGCCTATGCCATCAGTGGCTGGAAGTTTGACTATACCGTTAACTACAATGGCAGGAAAAGACTCCCTGATACCGGCGAAAATCCGTTGGCCTATCAAAGACCTTCCTATTCCAATGATTACGTACTGATGAATGCACAGATCACGAAAACGGTTGGCAAGAAACATCCGATGGATTTTTATGTTGGGGGAGAGAATCTCTCCAACTTCATACAACCGGACGCCATCATTGCAGCTAACCAGCCTTTCAGTCCTTACTTCGATGCTTCATTGGTATGGGGGCCGGTTACGGGGCGGATGTTCTATGCAGGATGGCGGTATAAGATTAAATAATACAGATATAAAAGGTATTCACCCAGGTCCCGAAATTTTTTTTCCGGGACCTGTCCTATTTTTAACAGGTCAGTCCTTATAAGGGTGTATAACAACTTAAAACACCATACAATGGATACTTTTCTTTCTCCCATAGAAAAGCCCGCAGGGCTGATGATGAAAATTGCATATTTCTTTACCCGCAAACAGTTTGGTAAAGTGCTGATGCCACTGAAAGTGCATTCCGCCCGGCTGCCTGCCGCATTTGGCATGTTCTACGGGAAGGTTTCCCAGCTGGATAAGAAGCTGGTGCTGCCAAAGGAAACGGCTATGCTGATACGCGAACAGGTAGCCCGCTTAAACATTTGTCTTTTCTGCATAGATGCTGCCCGTATGAGTGCAATTAAAGCATCTATGAATGAAGCCAAATTTGATGCACTGCAGCACTATAACAGCAGTCCCCTTTTCACAGCCGCTGAACGGGYAGTACTGGACTATGTGACGGTGCTGACAAAAGAAAAAAAAGCGGACCCCGATACCTTTGCCCGGATGGCACGTTATTTTTCTGAGCGGGAAATCTGTGAGATCGTATTCCTGGTGGGCAGTGAACACCTCTATAATTTAACCAACATTGGATTAAACATCCATTCTGATATGCTGTGTGATATCAGCAAAAGATAGTTGTTCCGTTTGTTTTCCAGCCCTCACGGAAGCCGTGGGGGCTTTTTCTATTAGCCGGAAAATGTCCTGCTGTGCAGCAAAACAAACCCCGAAATGCCTGCCCCGACAGGTGATAAAAAAAATAAACTAGGGAATCAATAATATCTTGCCGGTACTCCTGCGGCTTTCTAAAAAATCATGCGCGGCTTTTCCATCCGATAATTTAAACGTGGCAGGCGTGGCCACCTGTAACTGCCTCGTCCGGATCCATTCAAACAGTTGATGTGCCCTCTTTATTCTTTCGTCACCGGAAGTTAAATAGTTCCACAAATCACCACCGGTAATCGTTTTAGAGGTGTCCATCAGCATCGCCGGATCCACCAGTGGCGGGTTACCACCAGACATTCCAAAAAACACCACCTGTCCGCAAATTTTTGTTACGCTGAAACTTTCTTCCAGCGTGCTGCCGACACTGTCATATACCACATCTACACCCGCGGGGCAACTTTCAAGAACGGCCTGTTTCCAGTCTTCTCCATATAAAAGTACTACATCAGCACCTTGTAAAAGCGCGATCTCTTTTTTGATGGCGGAAGAAGTTAACCCAATCACATGCGCCCCTAGCAGTTTACATATCTGTGTCAATAACTGCCCCACCCCGCCGGCAGCGGCGTGTATCAAGGCAGTTTCTCCCGGCTGTGTTTTATGACTGTCTGTCGCCAGGTAATGTGCAGTCAGGCCTTGTAGCAATACCGCTGCGGCGGTATCAAAACTAATATCTTCCGGTAATGGAATAGCGTGTGTAACCGGCACGGCCACCAATGTTGCATTAGCAAAAGGAACATCGGCAAACGCTACCCGGTCGCCCTTCTTAAAACCGGGTAAATCATTGTTGTCAGCCACGATGCCTGCCCCTTCATAACCTGCAATGTATGGCGGTTCGCCTTTTAAATGATAAGTTCCCTTTCTGCGGTAGATATCCGCAAAATTCAGCCCGATGGCTTTCATTTCTACGAGCAACTCCCCCGGCCGCAAAACAGGGTCGGCTACTTCTTTATATTCCAATACATCTGAAGTACCAAAGCTCGAAAAGGTCAATGCTTTCATATGCTCATAATTTTGTCCGGTGAATGCGGTAGTCAAATATATCCAAACAATGTCAACTACCGGGAGACAGTAACAGATTTACTCCTAAATTTGACAATAAATAACAGCCTTAGATAGATGGACTAACTATCCAAAATGATTTATCATAAAAAGGGCCTGCTCTGCGAGCAAGCCCTTTTTATGATAAATCAAAAATATCCTCAATACAATACGCGGAAACTAATCGTATCCTTAATATGTTTCAGGTCCTTTAATACCTTTTTATCGTATTCCACGCTAATGTCGGTAATCACATAACCAATCCGCTCATTCGTCATCAGGAATTGAGACACAATATTAATTTCACGATCTGCCAGCACCTGGTTTACCCTTGCCATAATCCCCGGCACATTGCGGTGAATATGAACAAAGCGGTGCCCGTTCTTTACTTCAGGTAACTGAATATTGGGAAAATTACTGCTCTTGAAGGCATCTCCGCTGTTAATAAACTTAGCGATTCTTTTGGCTACAGATTCCGGCTTTTTGATATTGTCGAAAATCACGACGCCCATATCCGTACAGGCATCCTGCGGAATATATTTTTTACTGTTACCCAGGTAGCCAATGACTTTTAACTTGGTAGCCTTGCTGAGTTTTTCCGCTGAAATAGATTCTTTATTACCCAGCAAAATAATCCCGGCATCTTTCAGCTGCTTATCTTCCAACGTGATAGCATGTTTCACGGTAAAGCCATCTTTCTTCAGGTACTTCACCCCAATTTCCGGTACGTCACCAATTACCAGGCAATGAATACGGTTTTTCGGGTAGGAAATGGCCGAAGGCAGGTTATTCACATACAGGAATTCATCCAGGCTAGGCGTAATATGATCTGCCTTTTCAGTAACCGATTTGCGTTCTATATTCTCTGTAAAGGCATAAAACTTCTTGATCATACCAAATTCCTTCAACTGGAAATCGGAATACCCATCACCAATGCCATGTATTTCGCCCTGTAGTTGCAGCTCCTTCAGCAGTTTCACTTTGCCGCCTTCATTCGACAGTGGGTTGTTTTCATCATACCCTACTATTTTCCCTTCGGCATTAAACACAAAAGTATTGGCGTAAATATTTTCTTTTTTTATATGAAAGGGCAATACCACCGGTGTAATAAACTCTTTGAACCCACCAGACACAATCAACACATCATCTGCATGATGTTTGAAAAAGTTCTTATTTCTTGAAAAAGACGTGGATACCTGCTTCTTTAAATGTTTCACCAGCTGCTTCAGGTGATCTTTGTTGGCTTCCAGTAACTGCACTCTTGCCGCCAGACTTTCCCGGAAAGACAATTTACCATCCATCGCCTGATTGGTCAGGTCTTCTATTTTTTTATAGATCTGTTCCCTGTCCGGGTGCTCCTGCAATGAAATGCGCGCCAGTTCATCTAATGCTTCCACCTGTGTAAAGGTGCTATCGAAATCAATAATATAATATTTTTTACTCACGGATTTGTTTTTAAATAGCCTGCTGTTGCGCTAATTGGAGCACAAAAATATAAGTTTAAATAGGATTTAAAAGACAATCTTTCTTTTCCCACCTTATGGCATCAGGAAAATATCAATGAGCAGGCGCTCCCCTTTGCGCCATCTCAGCCAGCCGGTAAGCGGTGTTTTACATTGGGAAATGTATTGATCACAAGGCATGCCTTCATGCGGGTTGTCGGCTTCATTATAAAAGCAGTCATACTTTACCTGTAGCCAGTCTCCCTGTAGTTGTACCGGGCAAAACAGCTCCTGTCCGGCTGGCACAGACAAAGTATCTGCGGCCTCGTCTGGCGCTGTTTTCAGCGGTTGCACATTAACATTCTCTTCTTTTGGATTCACCAGACGCTTTACGCCAAAGGATTGCAGGAGATACGCTTCCCAGGTTTTAAATACATAGGAGGTTGTTTTCGGGAGATATTTAACTTCTTTGTAGTTGATTAAGATACGATACGATTGTGCAGTCTTTCCTACACAAACAAAATGCATGATGCCATAGTCTGGCTTAAAAAATTTCGGGCACACACGTGCCAGGCTCGTATCTTCAGCTGACATATCACCTATAGTCCATCTCTCCTTTAACAAGCTATCATTAAACACTTCAAATTTCCTGGGAGCTATCACCAGCCCGATACCCAGCGTAGATACTTCGTTATCATAGGTGCAGGGACTCTCCGGAAGCGCTGCTGCTATGGGCTTTTCAACTTGTACAGTATCTACTGGCACTTTCTTTTTAGTGGGTGTCTGTTCACAAGCCAGCAGACAGGTACTCAAAAACAGGCCGGCTATAGCCCATTGCAGGAGCGTGAAGTGTTTCATTGATATACTTTTTTCAAGGCCAATATACATACTTATTTTACTAATATAATTTTACTACAGGGAGATGATCGTTACATGGGCCCCAACTGCAGCTCAGATTATCTCCCGGTGCTATCCATCTCACAGCGCAACAGGTTGTCACCACATCTTCTGAAAAAAAATTAAAAGAGCAACGCACTATTACTTAAATTCAAGGATGAAAACCCTGCACATGCATCAAAAAATTGCCGCTCTCTTTATCATCTTATTTTTGTTCTTTTCCGGCCATATCACTGCCCAGGAAAAAAACGATCCCAACCTCGACATTACCGCGGCTACCGGCCCGGAATACGACTGGCTGAAGCCGATGGCCGGCCATTACGAAGTAGACATGCGCATATGGCCCAAACCAGGCGCAGCCCCCATCCCACTGGGTACCTTCAAAGTAACGCGGCAATTTGTTGGCAACTTCCTCCAGGAAATAATGGAACCATTGCCCGGGAAAAATACACCACCCTTCAGCCGCATTACCTATCTCAGCTTCAACAAAATCAACCAGCGCTGGGAATATATCGTTATGGACACACGATTCCCCATCATGATGTTTGAAACAAGCTTTGATGGAAAAATTGCTAATGGGAAAGAGATGACAACCTACCTGTCTGCATTTCCTGTTCCCGCAATGATAGGTAAAGAAACCGCAGGACAGATGGCGAAACAACGCCGTACTTTTAGCATAGAAGGACCCGATCGCGATGTGATGCATCAATACTGGACACTCCCTTCAGGCAAAGAATACCTGGCCATAGAGTATGTATATAAACGTGTCTCGCAGTAATCATCCTGTAGTATCATACATACACTTCCCACATCTTACAATATAGTCAACCGTTACAGCGCGTCCCACTCTGCATCATCAGGGTCGGACGCCTCCTTTTCTTCTTTGGYCAATAATTCATCTGACCTTCTTTCACCAATCTGTTGACGCCACATCGCATAATAAAGCCCCTTATGCTCTACCAGCTCCTCATGTGTGCCGGTTTCTGCAATCTTGCCTTTTTCCAGCACAATGATCCGGTCGGCGTGCATTATCGTAGATAAACGATGTGCAATCAATACTGTAATCTGTTCCCGCAATGCAGAAATACTTCTTACGGTATCTGTAATTGCTTCCTCTGTAATAGAGTCCAGTGCGGAAGTGGCTTCATCAAAAATAAGTAAGCGAGGTCGCCGGATCAACGCCCGCGCAATGGAAATACGTTGTTTTTCCCCACCCGATAATTTCACCCCACCTTCTCCCAGCTTCGTATAAATTCCTTTTGCAGAACGTGCCAGCAAAGCATTACAGGATGCCTTGGACAGCGCTTCCAACACTTCTTCATCCGTAGCATCTGACTTTACAAACAACAGGTTTTCTTTGATAGTGCCTGCAAATAGCTGCGTGTCCTGTGTTACAAAACCGATCTGTCTTCTCAACGCATTAAACCGGATATCCGCGGTAGGTACATCATTGTAATATATTTCTCCTGATACCGGCTTATATAAGCCTACCAGCAATTTCACCAGGGTAGATTTACCAGATCCGGATGGCCCCACAAAAGCAATAGTATCGCCAGTTTCCACAGAAAAAGAAATACCATCCAGCGCATTGGAGGTAGCCGTTTTATGCCGGAATACTACGTTTTCAAACCGTAGCTGCTGCAAATCCCCGATTTCCACAGGCTCCAGCGGACGCTCTTCCACAGGGCGTTGCATCAGTTTATGAAATAAATATAAAGAGGCTTCTGCTTCCCGGTATTGAATAATGATATTCCCCAGATCCTGCAACGGCACAAATATAGCCGTGGTGATGAACTGCATGGTGATCAGTTCTCCTGTCGTTAAAATATTGCGGAAAATGAGCCAGAGCAAAATAAACAGGATAGACTGTTTCAGCACGTTGAGCGTGGTGCCCTGTAAAAAGGAAAGGGTTCTTACCTGTTTGGTTTTCTCCATTTCCAGGTCATATATTTCTTTGGTAAAAGTTTTTAAACGCCTTATTTCAGGGAAGGTAAGTCCAAGGCTTTTGACTAATTCTATATTGCGCAGCGACTCTGTAATAGCACCGGAAAGTTGCAGCGTCTCCCGGTTAATAGCACGCTGCACGGTCTTCATTTTTTTGCTGAGCAAGCCGGTGAGCCCACCTAAAAAAATAATCCCTACCACAAATACCGGTATCAACGCCCAATGCTTGGTGATAGCATACCAGATTAAAAATCCCATCCCCACCACGGAGGTAAACAGGATGTTGATAAACGCGGTGATAAAACGTTCGGTATCTGTTCTTACTTTTTGCAATACGGCGAGAGTTTCACCGCTCCGTTGTTCTTCATACTCCTCAAATGATAAGCGGAGCGTTTGTTTCAGGCCATCGTTGAATACCTGCATCCCAAATTTCTGCACCACCAGTCGCAACACATATTCCTGGAAGGATTTCGCCAAACGGGCCAGTAAGGCAATGACCACTGCAATTCCCAACCAGAACAGCACCCCTTTCACCAATTCCGGCTCTGACTTACTCCCGGTCTTGCCTGCATAATCATCAATGATTTTTCCGAATATTAATGGATCCGTCATCACCAGGATCTGGCTGATTCCTGCAAGCAATAAAGACCAAACGACCAACCACTTGTGTGGCTTTAAGTAATTCCAGAGAATTTTCATAAACAGCTTTTAGCTTTTAGCTTTTAGCTTTTAGCTTTTAGCTTTTAGCTTTTAGCTTTTAGCTTTTAGCCTTAAACAAAGGTAACAACGATTATGTTGCATTTGCTAACAGCTAAAAGCTAATGGCTAAAAGCTATTTTTTCGCCCGGATGGTCTTCACTTCTGTAGCTGTAACTGCACTGGCCTTATTGCCAAAATTGTTACGCACATACGTTAATACATCTGCTATTTCCTGGTCTTTCAGGAAATTATGCGGAGGCATATTATTGGAATAATATTCATCATCTATTGGCTCGGACGACTGCATCCCTTTCAAAACAATTTGTACGAGTTTGGTTTTGTTCCCCAATACAAAAGTGGTTTTTATCAATGGTGGATTCAGGTGCGGCACACCACTACCATCTACCTGGTGACAGGTCAGGCAGTATTGCTCATACACCTTTTTACCCCTGCTTACAGACTGGCTCTGAGCCTGGTTCTTCGCGGGTTTCGTTTGCGCTGATAAAAAAGAAAGTGTTGCACAGAGTGCAACACCAATCATCATAACTTTCTTCATACAATATTATTTACCGCTATAGCTGATTTTATATACCGTTCCTTTTACATCATCTGTTACATACAATGATCCGTCAGGGCCCTGTGCCAATCCGCAAGGGCGGTGCTGTGCCTGGCCGGGTGATTGTATATTGTCAATGCCGGTAAAGCCATCTGCAAATACTTCCCAGTTGCCGGCGGGCTTGCCATCTTTAAACGGAACAAATACTACAAAATATCCCTTTTGTCCTTTCTGCCGGTTCCATGAACCATGAAAAGCAAYGAAGGCGCCATTCTTATATTTCTCCGGAAACTGGTTACCAGTATAAAACAACAGTCCGTTGGGCGCCATATGCGCCGGAAATGCTACCACAGGGTCTATCGCATTCTCTCCACCTGTTTTATTACCATCACCACCATATTCAGGTGCCAGCATTTTCTTATGCTTGAATCCATCATAATAAATATAAGGCCATCCTGCATTATCACCTTTCTTCAATGCATACATACATTCTGCTGGTAATTCATTGCCCTGTTCCAGGTTGTAATATTCCGGGAACATATCAAACAAACCATCTCTGCCATGTTGCATTACAAATAACTGGTTAAGAGAGGTATTCCAATCCAGCCCCACCACGTTACGTAAACCGGTAGCATAACGCACGCCGTCACCATACGTCTGGTTCAGCTTATCTGCCTTAAACTGCCAGATGCCGCCTGCAGAATCCAATATAGGACAGCCTTCTATACCTTTGGAACCTTTTGCCCGGTCCTGCACCTGGCAGGAGTTAGAGTAAGCACCAATGTTTACATAGATGTTGCCATCATTATCCAATGTCAATGCCTTGGCCTCGTGCTGATGACGGTTGATTAAACCAGTCACTATCTTGTCCGGGTGTTCCGGGTTGATGATTTCGTATTTATCATTCAGTTTATAACGATACACCTCTTCATCAGAAGAAGTATACAGATAGTTTCCTTTAATCACCATACCAGTACCCCGGTAGGTGCCGAAAGATTTCGCAACGCCATTGTGTATAACCGCAATCGCTTTCCCCGGTTTTGAAGATTGTACTTTTACATAGATATCCCCCAGCGGCGTTACTGCGATATGACGGGCTGCTCCCAGGTTTTCTGCCACTGTCTGGACTTTAAAGCCCGCTGGCAGCTTCAGGCCGGCATTACCGGGATCAGCTGTTATGCGACGGTGCAGTGCACTGCTGTCGTCAGTACCTGCCAGGCTGCGGGCAGACAACAAGGTCATGACAGACAAGCACCCCAGCAAAATTATTTTCGTTTTCATGCTATTATAGTTTCAATGAAATAAGAGGGTTTTCAAATCCTGTTCTGTAAAAATAATAAGGTTTTTATTTAATCCGTAAATATTGGATAAATGGCATTTGTGGCTGGGCTACCTCAGCCTCTCGCCACTTTCGAGGCATAGTACTTCATCAGGTAATGATACATCACCAGCTCTTGCAACCGGGCATTGGCGCTGAACATCCTGTTCAGGAACATATGCAGATAATGCGGCAGCAGTGCTGCTGTTGCAGATGCCCGGACCGCCGTCACTTTCCCCGCCAGATCTCTCAGGGCCGCACCGCGCACATGCAGTATTTCCGCCGATGCTGCCGGCAGCGTATAATCGTTTCCGTTATTATCCAATACCGTCGCAATGAGCCGTGTATGTTGGCGGTACTTATTATTCAATTGCCGCAGCAACGCAGCATCTCCGTGATGCTCTGCAAAATACTGCTGTTGCAGCTCCCGGAATAATTCCAGTTTCATTAAAGGTCCGTATCCGAAATGCGTCAGCAGGTCATCAGCTCCCTTCATGGCCAATAACCAGCGATCACTTGTTTCCGTGCCGGATATCAGCGATAATAAGCGGACGGCGGCCATACTGTCGTGAAAAAAGAATTGTTCACTCAATTCCATTACATCTGCCCCATACCGCTCCAGTTCCCTTATATAGGTGTCGAATTGTATCTTCTGAACAATATCATTTTCCAGGTAAGGGGCGATCACCTCCTGCAATTGCTGGATAATAACAGGACTGCTATCCCGGTAATGTGGTAAATGAAAACGGATACGGAGATGATGGTCCGGATCCCGGAAGCGGATAAAGAACCAATAATCTGTTAGCTGTGCCGCCTGCAGTCGGTTTATCAGCGGCTCCAACTCATTTACCAATAGTTTATCCATCCATTTGGTGCCACAGTAAATCTTTACGTATAGCCATTCACTGCCCGGAGGAAAATTTCGTTTTGTAAGGCCCACTGCGTCCCTGGCAGGTGAAACCTTATCAACACTGCCTTCCCAGACCACAGGGGTGTCCTTGTATCCTGTATTGCAAATCGGTATAATCACTTCATTACAGAAAAAACCGCTTTCATTCGCCTGTAAACGGGTATCCTCATTAAACAACTGCTCATATAACACCACATTCCCCTTTTTCAGTTTATCTGTTAACAACATTCCGGCGAATACACAGCGGAGGTCTATCAACAGATCATTATCTCCTTCAGATAGTAACACCAGGTCCGGCATATGATGCTGCTCTTTCAGCAGCTGCAGGGCCGCCTCCGGAGAATATTGCTGTAACAGTGCTTCGAAACGCTGTTGGGAAATATACCACCTGGCTCTTTCGAGTATAATTTCCTGGTATACGACCCGTGGTAGAAATGGTTGTTCTGTCAGCTGCCCCCAGTTCCAATGAATGGACAATGCCTGCTGTTGCTGCAAATCACATAAAAACCGGTAGGCCGATAATCCCCTGGTAAAATTATGTGCGCTGGTGAGCCGGGGCAATACTTCCCTGTCCAGCCGCGCAGAACGCAATACCACCCTGTTATTGCGTACTGATACATACAAATCACTGACGGGTAGCTGAAACTCAGCGGCTACACTACCGTTTCCGAGAAAAGGGATTTCATAATCGTATAGGGATGGCCGTAATAATACGTTACCGGTACGGCCTTCCGGTAAATGCACCACTTCTGCCAGGATACAGTCTTTTTCCAGGGCCTGTTCCATGGCAACAAACTCCTTCAGCTTTGCTTGCAGGGCCTCATTACTGGTAGCAAATCGTCCCAGCAGTGCCAGGGCGTTGGGACCGTTGCAGGACCGGAGCAACAACCGGAAGTCGCCACTATCGAGTGCAGCGGCATCCTTAGCGATCAGGGATCCTAACAGGGTAAGAAAAGGCGGTAGTACCGGGGCTTCCATGGCCTCCTTCAGTGCATCCAGGTCTGTATCCGTAATGTGGATAACCATGGCCTGTTGCTGTTGCGCCAGCAGGAATTGCTGTAACACGAACTTCGCCTGCGCATTCCAGGAAAAGGTGTCCTTTCTTTTGCCGGCAGGCATTACAAGATCATCGATCAGCGGAGTGTAGCTGGAATGATCTCCCGATACGATCCCATAACCGATGCCGGATTCGCTGTCCAGTGCCATCATCAGGGGAATTTCCCGTTGCTCGTATTGTTGTAGAAATTGTTGTTTAAAAGTTTGCAGATCGGCAGGCATTCCCCGGGTACCCAGTACCGCAAGCCGCTCCAGTCGGTGCAGTAGCCGATCCATTACCTGGTTGGAAAGATGGGCAGTGGCAGGCTGGAAAAAAAGATCTACCTGTACCGGATCTTTGGCGGTGATAGCAGGAAAGTTTTCTGCCAGCAGCGTTTTAATTTCCAGGTAATGTTGCACTCCGGCCGTTTGCAGGGGAAGTAGTTGCTGTATGCGCTGCAGGGCGGGTAAACCCGCTGGTGGCTGTTCGCAGGCCTGTAACTCCCCGATGAGCACAGACAGGCTATCTGTGCTGGTAATAGCCGGCGTTAAACCGGTTACCAGGATCTGGTTGCTGATCAGGGATTCAATAAAAGGAAGGGCTTCTTCCGGAGAAATATCCTGTTTACCCAGTTCCGCTACCAGTTGATCTATCCGGGTACCTGCCCTGGCGGCGGTTAATATGGCTGTGATATAATCGTTTTGTGTGAAGGCGCTGAGAAAATAATGTCTTTTTTTGTCCCGTAGCTGGTATTCAAAATAGCGGATGGAGTAACCGATTTCATACAGGCTGTTGTTTGGATAAAAGCGCAGCTGCTGCCGGAGTTCCGGCTGTTGTACCAGTTCATTCACCAGCTCAGACAGGTATTCCATGTCCAAACGGGCTACTTTATGATGGTTGTTGGCGGCGGCAGACGAAAATTCCGATGGATAATCACCAATATAACCAGTCATACAACCAGCAAATAATCCGTAAGGTGTACAGCGGGCACTCATTCTCAGCAGGTAGCGATAGAGGGCCATGGGCAGTTTAAGACGGCTGTCCGGTTCTGCCAGCCACTTCAGCATTTCAGCATGCAGGGCCGGACTGGCCAGGAAAACAGCTTCCTGCAACAGTGGGCGGGTATACGTTTCCCTGATCGCCGCTATAAAAGACGCCTGATCATTATGACTCCTTCGGTGTAAGCGGAGTACTTCTTCACATGACAACAGCGGCATTCTGAGCAGGTAAAAGCCGCAACTAGTAAGCAGGGACATATCATTCAAACATACTTAGTTTAGTGGGAAATGAATATTTCCCGATCAGTATGCTTAAATAAAGATAAAAGGTTTTTTATGATGTCAGGTAACGGCTATTTTGATACCGGGAATTACTCTCTCCATTTCATGCACAAACTTCTTGTAGCTGGCTGGTTTACCGAGGTATCCCCTCTTTTCTTTCCAGCAGAGGGAGGCTACTTCGCGGCTGGAATAAGCGGTCACAAGAATAAAAACGCAGTCCTTTTTAAGGAACTGCGCTATAATATCTCTTGTATTTCCTCTTAAATTAACATCCAGAAAAACAACGTCCACTTTTCTTTCGGTGATCAGGTTATCGATCGTATCTAACTCTGATGCCTTTTTTACAAGTTTCAAATAGGAAGTTCGTTGGATATAGCTTTCCAGTATGTCTAATGCCAGAGGCTCGTCATCTACTATGGCACATCTGTATTGCATTTTATACCAAAGGGTTAAACAATTAGGAATAGTAAGCACCAGCGGGTTACGCTTCTGAAACGGCTGGGGAAGCTCCCCAGGTAGTTGGAATGGTGGGAAAACTTGAATCTGCCATTCTTACACCTGATTTATCGGAAGCACTCATATTTTCAATCGTAGAAACATCAGCTTTTGAAATAATTTGTTTCTCTAACATTAACGCAGGACGATTATTTACAGACACATTCATTTTTGACATAAGATATTTTTTTAATGATTGACGACAGCTATCAATCACCTAAGCTCGCCCTTAGATATTAAACCACATATTTTATTAGACGTAATTCCGGTTATTTTCGACCAACTGCTACTATTACGCGGTAGGATTGTTACTCATCGTCATCATTGTAGTTAGCAATGCCAAGTAAGCGTTTGAGGTCCTGACGGGAGGCTTTGGAAATGATAACGGTTTGTCCGTTGATCACTTCCACGGTATTTCCCATAATGGACTTAATAGCCTGCAGCCGGATGATGTAAGATTTGTGGATGCGCATAAACTGGTCTGGCGGCAATACATCTTCCATTACTTTCATGCGCATGTAAGTAATGATACTTTTGTCTTTACATACAATTTTGATATAGTCCTTCATCCCTTCCACGTAGTAGATATCATCGAAAAGGACCTTGGTTAACTTATTATTATCTTTTACAAAAAGGTGGTTAGACGGTGTAGGTTTAGGCTTTACAGGCTCCGCAACGGACGACTGTTGCAACCGTTGACTGATATTATTACGGGCTTTATTAACTGCTTTCAGAAATCTTTCAAATGAAATAGGCTTTACCAGGTAATCGACCGCATCGAGTTCAAAGCCCGCAATAGCATGGTCTTTTGAAGCGGTGGTAAAAATAACAAATGGTGGATTGCTGAGTGAACGGATCATTTCTATGCCATTGATATTTGGCATTTGTATATCTGAAAACAGCAGGTCAACAGATTGCCGCTGTAATTCATTAATGGCATCAAAAGCATTTTCACAAAAGGCTACAGGTTGCAGATAGGGAACCCGTCCAATGTAATTTTCCATCAGGTCTCTTGCAAAGGGCTCATCATCCACTACAAGGCAGGTAATTACTTGATCCATATTTTTTAGTTCAGCGTTAGTGTCAAGACAACTTTGTAATATTCGGGATTATTTTCTATAAATAAAGTATGCTCATTTGGATACAACAGAATAAGTCGTTTCCGGGTATTACTAAGACCAATGCCGCCCTGTACTTTTTTACCAGCGGGCATTTCTCCCTTACTATTAGAGATTTCAAATTTCAGTTGATGCGCCTCCACTTCGAGGGAGGCATGAATCCAGCATTTATCTGAGTTAGTGCTATGTGAATATTTAAAGGCATTTTCTACAAAAGGAAACATCAGCAACGGGGCTATCTGCCGCTCTCCCATCCGGTCTGTATCGCAATCAAACCGGACGCTGGCATTTTTTCCATACCGCACGCTTTCCAGCTCTACATAGTTTTTCAGGAACTCTGCTTCCATATCCAGTGGCACCTTGTCTGTATTGGAATCATACAGTGTATAACGCATCATTTCGGACAAGTGCATGATCAGATCCGATGCCAGGGCATCGTTCCGGATGGATAAAGAGTAAATATTATTCAATGTATTGAACAGGAAATGCGGATTCAGCTGCGAACGCAGAAAGCTCACTTCCAGGTTCAGGTTATCCCGTTCCAACCGCAATGTACGGGTAGATCCCCGGATAACATCCAGTATCAGCTTCAATGACAACGCCGGCGCAGTAGTCATCACCACCGGAAAGAAAATCTTCAGCATATGATCGGGCGCAAATGTATCCAGCCAGCCCGCGTCTACTACCCGATGCAGAAAATCCCGCAGGGAAGGATCATTTATCACCAGGAAATTAACCGCATACAACGCGCACAAATAATTGATAACAGACCAGAAAATAAAAGGACCGCAAAAACATAACAGTGCCAGGAAAAAATAGCCTTTCAGCAATACTTTAGGGATGATAAAGTAAAATGCCGTGTAAAAGAAAAACATGGCTCCCAGGATATTCCTGATCATAAACAGGATGCTCACGCTGATAGATACCGTAAAATTGGAACTCATCATAAGCCCATACAGCACAGACAAACAAGCCCACATGAGCACATGAGACCATATCCGGATATTGGTTGCATAATATTTATCAGACAAAAAGAATGAAAACCATTCCATTAATTTTCGGCTGATATCAGGCGGCTTTGCACTGGTCTTACTTCTAAAAAAAGCTAGCATCTTATCCCTTATATATAAAATTTTACACTACGCAGCAGGCAAGTAATATAAAAATACATTATCAATTCGAATTTTCTTTATCATATAAAATAATATAATTATACAAATATCACTTTTAGTCTATAACTTACACATTATTAGCCCCTTCCAGTACGCCCTAAAGTATACAATGTTGGATACAACAGCATTTTCATCGCGTTTATGAGTCACTTCATCTAATAAGTTTAACAGGCTAATTTATAATGCTGACTTTTGAACTACAACCAGATACAATAGTGACTAAAAGATCTTTGCATTAAAAATATTTAAAAAACAAGGGTGAAGTTGCGCAACAACTTGCAATCATTATACTTTCATCCATTGTTGTTACCATTGTCACTTTATATAAACTAATTAAATAATATTACACCAATCTGGTCAGAAAACCTAGCATATTTCGTCCTGCGTTGCTCCAAAAACTAATATTAAAGGAAGGGTAATAATATCTACCTGCTAATGTTATTCTATTCTATGTAAACACTATGAGAATCCCCTACAGCTCCTAAAGAGATAGACATCCGTCTATCTCTTTTCATTATACCTCATTTTTCCCAGTTGCCATACTCCCCATTCTGCTATCAGCATCAACACCAGATACCCCACCGGCTTGTGGTGATAAATACCCTGACAAAGTCTTGCCAATCCTAAAACCAGCATAAAAATAAACAACCATTTCAATGGCACATAGAAATCAGCCAGAGAATCGAATAAACGAGGTAATAATATTGACAGACAACTGCCGCCTAAACAAATCCCATAAAACTGCAAAAATAGGGATCCTTTCACTGTAAAAGGACTCCACTGCGCCGTCATTGCATATACGTACAGAAAAGGAACAAATATAACGATCAGAAGGAATACATATCCCCAGGTGGGGACAATCATTTTCTCTTTCATGGTATTGTTTTAAATTTTCAGGAACCACATCCTCCGCAACCGCCCCCGCAGCCACTTCCGCAACTGCTGCCACAGCTACTGCCACAACTGCTCCCGCTGCTGCAGCTGCTGCCTCCCCCGGTATCTTTTTTATTCGTGCCTTTATCGTCCTTATTCACTGTGAATGCACCGAAGGAGCCTAAAACAAGTAACACAACGATAACAAAGCCAGGGAGACTTGCATTGCTACAGCCGGGAAATAAAAAGATGGAAAGGAAGAAGAGAAGTAAGGTTAACCAATATTTGCGAAACAGAGATAATCGCTTTACTGCAGGTAACAATCGGGGAGTGGAATGATCGGGCCAGATAGCTGCGGGAGGATCTTCACCGAAATATTGCCGGTACTGTTGCCGGGTGCTTTCCTCCCACGCTATATATTTCTGCTTTTCGGATGGCCCGCCGGAGGAAGGATAGTGGTGAATTTTTTTTCCGAGTGTTTTTTCACAAAAGGCCTCCCAGTAATTTTGTGTGTAGAGTAAGTGCTGGTGCCATACTTTATCTACTATATCTGAGGGCGAAGCGCCGGTAGGTGAAATACAACAGAGGTAAATAAAACGTTTGTATTCCTGGATGGCCTTTTGCGTAAAAGCTACATCCCATTTATTTTCCCTGGCCAGCTTTTTGGAAAAGGGAAGCGCTGCATCCGGATCATCCAGCCGGAAATCGCTGATTTGCTGCCATAGCAGCGTGCCCGGCGATAAGGCTACAAAGTGATTGTTTTTCATCATAATTTTCTTGTTTTATTTTGTTGATATAAATATCAGTTAATGCCGCAAGACTAAAGTATTCTGTATATCTTACGGAGGCTTATATCTGTATTATAATCGTATTATTATGAGTAAGGAAGAATTGCTTAACCTGGAGCGCTTAATGAATTACATAGCGCATCAATACCTTAAAAAGATAAGCTGGGAAGACGTTTCAAAGACGGAATGGAGTTTTATTGTGACAGAATTCAATACCGTTATTGCTAAACAGCAGCGGCATAAAAAACTAGGAGCACCTCCACCTTTATTTGGTGATAACTATTTCTATGAACACCTCATCATCCGGAAACTAAAAGCCGCTAAAAATCAATCTGCCCTGTCTTCTATCAGCAGTCCCAATTTCTCCAAACTCAATGTGATAACAGTAGCCCTGGGATTTAACAGCTACATCGACTTTATCAACAACGCGACAGAAATATTCCCTTTTCATGAACTGAAAATCAATATTCCACTGGCCACCACCAACCATCAGTTACTGGATCACCTGGTAGGATACTGGTATTGCTATAACCGCAACCTGCCTTATAAGTCAGGAAAAAAAGCAACAGAGCGTATCTGGCGTTCTGCTTTGGAAATTTATAAATCAGGAGATGAATACCTCGTGGAGCGCACCGGAAAAGACAACCATATGTACTATGGTAAAATAACATCTTATGCCAGCTATATATTTATTATCATGAACAGTACTACGTTTATCCGTCAACGTCATTTTATAGGCCGGCTGAAAGATGTAGAGGATAAAATGAAAAGACCCGGCTATGCCATTAATGAACTGAACTTTGTCAGCACCTGTGTGAGCTTTAATGAAGAACCTATTGCACTCTATGAAATATTTCACCGGGTGGCGAAAGTAAAGGACTTTGAGAAAACATCTGTAGACCTGGCCTTCGACAGCCCACTGGTACCTCAGCATATTCTGCTGCACCTGAAAGACAGTGAGCTAAACAGGATTACAGAACATTAAGATAACTGCTGCGTGTTGCTGAATGACAGTACCTTCCAGGGGCTGTCCGGCGCTACCAGCAAGTACTCCATGTTATTGTGCAGTGTTTCAAAACTGCCCATTTCTATGCCATTCCATACACAACGGGCAAACTGATACGAAATAGAAAGATGCCTCCAGGAAGTATACGTTCTTCTGATAAGTGATATCCCCCACATAATATATTCCAATGCCTGGTCATAAGTGATATACCCGGCATCATAGCCGGCACGGCTCAGATTAATGATACGGCCAAAATCCCAGATCAGCATATCAGGCTGTAGATCTTTATCAATCAGCTTCTTTTCCCGGAACAATTCCAGCGCATCACGGGTATTACGTAACCGCTCCATCACCACGGCTTCTTCCAGTTCGTTGGTGGCAATATACTCTCTTAAAAAAGCCTTGCTTTCCTTCATAGACACGGTATTAATGGCCTGCCATATAATATCGTATTCTATGCGGTGACCACTGTCCTGCAACCAGGCAATCATATCCTGTAATTCTTCTGTACTATCTATATCCCACCACTCCGACAACTGCTCACGGCAGTCGTGCTTGTCCAAACCAGTGGTAATATCGTTGAGGTATTGACGGTTAACAAAAGCAATATCTGCCCCGCAGGCAACTGCCCATTGTTGTGCTATGTCCAGGCGTGTATTGGGATTTAGCACCACCTGAAGCGGCTCTTCATCCATATCATTCACGTCAGCATCATCACCGGAAAACATCTGGTTAAACTGCTTTATATTCTCAGCGAACATGTTCATCTGTGCGCTCCAGTCATTATTATGCTCGATGGCTTGTTCCATCTGTTGCTTGTACAGGGCTATCGCGTCTTCGGTAAATCCCATATCACGCAGTTGTTGCCAGTATTGGTCCATAGAATGAGGCTGATCCATAAGGATTCGGTTAAGGGTTATGGCTATTTGACTCTCTGGTATTTACGCGTAAAATTACAGAAAAGTTTTTTCATAGAATTTTTTTACATGTCAAATATAATTAATATCTCTTAGGATCCATGATAATCGCTATAAAAATCAGGGCTTCCCGGGAATTACCCCTGAAGTAGAAAACTGTCTGCTGCGCTTAGCTTGCAGTAGCAAGGAATAGTTGCCTGCCCGTAACAGCCACTTTCCCCGTGGAATCCATACAGACAATCTTATCTTGTGCCATTGTTCTGAACAATGATGGGGATCAGCCGGATCGTAACCGTAAAGGATATACACTAATAACAAACAGAGATAACCTTTCATCATACAGGGCTTAAACCATCTGCCCTAATAAAAAAACAAAGGGCAGGCCATGAGGCCTGCCCTTCTACTCCCAACATGGATTCACCACTATTACACTTAATTTTTATCCCACCATATTCTGCCCTTGGTATCGGCTGCACCGGCGCCATAAGCAGGATCTTTTGCTATCATCGTTTGCACCGCTGTATTATAATTGTCCTGGTTAAGCGTAGAACTCACATTCAGACTATTACGGCGGGCAATCAGTAAATTCTTACCCCCGTCCCATAAGTTTTCCAGGTAAGCAATAGAAGATCCATCTCCTATTTTACCGTTATTACCTGCTCTTACATCAGTGAACTGTGGATAACCGGTACGTTTCCACATCGCCCATGCTTCATCCGGCTGCATTAAGAAATGCACCCAGGATTGTGAATAAATACTGGGTAGCCCCTTGTAAGGAATACCTGCCGGTGTGGCAAATGCGCCAATATTAATGGCATCTGCATTCGGTACTTTGGTAGCCACCGCAAAAGCCTGATATTGATTAAAGGAAGCCTGTACGCCTTTGTAAAACCATTGGGAAGCAGTTTGGCCCAGGCCATTACCACCTTTTTCTGCTATCTCTGCCATCATAAAACAGGTTTCAGCATACGTAACAAAGAAAGATTTCATTTTAATGGTAGACCCATCGGAATAAGGTTCATCCGTATGCATCAGGACTTGCTTGGAACGCTGATCAAATCCTCCAAAACCACCATTCTTCACAAACAAACGGGTTTGAATAGCCGATAAGAAGAGCAGATTCTGCGTGGTACCATCTTTCAGGGTAAATGTTTTATTCCTGTCTAAACCCGTAGGACCATAAGTAGCATCACCAGCGGAGGCAGGAGACGCATGCTTGCCCCAGTAACGTACCTGGTTTTCAGGCAATACCAGTGCAGCCTGCGATGCCGCATCCCCATTCACTTTCACGGTCAGATACTGGTTACTGTTATTGCCCATATCATTTTGCCGGATCATAAATCCAATACGCGGATCGTTCGTGGATTTCAGGTATTCCACAAAAGAAAAAGACGCGTTATAATTAAAYAGGATCACGTTGATATCATCCACATTATTATTCCAGTCGCGGGTATGATTGATGGCGAACGATCCATCATTGGTAGGATCTGATAAAGAAGGAGCAATCAGTTTGCCCGCAAAATTAGTCGCCACATCATTCAGCACCGCTGTTAAATTCGCAGCATCACGTTTTTCATAACGCTGTGCAATCTTAATACGCAATGTATTGGCAAGGCCCAGCCACTCTCCATAATCGCCACCATAGAATAAATCCTGGTTGCCCAACGCAAACTGGTTGGTCGYATTATTTTTCAACAAAGTAGCCGCATCTTTCAATTGCTGATCAAACACTTTATACAGGTTAAAATCATAATCGTATTGCGGTAAAGGATATTGCGCATCATTGAATGCCTGGCTGTAAGGTAATGCACCGAAAATGTCCGCTACTCTCCACGCATGATATACATCCACAATAGAGCAAATCGCTTTTAATCCCTGGTAAGTAGCCTTGGTAGCATCTGGCAGGGAATTGATTTTATCGATGATCCGGTGCATATCGCGACCGGTGGAATTGAAGTAGTCGCCGTAAAAAAAGAAATTCGGATTAGGACCGGTGCTCTTGGCAGGATCGGCATACTTTCCGGAAAGACTGCTGTTAGTCACCGCATCCGGTACCACATATTGCATATAGCTTAAAGTGGCGCCATACTTTTGTGYGGGACGATCACGCCCATTGATATCAATATCTACAGTAGCCCCGGTGAAGAGGAACTCCGGATTTACATCCGGCAGTAAATTCGGATTGGTGTTAATATCTATCAGCGTCTTTTTGCATGACTGACTTACCAAAGCGAGGGTAAGTAATCCCAGTATATATTTATTAGTCTTTTTCATCGTCTATGTATTAGTTGTTTTACAGAGAAATGTGGAGGGTTGCTGCATAGTTGCGGGAAAAAGGTACCCCACCGGTAATGAACGGTCTGAATGGATCATTACTTTGCAGAGACGCCGGATTCTGGCCACCAGTCAGTGTTCTGTACAAATAACCAACATTGCGGGCAGTTAACGTTAACCTGGCTCCCTTCAAATGAATGGAATTGGTAATCGCAGCAGGCAACCGGTATCCCAGCGTGATTTCACGCAGCATTACCCAGGAATTTTTGCTGATAGTACCATTGTTATTCAGATTGGTTTCCCATCCGTAAAAAGTATTATAGTATAAAGACGCTTTAAAGGGTTCTACCAGCCCTTTATCATAAGCTTCTTTAAAGGTCATGCCGGCAATGCTGACAGCTGGCTGCAACGGACTCATTTGTCCCTCATCAAATACTGCATTTGGAATTACGCCATCATACATGGGCTTTCCACCATTCCACTGCGGGTCGGTACGTGCTACGCCTCCGTGAGCCTGGTCGCGGTACTGCAGGGAATTTTTTGGTGTACCCTGTCCCATGGCATAAGCATAAGATTCTGAATATACATAACCACCGAAGCGGCCATCTACCTGTGTAAATAAACTGAAGTTTTTATATCTCACAGTAGCACTTATACCACCTGTTAAGTCTGGTTCTACTTTACCCATTTTCGGTGCTGCAGATCCGCCCGGTAACTGCACCAGGTTATAGTTCACCATGTCATACTGACCAGCAGGGCTTGTAATTCTGCCGCCATAAGTAATCAGTGGGAATCCTGTTTTAGGATCATTCTTGGTGCTGGCCAGGTAGTCGCCCACATTTGTAGTTAACACACCAAAGTCGCCACCTTCATAGGCATGCACACTTACGCCTTCATAGTTATCACTGAGGTTCCAGTCTTTGATACCATTACCAAACTCAATAATCTTACTCTTATTATGTCCTAAGTTCACCGCAAAATCCAATCCCCAGTTTTTACTACGGATAGGCGAAATGTTCACTAACAATTCCCATCCTTTGTTCTGGATATTACCGGCGTTAAAGAATACCTGGCTGTAACCTGTTTCCGGTACACCGGCCAGGTTAATCAACTGGTGGAAAGTATTGGTTTTATACCAGGCAAAATCCACATTGATCAGGTCCTTTAACAAACCGAAATTGGTACCAAATTCCCAGGTACGGGAGATCTGCGCTCTCAGGTCCAGGTTGGGTTTTACGTTGGCATTGTATTGTGTGGCAGTACCGACAGAAGCTCCGTTCTGATTGAGGATAGTGCCTGGGGAATAACCAACACCTGTCTGATAGGCACCGGCAATACCGGAGTTACCTACATACGCCAGGGAAGCCCGCACTCTGCCGGAAGAAATCCATCCTGGCATACTCTTCTCGAAATGATCATAGAAAGAATAAGAGAGGTTAGCAGAAGGATAAAAAATAGAATAATTATTCTTCGCGCCGATGGCTGCTACCGGGTAAGTCAGGGTAGATCTCCAGTCGTTACGTCCGGTGATTTCCAGGTTCAGGAATTGTTTGTAATTCAGGTTGAGGATACCACCAACACCAATCGTTAACTGGGAAGGATATCGGGGACCCGGAACACTGGTGGAACCGTAATAATACTGGTTTTGAATATTCAGGGAAGAGTTACCCAGGAAAAAAACATTGGGTACGCTCAGCTGACCATTGGTGGAGGCTCCGTAGCTTTCTCCGAGTCTGTCTCCATATATTTCATTGTATAAACGGAAGTCAATGTTCAGGTCTTTATTCATGACATCTTTAGTGGCATGTGCCATAAACAGCAACGTGTAATCGCTGGTATAGCTGCCTCCGGATGAATAATAACCACCGGTATTATTAGTACCGTTACCATAGTCTTTTTCTTCTGTACGTATTTTATAGAAGTTGAAATTACCTCTGGCAGACAGGTCCAGCCAGGGGTTTACCTGTGCTTTCAGCTGCATGTATCCCAGTATGGAATTTTCGTGACGGAAATAATTATTCTTATCAAACCTGGAAAACGCATTCACCGCTGCACCAAGATTAGCGTAGGTATCCGCATAATCAGGTGTATTGTCTGGTGCGCGATACGTTTTATACCAATCACCAAAATCTATATTTCTTGGCAGGTAGTAGGTATTAAATGCCAGATTCTGTCCCCCGCCATAGTAGTAACGACCCTGGGAGAAGAAGTTCTTTGCTTCTGTATTGGAATAACTGATGCCGAAGTCGGTAGAAAATACTTTATTTAATTTGGCGCCGATTTTTAAATCAACAGAGTTCCTTTTCATGCCATTGTTTGGCAATAAACCATTGGTATAGTTGTTGGAATACGACAGGCGATAGTTAAACTTATCAGTAGCGCTGCTGATAGCAATATTATTATTGATGTAATTACCATCCTGGTAAAATGTTTTCCAGTTGTTGGGTTGTGGTGAATAAGGCACCATCTTTTTGGGATTAAAAGCAGCTGGGTGTAAACTACCATCCATCAAAGGTCCCCAGCTGGCATCTGTTTTGGTTTGTGTGCCATCTGGTCTGAAATTACCTTCTCTTTCTACATAGTCTCCCTGACCATATACATTTTGTAAATCCATTGGTGCCCGATACACGCTTTCCTTCTGATAAGTAGAATTGACTTCAATTAAAAATCCGTCTCCAGCCTTTGCTTTTTTAGTAGTAATAACGATGGCGCCGTTGATACCTCTGGAACCGTAGATAGAGGTAGCTGCCGCTCCTTTCAGTACAGTGATGGATTCATAATCATCGGGGTTCAGGTTTTTCAGCTGAGAACCCGCATCGGCGTTATCTGCATCTGATACGTTATTCGTAATCACATTTCCATCTATTACAAAAATGGGCTGGTTCACGTTATTACCAGGTGTACCTAATACCTTGGCTCCCCTGATCTGGATAAAGGGAGATGTTTGCACGCCGGCCGCCGTCATTACGCTGATATTCACGCCGGCTACTTTACCTTGCAGGGCGGTAATCGGGTTCACCGAATTGGTACGGGTGAGTTCTTCACCTTTTACAGTAGTGAGTGCATAACCTACTGTTTTATCGTTTTTACCGATGCCCAGTGCGGTTACTACCACTTCACCCAATCCGCTGCTGGAGAGTTCCAGCTTTACAGACAGTTTGGTGTTATCTCCTACTTTTATTTCCTGCTTTTTATATCCTACAAAACTGATCTCGAGTACGTCACCGGGTTCGGCATGGAGGGTAAATTCACCATTCGAATTACTGATAGTGCCTTTGTTGGTACCTTTTATTTTGATAGATACCCCTGCCAGCGGATGTTTATCCATATCGGTAATCACCCCGCTAATTTCGGCTACCAGGGCCATATCGTGGTCGATATTGTCTTGCTGACTTTCTTCTTTTTGTTTTACTACCACTGTGCTGCCAACAATGGTATAGGTGAGTGGCTGGTTTTTAAAACATATGTCCAGCGTGGTTTCCAGGGAAGCGTCTTTCACATCAATTGTTACGGCGTCTGCCTGCCGCATCCAGGATTCATCGAAGAAAAAGGAATACCCGGTTTGTTTTTTAATAGCACGGAACACTTTTCCCAGCCGTACATTTTTCTCGGCCAATGTGACTTTCTGTGAGTAGCCTTTTGCACTAATCTGCAGACAGGCGGCCATAATCAGAATGGCTGTTAGCTTCATAAACAGGAGCGTTTTGGGCAGTACGCGACGGCTGAAATACCAGGCGGTACGTAGAATTTTTTTCATACTTTAGTAGTGGTTTTGGTTGGGTAATTAGCAATTCGTTCCTACAAATTGTTATGACTAGTATTCTCCAGAACTATTTGCCGCTCTGACTCTCACCTCAGGGCGGTTTTTTATTATGGCAATACGATGATCCTTTTTTCTTCTATTCTGAAATGTACTTTGCTCTCTTCCAGTATCTTCAACACCTGTGATACATTGGAAGTACGTGAAATTTCCCCTCCAAAGCGGCGGTTCGGCACCTTGCCTCCGTATACGATTTCCACATCGTACCAGCGGGCAATTTGTCGCATTACACTGCTCAGGTCGGCCTGATCAAAAGAGAAATATCCATTTTTCCAGGCTACCTCTCCATCGGTGTCCACATCCTTATATAATACAATATTGTTTCCGGGATTCAGCTGTGCCTGTTCTCCGGGCTTCAGCAGCTGTTTTGCATTCCCTTTGGTGACAATGACGCTGCCTTCCAGCAAGGTGGTTTTAATAGTATGTTCGTCCGGATAGGCGTTCACGTTAAAGTGTGTACCCAGTACCTGCACTTCCATGCCGCGGGTAGATACAATAAAAGGTACTTTCTTTCCATTACGCAACAGGGGAGCCACTTCAAAATAGGCTTCCCCTGTGATCTCTACCCTTCTTACGTTGCCGGAAAAGGCAGTAGGAAAACGAACAGAGGAAGCAGCATTTAACCAAACACTGCTACCATCAGCCAATACCAGCTGATACTGTTTGCTTCTTGGGGTTACTACCGTATTAAATAGTTGTTCACTATTCCCGCCGGAGGCATTATAAACGATTTTTCCCTGACGATTGGTCACTTTGGTACTTCCCTGTAGCGCCAGCAATCCATTGCCGGCACTGTCCAGTGCAATTTGCTGACCATTGGCCAATACCAAAATGCCACCTGTTGTCCCGGGTGCGATATCTTTGCGTTTAGTCGTTGACGTTATTGACGGTGGTGCCGTTGTTTTTTTAAAAGAGAAGAAATAACCGCCTATGGCGATCAAGGCAGCGATACTGGCTGCCACGGCTATTTTCAGGAGCCTCCTTACCGGTCGACGGTCCTGTATTTGCGGGGCCTCGGCCATCATCGTGATAAACTTTGCATCCCAGTCCCGTCCACTATGGTCTGTTACGTCTCTGGAGGCTTCCCATTGTTCTTTCAATACGATGGTGAGCATCTCCATATCTTCCTCCTCTCCTGCCTTACGCAGTAGTTCCGCTAACTCCTCCTTTGAAATCCTGTTGTCAAGATATTGCGCCAACAGGTACTTCCACGTATGAACAGGACCGTTATCCATAATGCAATAATTGTGGTAAAAAGCATTCTCCTGTTAGTAAGACGAGTAAAAAAGGAACGATAACTAATGAAGGATAAAAAAAAGTTAAAATTTTCCGATAATGAGGATGACAATCGCTATATCTATCTCTTTAACAAGGTAGTTACGGATAAAACGTTGGGCGAGTACGATGTGATTATTAACAGTTGCCCTCGAAATATGCAGCTGTTGTGCTATCTGATCATGTGACAGTTCTTCTTCACGACTTAACGTGTATACTTTTTTGCATTGTGGTGGCAGCAGGGAAATAGCGGTACGCACTTTCTCTTCATACTCATGTACGATCAGCATAGTATCTGCTCCTTCTGTACCGGCGAGGTCAGTCACCTCATACAAGAGCTCCTGCAAACGAGGATCCCTGGCTGCTGTACGCAGGAAGTCTATACTTTTATTATGTGCAATACGGAAAAGAAAGGCATCGAAATTATGGATCTGTGAAATGAGATCTCTACCAGTCCATATCTTCATAAATACGTCCAGTACCAGCTCCTCCGCCACCTGTTCTGATTTTATAAAGCGGGAAATGTAATAGAATAATCTTCCACGATACTGATCAAACAAAGCTTTGAATGCTTTTTCACTACCCGCAGCTACTTCCTGCAGATCAACCGGTTGATGATGTACTTGTTTCACTGTAAATGGAATATCAGGTAAAACGACAAGTGAACTCAATTTCTATCGCGTAAAAAACGCTTAATTCATGACGTGCTGCTTCTTGATGGTTGATATTACGTTAAAACGAATGATGAAATCTGTAATGGCATTTCAATATTGTGCTGGTTGATATAGAGAAAATTTTTGCGTCTCTTAACCAAACCTAGAATAAAAAAGCCGATTTACCAAATCTTTGCTTTGCAATCGGTCTCAATAAAAAACACGAAAAACGTATCTTTCTGTGATAATAAAAACAAGTAGTGTACTTCATACGTTTGAATACTAATTACATTATTATGGCCACCATTTCAGATAATCCAGGCAAAAAGATCAGGGATAAAGTCCCGCGCGCCTCCCAGGGAGATTTTAAACTATCGTCCAAGCGCCCCACTATCCTGCAAGCGATCAACGCCTCCAACTACGACAGGGTACCAGACCTTATCCCCATTCGTTGCGGCAGAATGAGTGTATCCCCATTTGCTTTTTACCGGGGAACAGCAGATATTATGGCACATGATCTGTCCGGTCTCCCGCATACACAGCTATCTGTGCAGGCCATGGGTGACTGCCATCTCATGAACTTCGGCGGCTTTGCTACACCGGAACGTAACCTCATTTTCGATGCCAACGACTTTGATGAAACATTGCCTGCTACATGGGAATGGGATATCAAAAGACTGGCTACCAGCTTTGTACTGGCTGCCAGGCATAATAATATGCGGGAAACGGATGCCCAACAAATGGCCATAGACATGGCCAGCGCTTATAGAATTGCCATAGCGGAATACGCCCAGATGAATACACTGGACCTCTGGTACATGAAATTTGAAATGCAGGACCTCCTTAATAAAGCCCGCAATGAAAAAGTAAAAACCATGCTGAAAGATGCCATGGACAAAGCACAAAAAAGCACTCCCGAAAAAGTATTTTATAAAATCACCCAAAGTGTATTGGGTAGCTTTGAAATCCTGGACCAGCATCCGCTCATCTATCACCCGATCGATCTGGTGAAACAGAAAGAGATGGTGCAGTCATTTCTTAACTTTTACATGAATACCCTGCAAGCCGACCGGCGCTTCCTTTTCAGCCAGTACAGGGTGATAGATATTGCACTGAAAGTAGTAGGCGTGGGCAGCGTAGGTACCCGTTGCCTCGTTGCGCTGATGATGAATGCGAAAGATGAGCCTTTGTTCATGCAGATAAAAGAGGCCAGACCAAGTGTATTAGAAGCCTATACCGGCAAAAGTAAATATYAGCATAATGGTGAACGCATCGTACAGGGCCAGCGACTGGTACAGGCAGCCAGTGATATGTTCCTGGGTTGGAGTACCGGGCTGGAAAACAGGCACTTTTACCTGCGGCAGCTGAGAGACCGGAAAATAGCCCCTGATGTGGAGCATTTCGATAAGGAGGTAATGGCCGCTTATGCTGGTTTATGTGGCAGAGTACTCGCCCGGGCGCATGCTAAAACAGGGCCTGCAGATATAATCAGCGGCTATTTAGGAAAAGCGGATGTGATGGATCAGGCAATAGGCAAGTTCGCCGTTGCCTATGCAGACCAGACAGAGAAAGATTATGCAGTCTTCGTAAAAGCGATTAAAGCGGGGAAAATCAAAGCGGAAGTGATGTAATGTTGGGCCCTTACGGCATTGACATCAAAAAAAGAAAAGCGAAAACCAAAGCAGCTATTGCTTTTGTCTTCGCTCTTCTTTTAAAATCTTATGACTATAATCCTAGAAAGTTCTGTCTCTCTTATCGATCCTGCCCCTTCTATTCTTAGGTTTAGGTCTTCTTGGATCTGCCTTAGGCATATCCGGATTAACGCTGTTGGCTTCCATTAATGCCGCTTCTTCAAAAGGATGGGGCACAGATGGAATGATTTGCCTGGTCAGCTTGTTGATGCTGTTCAGGAAAGGTCTTTCTTCTGTATCACAGAAAGAAAGTGCGTAACCTGCGGCACCTGCTCTACCGGTTCTGCCTATACGATGTACGTAAGTTTCAGAAACATTCGGTAAGTCATAGTTGATCACGTGTTCCAGTGAGTCCACATCGATACCTCTGGCAGCAATATCTGTAGCTACCAACACACGCAGGTGGCCATTTTTAAAGTTGTTCAGGGTATTCTGACGGGAAGCCTGTGACTTATCGCCATGCAACGCATCTGCGTTGATATTGCGCTTCTTCAGGTTTTTAGCGATCCTGTCGGCACCATGCTTGGTTTGTGTAAACACAATGGTGCGTTCTATGGTCTTATCTCTCAAAAGATGATCCAGCAGGGACTGCTTATCTTTCTTCTTCACAAAATAAACCGACTGTTCTACCCTTTCAGCGGTAGTAGCTACCGGCGTAATGGTTACTTTTTCTGGTTTATAAAGTAAGGAATTGGCCAGCTGTGCAATGCTTGGTGGCATGGTAGCAGAAAAGAACAGGGTTTGACGCTGTTGCGGCAGTTCCCGTATTACTTTCTTGATATCATTGATAAAGCCCATGTCCAGCATACGATCTGCCTCATCTAAAACAAATATTTCCAGATGGTTCAGGTAAATGTAGCCCTGGTTCATGAGATCCAGTAAGCGACCCGGTGTAGCGATCAGGATATCGGTACCGTTACGCAGGGCAATGGTTTGCCTGTGCTGAGGTACTCCACCAAAAATCACATCGTGCTTCAGGCCGGTGTGCTTGCCGTAGGCGGCAAAGCTTTCATCGATCTGAACCGCCAGTTCCCTGGTAGGCGTGAGAATCAGTGTACGGATATGTTTAAAGCCTTGATTGGCCGGCGTACTGTTATGTAATAACTGTAAAATGGGAATAGCAAACGCTGCCGTTTTACCGGTGCCTGTTTGCGCGCATCCGAGCAGGTCTTTACCTTCCAATACAATAGGAATAGATTGTAACTGTATGGGAGTAGGCGTAGTGTAGCCTTCGGTTTTAACTGCTTTTAAAATGGGCTCAATAAGCCCTAATTGCTCAAATAACATGTTGATATATCTGATGTAATAAATTATAAAATAACGCTTCTTCATCTTTAGCGTTATCACAATTGAGGAGAGCAGTAAAGAAAAGATTTCCGGACTGGAGAGAATAGATACTTCTGTGCTTTATGCTTTTAACTCAACAGACGGAAGCAAAGATACTCTTTTTCCCGTCCCGATGCTGATAAATTAAAAAAATAACATATGAAAGACACTAAAAAGAGCATTATTGGACCTTTTCAAAAAGGTATTTGCCGACCAGCTGCGAAATAACCGCGTTAAATCCTTCATAGGAATCGGGTTTGGTAATCACCTGGTCCGCTCCCATCTCCAAACAGGTAGCCGCCAGCCTGGCGTCATTAAAGGTAGAATAAATCACTACCGGAATATGCTTCAAACGCGGATCCTCTTTCAGTAATCCCAGGGCTTCCTTTCCATTCATCTGCGGCATATTCTGATCAAGAATGATCAGGTCCGGCAATGCGGAGGTTTCCAGCCGGGCAAGCAACTGAATGACTTTAAGCCCGTTATCAACAGCACTGAAAGTAAAATCATTTACCGTTTTCAATTGTTCTACAATATCATCGAAGATCATTCTGTCATCTTCGTCATCTTCTGCCAGTAATATCTTCTTAAATGGCTTCATATAATGTGCTTTAAATCTCCTGCTGCTCAGGTAAAATGATATGAAAACTCGCACCTTCACCGGCTTTACTTTCTGCAGTAATAAGCCCCTGGTGCTTTTCTACTATTTTTTTAATGATGGCCAACCCGATACCGGTTCCCTCGTACATGTCTTTTGAATTCAGGCGCTGGAAAAGGTCGAATATTCTTGACTTAAACTGCTCATCAAAACCAATTCCATTATCTACAATGGATAATCTGTACCATTTACCATCTGCCGCCTCCACTGCCTCCAGGGACTTCTCTTTAATCCGCTGTGCGCTGATATGGATCTTTGGTGTTGTTTCCGGAGAAGTAAATTTCAGTGAATTACCAATAAGGTTTTGAAACACCTGCTGAATCTKGGACCTGTTTGCCATCAACTCCGGCATATCAGACACGATGATCTCCGCATCTTTCTCTTTCACCAGCATTTCAAAATCTTCCTGCACCTCCTCCATCACCTGATTCAGATCTATCCATTCAAAACCTGCATTCTCCGTGGTTAATTTAGAAAAATGAAGAATATTGACCATCAGTGATTTCATGCGGTTAACAGCGTGCATGATCTTATTGAGATATAATACAGTGCTCTCCGGCAACTCTGTATCATGTTTATCCCTGACCATTTTGGAAAACATGTGGATCTTACGCAGCGGCTCCTGCAAGTCATGAGACGCCACCGAAGCAAATAATTGCAGATCATTATTACTGGATTCCAGGTCCAGATTACTCTTTTGCAATTGCATCGTACGTTCTGCCACCTTTTCCTCCAGCACCTCGTTCATGACTTTTTGCTCATGAACATCCATGTTGGTAATTACCCAGCTGAAAAATTTCCCGCCCTCTCCTTTTCTGGCCTTGGCCCGCAACAGATTCCAGCGGTATTGCTCCCCATGACTCAATATTCTTATGTCGCAATTAAAGTCAGTATGCGCTATCGCCGCTTTCTTCCAGGTATCCAGCAACACCTCCAGATCGGGAGGATAGATCACTCTTTGCCAACCGGTGCCAATGGCATCTTCATACAGTAGTTGTGTATAGTATTCAAACTGGCTGTTTACAAAATCAACCTGTCCAGCTTCTACGGAAGTCCAAACCATTAATGGCATGGCCTCTGCCAGGAAACGTTTCTCTGCAATGTTGCTGGCAATCCGTTCTTCACTGATCGACAACTCCCTGGTACGATCGCGCACTTTATCTTCCAGCTCCAGGTTAAGTAATTTAAGATGCTCTTTCACCTCATTCAGCTCACTATAGCTTTGCTCTATTTTCTGGAATGCCAGTTTCTTATCCGTTACGTCTGTAAAAGTAACCACCAGCCCTCCCGGCATTTTTATAGCCGTCATCTCATACCAGCTGTTCTTCTCCTGCAGGAAAACATCCCGGTCAACGATACTGTCATTCTGCATGGCCAGTAAATACTCCTCAAACAATTCAGGCGTAGACAGCAGCGGCAAATCATTCCTCAAACTTTTACCAGTGAGCCGTTGATGTGCCCCACCAAACCAATCATAAGCCATCCTGTTTACCGTAGTAATAATGAAATCATCAACTACTCCCGACTCAGACTCAACGGTATGCAAAGCAAAAATGGCGCTCTGACTGGCATTGAAAACACTTCGTATAATGTTATTCAGATTGGCGATAGTTGTAATATCCACGAAGGTTAGAATGATGCCCGCATGCCTTCCGTCGCGGGTGATATAAGGCATGATACGCATGAGCAATTCTCTGCCTTTATTCAGCTGCACTTCCTTTTCCACTACCTGCCTGGTTCGCTGCACATACTCAATATCTTCCATCAGCTTATCATACCTGATATTATTCGAGATATGCGTAAAAGGCCGCCCCAGATCACTTTCAATAAAGTTGATCATAGAAGCAGAAGCCGGATTAAACTTGCGTATGTTCAGCTGGTCATCCAGGAAAATCTGCCCGATATCTGTACTCCGGAAATAATTATTCAGGTCATCATTCAGCTCTATCAGCTCTTTTATCTTTAGCTGATGCTCTGTATTCAAAGTGTATAGCTCTTCATTCAATGATTGTAATTCTTCATTGGAGCTCTGTAACTCTTCGTTGGAAGACAACAATTCTTCATTGGAGCTTTGCAGTTCCTCATTGGCTGTTTCCAGATCTTCTACGGCGAGTTGCAGACTATTTCTTACTTCCTGCAATTCACTTTCCAGGCCGTTGATATAATCCGGATCAATACCGTCTGTTACATAAGGAACTACCTCCACCGAAGGAGCTATTTCTACTTTTGTAATGGTTACCAGCGTGTAGTCATTTTCTGCTGATAGTATAGGATTGATCAACAAATTAATCACACCACTCTTATCATCCTTTTTGTAGCGCAGGTTATTAACAATGACCTTTTCATTGTTTTTCCAAGCCCGGCGAATCTCTTTATTGATCACCAGGGAAAGCTCCTGTGGCAGCATACGGATCAGGTTAAGGTTCAACACCTTTCTGGGTAGCTTAAGCAACTGATCATAATTGCCCATTGTTTCTTTCACCTCAAAGTTCCTATCGATATATAACGCTATAAAGCCGAGATCATCTGTCAGCGCATCACGTGCGTCCATCCACAGGGAGCGTTGCACTTTTGTTTCAAACTGTTTACCTATACGCGATAACATTTCCTTTCCTCTTGCACTGACGGGGGAAGTAAAGGTATCTCCGAAGCTGAGCCGGGGCTTTAAGTCCTGCAATTTTTTAAAGATCCTCCACTTATTACTGATCTGCAACATAGTGCCTTTGGGATAACCTGGATTTTCGCTCGGCCCCAGAAAAAGAAAGCCTTCCTTGTTCAGCGAAAACTGCAGGGTATTGAAGATGCGCTCCTGTAGTATATTRTTCATATAAATAAGCATATTCCTGCAGGTAACCAGGTCGTTCTTAATAAACGGAGGATCCTTTGTGATATCATGTCTGGCGAAAACAATCTGTTTACGTAAACGGGGAGCTACCACGTATCCTTTCCCTTTTATCGTAAAATATTTACTGAGCATTTCTGCCGGTATATCATTGGATATCGCTAACGGATATACGCCTTGTGACGCAATTTCCAGGTTAGCCACATCGATATCCGAAGCAAATATTTTTACATCCAAACGCTTCCCTGTCCGCTCCAGCACTTTATCTATCAGCATGGCAATAGAATACGCTTCTTCCCCTGTACTACAGGCAGATACCCATACTTTTAGCTGTTCATCGGGTTCTTTCGCGAAAATAATTTCAGGAATCACCTTACTTTCCAGCAAGGTAAAGGCCTCTGTATCACGAAAAAAACGGGTAACGCTAATCAGGAAGTCATGTGCCAGCTCTTTGCATTCATCTGCATGCTCCTCCAGGTAAGCAGCATACTTCACAGGGTCTTTAAAATCCAGTTGTACCATTCTTTTGCTGATGCGCCGCAGAATAGTAGGTGTTTTATAATAATGAAAATCGTTGCCGCCATTTTTGTAAATCAGTTCAAAAATGCGACTCAATGTTTTTTCATCCGGTTCTTTGGTATTAAAAATATTTACGTCCGGATGCCTGATATCATTGATAATAGCAGCTGCCAGGTCTGCCGGTGTACCTATAATATCTGCATAACCGGAAAGAATGGCGCTATTGGGCATGCCATCAAACTTGGCTGTTTTGGGATCCTGTACCAGCACAATACCTCCCTGCTCTTTGATCGTCACAATACCACGTGTACCGTCTGTGCCGGTACCGGAAAGAATAACAGCTACCGCACGTTGACGTTTATCCATTGCCAGCGAGTGTAAAAAAACATCAATGGCATTGTTAGGCACTTTCTCATGCGTTTTTTCAGACAGTACTAATTTATTTTTCTCTATTCGTATCTGTTTTGTATTGGGGATCACATAGATACAATGTTTTACCACCGGCTGGTTATGAGTGGCTTCCACTACTTTCATCTGCGTATGCCGAGATACCAGTTCTACTAACAGACTTTTAAAATCCGGCGACAAGTGTTGTATGATGACAAAAGACAGGTTATCTGTTTGTGGCATATTATCAAAAAACTCCTGAATGGCCTCCAGACCACCAGCCGATGCACCTACAGCTACTACATAATGATGTTGCACGCTCTTCATATATCCATTTTGGTTAGTACCTGGCAAAAGCAACTGAACAATGGGGTACTTTTATAGACACAGGTATTTCCCTTCCTCACCCTGGAAAGAAAAGCCGCAGCATTGCGGATTTTTTTCCACACTCTCCTCGTTGCACTGCTATACCTTTTTGAAAATAAAAACGGCTTTCAACGGGTATTTGCAGTTGTCCGCTGAGCATCTTTGCAATTATTGTTCCAGCCAGGTTGACCACGGTATGCCTAAGGAATATCTTCTTTCTTCATCGCCCAAAAAGTGAAGCCCGTAAACGAGCCTCACCGATAATAAATAAAAAAGCCGCTTTGCAGCGGCCCTTTCAATTTACTTTGCAGCTTCCGGTGCTGGGTCCGGTTTGGTTTTTGGTTCTTCATTACCGTGGTGGCAGGTATAACAGCTGACCGCCATTACTTCGCTCCCCTTGAAGAACTTCTTGTTGATACGTTTGGTCATCTTCATCATGTCCCTTGCTGTTCCTTTGTGCGGATTTTCATCGCTGGCGAAATCCATTTTCTTCGGATCGTCTTTCCGCGGCTCGTGACAGAAATTACATTTTACGCCCAGCGCAGCATTAAAACCACGCATTACGGTAATCAGCTCTTCATGGCTGATATCCTTTGGCAGTACTTTCAGATTTTTTGCCTTTTCAGGTTCCTGGGGTAATGCAAGTGAGCATAGCGTGCCGGCTGCCAATAGTGCCGCCACTACTACAAAACTTTTCCTGATTTTCATGACCATGGGTTTAAATAAGTATATAAATGCTTCCTTCAGAAACGAAATCTACAAAAAAGAACAATAGGTTGTAGTTATCCCTATTCGTTTTTTCACCGGCCCGGCCACGTATCCGGGAAGCTTTTTAAAGGAAGCATAAAAAAAGATGAAAAGTTGTCACGTTTTGCGGCGCTGTTTTGTCTTATTAGGGAAGAACGGCTTAAAAGGATCATTAATTCTTACTCCCAGCTAAAAATCAACAACATAAAAACTAACATATGAAAATCGTAAAAGTAACTTACACCGTAAAATCAAGCTTTGCACAACAGAACCAGGAAAATGTAAGGGTAGCCATTAATGAATTACGCCAGCTCAATATCCCTGCGATTAAATACTTCGTTAACCTGGGTGCGGATGGTAAAACCTTTACTCACTTTGCCATCTATGAAAACAATGAGGTCCAGCACCTGCTGCTCGATGCACCATTCTTCAAAACCTTCCAGCAGCAAAGAGATGCGAGTGGACTTGAAGTAGCGCCTGTCATAGAAGAAATGAGTTTGGTAACTTCTTCCTTTGATATGTTCATATAAAATAGGGGAAATATAACCTCATCTTTAGCAAAAAGATTTCCTGAATGCCAATGGAGTAAGATTCGTCTTTGCTTTAAAAAGCTTGCTGAAGGACTGTGAGTGTTCAAATCCCAGCTCGTAGGCAACTTCGCTCACTGATAAAGTCGTACCGGTTAACTTTTCTTTCGCTTTTTCGATCAGCTTTTCATGAATATGCTGCTGTGTATTAAGCCCGGTGGATACCTTCAGTAAAGTACTCATATAATCGGGAGAAAGGTTCAGTTGTTCGGCAACATAATTGACAGTGGGCAGTCCTACTTTTTGGGTGACGTCGTCAAAATAATCATCCAGCAGTGCTTCCAGCTTTTCAAGCACCTGGTGATTCGCTTCTTCGCGGGTAATAAACTGCCGTTGATAGAACCGGTCGGCATAATTGAGTAAAACCTCTATCTGGGAAACAATAATTTGCCTGCTAAATTTATCGATGTTTGATTGATACTCCTGCCGGATATGTTGAACAATGCCGGAAATAGCTGTTTCTTCCTTTTCTGAAAGGAACAGCGCTTCCCGAACGGAATACCCAAAGTATTTGTATTTCTTTATATTTTTTGCCAGCGGCATATTCCAGAAAAAATCAGGATGGACCAGCAACATCCAACCCGACTTGCCTGGCGCGTCCTGATTAATTTCAATCTTAAATATCTGCCCCGGCGCTATAAAAAACATCGTGCCTTCGTCAAAATCATATTCCAGCTGTCCGTATTTTATTTTGGCGTCAAGACCTCTTTTCAAAGCAATAAAGTAAAAATCATAGGCCCAGCTAATGTCATTATTCTCCCGCGAATGCTTTATTTTATTATAGTCTATCAGACTAATCAATGGATGTTCCGGTGCAGCCAAACCACGGATGCGATGATATTCACTAATAGACTTTATTCGCTGAACATTATTGTTTACCATGAGCAAAATTTTTTAACCCTGACAGGCAATTCGAAAATGATATAAATGCCCTCTGCAACATAAACAAATTCCGGCTGACACCGGGACCACTACCAGGGAATTTCCCCGCCGTCGTTGAAGAACCTGCCTGTCACTGTGGGATCTGCTAACATTGCAAGTTGTACAATCGGCTTTGCCCCTTCCGCAACAGTCTTAAAACCCTTAAATCCATTAAGATCGGTCGCAGTATAACCCGGCGTAACGCTATTGACCATTATATTTTCGGGACGCAGTTCGTTGGCCAGCATAACGGTAAAAGCATTCAATGCAGTTTTAGAAGATCCGTATGCCGAAAAACTAGCCCAGTTGGGACGTCTGTCGGCAGACATGTTCATCGTTAAAGACCCTACCTCACTCGATACGTTAATGATGGCCGGAGCGGACGATTTCCTTAATAACGGCAAGATGACCTGTGTAGTTTGAATAGCGCCAAAATAATTCGTCTCAAATAAACTACGAATGGCATCCATACTGCCATCAGCAACACGCTGCTGCTGTTCACCCGAAATACCGGCATTATTTATTAGTAAATCAAGGCAATCGATCTGACTGTCTAATTCAGCCTTTGCCCTTCTGATCGTCTCTATATCGGTTACATCGATCTGGATGGCCGCCACATTCGCTATTCCGGAAGCCTTCAACTGATCTGTTACCTTTTGTCCTGTACTCATGTCCCTGCTGCCTATATAAACGAAATTCCCCAACTGCGCCAGTTGTTTGGCTGTTTCAAAGCCAATGCCTTTGTTAGCCCCTGTTATCAAAACTGTCCTCATAAATCTCCATTTAAAATTAAAAAATTCCGGATCAATTGCCATAGCCATTCCTCAGTAGAACCAAATCCACTGCAAATATCCCCCCGTTTAAGAAAATACCTGTAGCCAAATCCTTCTAGTTTGTAGTCAAATGCCCGATTAAAGGTTGAAGCGCCTGCAACTTTGCAGGTAAACATTTAGTTAAAACATAGAGTACCCTATGAATAAGCGAACAAACAAAACCCCGCTACTTTTTAGTAACGGGGCTTCTTATTTACAGCGCTCTCCGGAATTAATTATCTACACATAGTTTGTTATAAATCATCTCATCAGAAGAAATAGGCCAGATATACTGTGGAGCTGTCGGCTCAATCACCGGTACTACACTGCTTTTTGAAGGGAAGGAAATACCCAGGCGGGTTACTTCCATACTACGGAACCCCTCACCCAGTAATTCAATATGCTTCTCTTTGGTAATGGCGCCCAACAACACACTTGCGTTCGCGAAATCAGCAGTAGTATAAGTAACAGAGGCATCGGAACGATGTCTTACAGCAGACAGCAGGGCTACTGCAGTAGCATCTACCGTATTCAACTGCCTGACCCTTGCTTCCGCCACATCGAGCAGTATTTCTGCATACCTGATAACCGGAATAAAATCCGTAAAAGGACTGGGAGTGGGAAACTTAACCCAATACTTTTTTGCACCCAACACCAGGATGAAATTTCTCCGTGCATCGGTGGCAGACTTCCAGGAAGAATCGGAAATAATTCCATTGGGATGTAGTGAATACTCACCGTTGCCCGTGTATGGTTTGGAAGAAGGTGTAAAGTAATAGCCAATCTGCGTTTGTGTACCGGGGAAGTCACCTGTAGCCCCGGAGAAGGGCAGGGAAAAGATGGATTCCTTAGAGGTGTAAGGAGTGGTAAACACTTTGAATATATCGCCTTCCAGTGCATGCCCGCCGGGTGAAACGAACGGCGCGTTGGCGGATACCAGTTTAGCCGCTTCCTGTATTACTTTATCATACTGCTCCAGGAACAGATATACCCGGATTTTAAATGCAATAGCACTAAATGCATTGGCATGTGTAATGGCAGTTATTGAACCGGCAGCAGGCTTTGGCAACAAGGTTTCTGCGGAATCCAGGTCCCTGATGATCTGCGCATAGGTTTCATTCACTGTGCTGCGCGCCCTGGCATAACTGCCTATCTGGGAATGACCTTCCCCATGAAGAATCAATCCCGGTTTACTTCCAGCGCCATCCCAATGTGGACGTGCATATAACTGCAGTAACGAAAAATAACTCACACCACGAACAAACTTCGCTTCACCGGCATATAACTTAGCAATGGAATCGCCTACTACTTTGTTACCTACGGCATTCATGCCCGTCAAAAAAACATTGACGTTATTAATAGTGATATATCCCTGTGACCAGATTTCTTTCACCTCCTGCGCTTCCCCGGTAGGCACCATTCTCCAGCTGGCATTCAGCGTCACATTGTTGGCCTTTTCATTCACAAAATCTTCTCCCCTTACCTCATTGGCAATGGCAAATTTTCCACCCAGGAATTTCCCGTGTTTCATCACGGAGTACAATCCATTTAATTGACTGTTGATACGGTCTTTTGTTTCAAATGCTTTGAAGTCAGGAATATCGGTGGAAGGCACCGGGTCTAACAAATCCTTCTGGCACGCGCTGAAACCCGCTATAGCTACGACTAGTATGTATATGCAATATTTTCTCATCTTCGTTGCAGTTTATAAGTTAATATTAAGCCCCACCGTAATTGTTCTTCCATTACCGATGGTATTACGATCTACTCCCTGACCGGAAGCATTGTTACCATTGGAAGAAACTTCAGGATCTGGTCCGGGATATTTGGTGATCAACGCCAGGTTTTGTCCACGCAGAAACACATGGGCGCCGGTGAGATGAATGGATTTAGCCATGCTTTCCGGTAATCTGTACGATAACCCTACGGTGCTTAATTTTACAAAATCACCTTTAAATACATTGGCCGCAATCGCGAAAGAGGAACCATTGGAAATGTTATCCCCATTTACTAACCTCGGCACATCCGTTTGATCACCTATTTTCTGCCACCGGTTCAATACATCGGTACTGTTGTTCCAGTAACGCTGATCCCTTAAACCTGCATTACTGCCATAGTACACATAAAAACCAGTTTGATAGGTAAGCAGCACATTAAGTTCAAAATTCTTGTAGCGGAAAGTATTTTCAAAACCACCCAATACTTTAGGATTGGTATTTCTATACGCCACCGCATCTTTTACACCAATAGCTGGTGCTGCTTTGCCATCTGCATATTTATACTTAACGGCATCCGAATTGCTGAAATAAACCTGTTCGTCTTTAGCATTAATAAAAATCCTCCTGCCTGTGGCGGGATCCACACCGGCGGTACGCACCACATAGAGCATACTCGCGGGGTTCCCTACCTTATTGATACTTGTTTGTTCCAGGCTACTGGTTACAAAAGGAATAGCGGTAATATCGCCTGCGAGTGAAGTGATTTCATTTTTATTAAACGCTATGTTGAAGGCACTGTTCCAGGAGAAATCTTTTTGATCAATCACTGCGGCGTTCACGCTGAATTCTACTCCCCTGTTATACATACTGCCTACGTTGGTGGGAATAGTGGCAATGGTGGCGGTAGTACTTGTAATAGGAATACCGGCGGATGGCATTTGCGGTACAAACAGGATCAAACCATTAATGTCATTATAGTAATAAGAGAACTCACCATTGATCCTGTTATTCAGTAATCCGTAAGTAAATCCTATATCGGTTTTCTTACTGGTTTCCCAGTTCAGATTAGGGTTACCCGCCTGGTTGAAATAAATAGAAGAATTACCGCCATAAGGAGAAGGCTTGTATAATGATAACGCATCATAATCATTCAGTCCTGCGAAATTACCTACCTTACCATGACTCGCCCTGATCTTGAAACCACTGAATACATTATCCAATCCTGCATTCTGCCAGAAAGCTTCTTTCGTAATTTCCCATCCCGCAGAGAAGCCATAAAAAGTACCTTTCTTGTAATTGGGACCAAAGGCGGAGAACTGGTCTTGTCTTACGTTGGCGCTTATGTAATATTTTTCCTTGTAATTATAATTTAAACGGGAGAAGGCAGACAATAAATAGTTTTCCCGCCGCAGTAAATACCGGGAGAGATCCACCAGCCATCCGCCTTCACTGTTGTTAAAATAATTATCCATTTGCTTTTGACGCTGCAGTCCATAGCGTTCACGCGCATCACGTTGCTGTTCGGAACCCAGCAGCAAACTCAGGTTATGCTTACCAAAAGAATGATCCAGTTGCATCGTGCTGGTCCACACCCAACGCTTATACTGCGAATAGGTGCTGGTTACATCACCGGTAGAAGCAACGGCATCACCAGATAAATAGTTCAGGTAAACATCATTGTTCAGCATAATGTAATCCGCACCATATTGTGTTCTCAGGGTCATCCAGCTAAATGGCTTTACCTGCAGATAAAGATCAGACTTTGTTCATTGGAATAATTGATCCGCGCACCAACTGTAAATGCCTTGCCTAATTGCTGATCAATATTGAACAGGAGATTTTTACGTGCAAATTCATTTCTCTTCAGAATACCTTGTTGCTTCGTATAGCCGCCGGAAAAATAATAGCTGGTATTTTCCGTACCTCCGGAAACATTTATACTATGGCTCTGTGAAATGGCTTTATCACGGTATACCACATCCATCCATTTTGTGTCGATGGTTTTACCACTGGCATCCTGATTAGGCACATACACATCTGTGCTACCAGCATTTTTCAATCCTTCATTCTTTACTTCCAGGTACTGTGCACTGTTCAATACTTCCGGTAACCGCGTTGGTTTGGTACTACCTACCCAACCACTATAAGATACTTTTGGGCGACCTGCTTTTCCTTTCCGGGTAGTGATAAACACTACGCCATTGGCGGCACGGCTACCGTAGATAGCTGTAGCTGCAGCATCTTTGGCAATGTCAATCGATGCGATGTCTGCCGGATTCACGCTGGCCAATGGATTCAATGGCGCATTGGAACTACCCACATCACCGGAAAAAGTAGGCACGCCATCAATTACAATCAGCGGATAAGCACTCATGGAAATAGAGTTAGCCCCCCTGATACGAAACACCGGTGGGTTGTTTACAATACCATTGGGTACGGTGATTTGTACACCAGCTGCACGACCGCCCAGACCGGATTCAAAACTTTGCACCGCCAGCTCTGCTACAGCACTGCCTTTAATAGAAACAATGCTACCCGTTACATCTTTTTTACGTTGCGTACCATAACCTACTACTACCACTTCCGAAATAGCTTTGGCATCCGGTAACAAAGTAATGCTCCCCGCATTGCTACCATTAATGGTCAACGTTTGTGATTCATAGCCTACAAAAGATGCTTTTAGGGAGGTCACATTTGCAGGTACAGAAAGCGAGAACTCTCCTTTGGAATCAGTAACAGTACCGGTTTTACCTCCGGGTAAACTTACAGAAACACCAGGTAATCCTTTCCCTGATTCATCCGTTACTTTTCCTTTAACAGTGTGGTTAGTCTGTGCAAGCAGGGAAGTTACTGCCAATAGCAGTCCTGCCAGCACGAGTAAAATTTTCCTCATGTCAGATTAGATTTAGATGTTGGTTAGACTATAAAAAATACTACAGTACTGGTTCAGATTTTGGCATGGAACTCCCGTTCCCGTTCAGATTAACTGATCGCAATGCATTATAAAAACAGTGTATTTGATATTACAAATAAGTACTACCGCTGATGGTCAATCAGATTTTAGTTGTGTAAACAAATTAGATTCAGATTATTGGTTGCTATCATGCTACGGTAAAGAAAATACGCAAAAACCCTTTCAATGATATTTTCTACCAGTTGCTTAAAAATAAAAAAGAAATCAATTATTTCATAGCAATAATGAATATAATTAAATTTCCATTTATGAAAATCAATTTTACCTTTCTCTAAGAACTAACTATCAGCTTTTTATATATTTAAACCACCTTCTTTTTTTCATAAGCAGATCTTTCTCCCTGTAAACCTACATAAAATAAATGCAGACAGCCATCAGTGCATAAAAAGAAAAAGCCCCGTATCTAAGCAGATACGGGGCATATGTTTGACTGACAATTATTTCAGTAACTCACTGAGCTTCCGTTCCAGTCGCTCATTCATGTACCCCATTCCGATAATTTTCCCATCAGGTCCAACCAGGAAATTAACCGGGAGTGCCATTACATGATAATCTTGTGCAACAGGACTGAAAGAGGCTCTCAGGTCAGACACTTGTGCCCATGCCTGTTTATCTTCCGCCACTGCCTGCAGCCATTTTTCTTTTTTGTCGTCTGCAGATACACTCAGGATCGTAAAGTTCTTATCCTTGAATTTTTCGTAAGCTGCTTTCAGCGAAGCATTTTGTGCACGACAGGGTCCACACCAGCTGGCCCAGAAATCAATCAGTACATACTTTCCTTTGTAATCAGACAAAGAAATGATTTTACCATTTACATCAGGTAAGCTGAAGTTGGGCGCCACGCTACCCATATCCAGTCCTATGCCCATTGTTTTTTTCAGGAAAACAGCACTGGCAGCACGCTGCACATTCTGTGGTTGTTTACCCAACAGCTCCAGCAACTCATCTTTAGGCATGGTTTTATTCAGTACATTGGCGATGAGGTAAGCAGATACCGAAGACTTGGGATGCTTACTGATCCATACTTTGGCCACTTCTGACTGCTGCTTGTTAAACGCTTCTATCTGAGGTTGCAGTTCATTTGACGTCAGCATATCACCTACATTTTCTGCTTCTTCCTGCCTGATAATTAATTTTCTTTTTTCAGAAAAAGCAGCCGATGTATCCAGTATCGTATTACAGATGTCTACCCAATCTTTAATAAAAGGAGATCCGCTATAAGTAGCATTCTGAAAATAAGGACCTTTCCCGGTAATCTTCACTTCCCCGGGTTCAAGGAAAAGAATAGTTCCTTTTTTTTCATCTTTAATACTACCTACGCCAATAATAAACACGCCACCACTACCGGTAGTCAGGGTTTTATTAAAGGTGAAGCTATGGTTCTTAATCACCGTTGAGTCATATCCTTCCTGGAATGGTGTCCACAAACGCATCATCGTATCATTCGGTAAATCGGGCAGGGTACCGGTGATGACCACCTTATTCTGCGCGGAAGTATTCAGTGCGGCACCCATTGCCAGCATGGCTAGTATTCTTTTCATAAACAAGATTATTACAGATAAAATTTATTTTCTCATTTTCATCCACATACCCAGCAGCTGGGTATAAACAGGATCAGAAGGTAATGGTGCAAAAGCAGTCAGGAATTTACCTTCCGTGTCTATCATCAGGTAACGCGGCACACCCGTCAGCTGATAATGCTTTACAAACTCCTGCATGTTTTTATCATTTTCATCAGGAGATAACCGCAATTTGATAGCATTACTTTTAGGGTGTTTATCCAGGTAGCTCTTCCATACAGCTTCTTCATCCCACGCAATAGACACAAATACAATCGCATTATCCTGTTGGAGAGAATCAGCAATACGTTCAAAATTAGGCAGCTCCGCCACACAGGTGGCACACCAGGTAGCCCACAAATCAATGATCACCATCTTTCCTTTATAGTCAGATAATCGTACGGACTTCCCCTGCAGATCAGTTAAGGTAAAATCAAATGCCGGGTGACCTAAATTGAGGGGTTGATATGCATGATACAGCGAGTCATAATAAGCGCGGATTTCCGGCTGACTCACCTTCTGCTGTATCAATTCATAGATATCCGTAAAGTGCTCATTGGCTCCGTTATAACGCAACGTACTAACCGCATCATTTCCCGCTACCATATGCTTCAAACGATCGCCTACCAGGTGCTCCATCAGGTAAACCATACGGCCTTCCTCTGCACCGGGCACACAACCTGTTATATAAGCAGATACATAGGAATCACCTGCTATTAAAGACAAATAGGGATGATCTGCTTCCGCATCTTCCTGCAACCACGCTTTAAATAATACGGGCGTATTTGCCGCATGTACATTTTCATCTTTATATCGGGAAGCGTAATAACCCTTCACCCGCATTTTCATCATTTTCAAATACAAATAGGTAAGCGACAAATCTTCCTTTCCGGTTAAACGTGCATTGGTAATTAACCGCATCGCCAGCTCATGCTTCTGTTCCAGGATCTTTTTATACGCTTCAAAACTGGTACTAAGTATAACACTATCCCTGAAACGATACAGGCTATCTAACTTGTACAGCAGCTGTAAGCGGACAGACTGGTTACCGGTAATCATCGCATCTTCACAGTTCACCAACTGTTCATTAAAAGGGCGGCGGCTCATCTTCACCAATAACTGATCACCTGGATGCACTAACACCGGTACGTTGTTAATATAGATCACCTGTGTATATGGGATTTTTAATTTCCCCTTCCAGCTGCCGTTACCGTTAGCCAGATTCAAGCCTTCCGTCATATTTGCTGCGGACATTGGATTCACCCGGTCGAGGTAACTGATGCTGACCATATTCAACCCATTCACTGAAACGCTGACATCCACACCGGAATCAACCCTTGTGGCAGCAGATCCCACCTGCGTATACAAACAGGCCAGTAATAAAATCAATCGGTATCTCATAAAATATAATTTTAAAAAACAGTTCAGGGCCGGTTGCCAATAGCCTGCAGATCTATGCCGTATTTGCGTTTATAATAACGCAACATGATACCCCGTTTCACTTTGATTAATCCGCTTACATCTACCGCAGGCGATAGCAGGGTACGTTCCCATTCGTCGGCCGACTTACTGGTAATGGCAGCGATGAAATCTGTAAAATCCCGGCCAAGGCAATAGGCATTATTCATTGTACGCCCATCATGAATACGAGCTACCATGCCGGCTGCATAAAAATCGTCTTCATTCATATTTATGTAGTCCGGACTATACAAGGCAAAGCTATCCGGCATTTCCAGTTGCCTGGCATTATAGGCGCGTTTCCATAAACACTGGTGCAGCCATCCACGCAGCATCCTTAACTGCTCCGGTGTTTGTTGTGGTAATTTATTATTTGCCCATGCAAAAGCCATCATATAATCGGTGGTAGCAAAACCGACACTGTTCACATATTTAAACACGATCGGTTGTCCAAATTCTGCAATCGACACCAGGGAGTCGATCCGTGCCGGCAATAGGATCCGGTCAGGAAGCACCTGGTGTAAAAAACTATCCGGATACAACTGCAAACATTCCTTTAATAGCAGGTTCAATGCCGGTTCCACATCTGCCGGGTCCGGCTGCCAGGAGGTATCTCTCAGAGAAGTAGTGATAGCATACTTAAAATCTACCGGGGTATATTTATATAAAATATAGCAGTGATACTTTTTATAAAACGCTACAATCGCATCATCATACGGATGATTTCCCTGCGGTAACTGGTAACCATATTTTTCACCGGAAGGTGTTGGTGCTGCTTCCCGCTTACAGGCAAAAATGCCGGTCAGCAGTAGTAGCAGCCACAAAATATCAGATCTGAAATAACGGAAGTATATACGCATACAGCAATAAATTAAAGGTGATGGTTTATTCCGGCAATCTTGCACCGGTACTTTGCGGATTCTGCACCAATGCCGGGTTACGCTGTAACACCACATCCGGTATTGGTAATACATACTGCGGATCACGCGCTCTCAGGCGATATACTGCCACGGTACTCAGGGAAGGTTTAAATACATGCGTAATAGCCGGCATACCATAGCGGCGCAGATCAAACCAGCGATGTCCTTCTTCACTAAAAAATTCCCGGCGACGTTCAGCGCGGCACTGCTGCAACATCACATCTGCGGTAGCTAATTCCAGCGGCTGATAAGCACCTGGATCAAAACGGTGCTGCCGCAAGGTATTCAGGTCACTTAATGCCTGTTGTCCCGCTTTTGCTTTACCATATAACTTATACAACTGTATATTCGCTTCCGCCCTGTTGAGATACATCTCTGCACTGCGCCAGGCGGTTCCCCTTACATTCTCTGCGCCCACATTGAATTTTCGCTGGCTGTAATCAATTCCTAAAATCGGCTTTAGAAAATCAGGTACTTCCACAAAATACAGGAAGCCCCGTAAGTCGCCGGCTTCATAGGTTTTAGCCAGTGAAGCAGAAAAAGCATACGCCATATTAAATCCGTAAGGCTTATGCTCTTCATAGCTACCAAACAACCATACATTTTCCGTTGTCACGGTATTCATTATAAATTGTCCCTCTTCCAGGTTGATATTTGAAAAGTCCATCAGCTGCGGATGATACTGGATCACCATACCTGCATGGGCCACTGCTTTATCCCACTGTTCCATAAACAACGCTACCCGCGATGCCAGGAAATGCGCCGCGATATAATTAAACCGGTAGGCCGTTTTATTAATTTTATCTACATCCAGCAAAATACAGGCACTGTCTATATCCTGGCTTATCTGCCGGTATACTTCCGCCACCGTATTCCTGGTTGGATATGTTTCATATAAGTTAGCATCCAGTCGCAGCGGTACACCTAAACTTTTATCCGGAGTCGTGGTACTGTCGTTATAAGGACGACCATACAAATTCACCAGCATGAAATAATAGTATGCTCTAAGCCCCAAAGCCTGCCCTTTAAGGTATCTTTTGGCGGCATCGCTGCCTATACTACCATCAACAGCCTGCAAGGCCACATTACAGCCTAAAATGAGTTTATAATAATTCGTCCATGAATTGAAAGCCGCAGCATCCGGACTGCCATTCCGGGTAGCTGCTTCCAGGAAACCAGGTTGCCAGGTGAAAGCAGGCATATTACCAAATACCGCCTTTTGACTGGTAGCGAGCAAAGGCGTATTATAACATTGTACGTCATCATCCATAAACTGCAACTGTGGCTGCAGCACCACATTATCCAAAGGATAGCCATCGCCAAATAATAACTGGCTATAGTCTTCAGTAGACTTTGGCGTCATATCCGTTTGTGATTTTTCCGCAAGAAATTTTTTACAGGAAACCATTCCTGTCAACGCCACCAGGATACAGATGATCCTTGTTATTGATACCCTTTTCATTAGAACATAACATTAAGCGTGAAAGAATAGGATCTTGTAACCGGCAATGCCGTGGATCCTGTACCCAATGTTTCAGGATCCTGTCCCAGCAATTTTTTGCTGGCAATAGTAAACGGGTTAGATATGGCGCCACCTATATTCACACCTTTCACACCTGCCTGGCGGCATATGCCAGACGACAACCGGTAAAAAATATTCACAGTGCGGCATCGCAGAAAACTGGCATTAACCACCCGCAGATCTGACAGGTCATACATTTTGTATACATCTTCTCCACTTTCCAAAGAAGGTATCGGCACATGTCTTTCTTCTCCAAAGGCAGGAACATCTGTAAATGCTTCATCACCCGGCTTACGCCATCTTTGCGCCAACAGTACCGGCATATTCCATGATGGAAGCGGCGCTCCACCATCAATACCTTTCCCGTAAATAGGATTCAGGCGTTTATAATTACCATAGCTCACGTACATATTCAGGTTAAGTGTAAAAGCACCATATCTTACCCGGGGATTAAAGCCCATGGTAATAAGCGGATCTTTCCGCCCTGAATACACCAGGAAGCTGGCAGGATCAGCATTTGCACCTTTGAAAGTGCCGGTATTACTAAAACGGGGAATCCCGGTATTATGATCCAGCCCCGCATAAGCGTATGACCATAAACTGTTAATCGGTTTACCCGGAATCAATGCGTTACCCGCTAAATAATTAGTATAGAGATTTGCGTATTGACTGCTAACGATGTTGTTGTAATTTTTTGCATAAGTGAAGTCGCAGGAAATTTCCGTCTTATCTGTACGCAGCGGCACTACTTGCAAAAACAGGTCAAAGCCGCTGTTCGTCATATTTCCGGCATTGACCACCATATTATTAATACCATATTCAAAAGGCAGCTCTTTGGTCGCCAGCAGGTCCACACTTTTTTTCATATAGGCTTCTGCGTTAAAGATGATACGGCCGTTAAACAAGGACAATTCTACGCCTCCATTTGACTGGTATGTTTTCTCCCAGCGCAGGTTAGGATAAGCCAGACTCTTGGTATGCAGTATATATTCGCCGCTACCCGGATCTATCGGTGATGAAGGATAAGAGGCTATCAGCTCCGGTCCTACCTGGTCTACCACATTTCCCTGTGTACCATAGGAAGCATGAAAGCGCAGTCCACTGATAATACGGCTATCGCTCAACCAGGACTCACGCCCTGCATCCCAGCTACCGGAGAATACCATGTTAGGCAAAAAGCGCTGATTGGAATATTGCCCGAACCGGTTGGAACCATCGGCCCTGCCGGTTACACTCAATACGTATTTTCCCATTAAACAATAAGTAGCCGCTGCATAAAAACCCATGTTATTATTCAGTGTATTTACGATAATAGGTTTGTGATAATACGTGGATCCTTTGGTAGCATTGCCGCCCACATTATATTCATCAGAGAAAAAAGTTTGCCCTCTGTCCGGGAAATAACCCAGTTCCACAGAAGAAAAACCCTTACGTTGCAATGATTTTATTTCATTCCCCACCATAATGGATACCCGGTCACGCGCGCCAAAAACAGCCCGGTTATACTCCAGCTGATTGCGCATATTCAGCGCTACCATATTTTCATGATTAATATTGGCGATGCCTCCATAAGGCAGGGGAGATGATTTTCTCATACTATCAGTGACAGCTTCTCCAAAATCATATCGCCGGATCGCTGATATCATATTACTGCGGTCATAGGCGGCCTGCATTCCTTCGGTACTTCCCAGCTGACCACTAAGTAAAGTGTTCCACTTCCATGCGCGGGAAACCTGGTAGTTCAGCGAGGCGGTTAACATCGTATTGGTAGTAGTGGCCGTATTAGTGCTCTGGTTTATTTCATTTGCAAAGTTGTAGGTCAGCGGCTTGTGTAATTCATCTGAAAGACCTGCATCCGTCAGCAGATCTTTATCTATAGTACGGGAGGCCGTTACCGCGTAGTCGAAAGGATTCAGATTGTAGTATCCGGAAGACCTGATGTAACTGGCGTTGGCACCAATATCTATCGTGAGACGTTTACTTAACACTCCGTGCAGGTTCAACAATACACTGTATTGTTTATTGCCGTCCTCTTTTGCTGCACCTCCGTTATTGGCATAATTAAAGGAAGTATAATAGTTGGTTTTCTCATTTCCCCCCGTCAGGCTCAGGGAATGGCTGGAACTCAGGGCAGGACGGAATAAACTGGAAAACCAGTCGGTATTGATCGATTCCATAGCGGCAGTGCCGGCGTTCAATTCATCCAGGGTAATTTGTTTGTTCAAAAACTTTTGTACTAAACTTTCATAGCCCACATTCTTTGGGATGTTATAATTCTTCAATCCTTCCTTTAGCAATTCCCTGGAAAGATCTACCCGCTGCCGGGAATTCATCAGCTGAAACTGGGAATAGGAGGGTCTTGCCTGAAAAGTAAGCGTACCATTATAAGACAACTGTGCCGGTCCACTCTTCCCCTTCTTTGTGGTGATCACAATAACGCCATTGGCTGCACGAACTCCGTAAACAGCAGTAGCAGCAGCATCCTTCAGGAATGTCATACTTTCAATATCATATGGATTCAGTCCGGATACGGCGTTGCCTATAATGGCAAAGTTGGCTCCCTGTGCACCGCCCATCGCTTCGTTCAGCTGCGCAGGCGTAAGATCTACCGGATCTTCTTTGATCACCCCATCTATTACCCACACCGGCGCGGCATTACCAATAAAGGTAGAGGTACCGCGAATCCTCATTTTAGGAACTGCATTGGGGCTGCCGGAATTATTCACAATCATCAGTCCGGGTACTTTGCCCTGCAGCATCTTATCCACCGTCGATTGTCCCGGTTGCATAATGTCTGCCGCATCCAGTTTAAATACCGCTGCGGTAGACATACGCTTATCGATCACCTGGTAACCATTCACCACTACTTCCCGGATCTCCTGGATAACAGAATCCATCATAATCTTCGCAAATACATTCTGTTTCACCCCCACCAGCATGGGCTTCATACCTAAGCGGGTAACGCGTAACTTATCTGTCTCCAATACCACCAGGAAAAACATTCCATCTTCCGTTGTATTCGTACCTACTTTGGATTCTATTGCCTGTACGGTTACGCCGGACAGCGCCGCGCCCTGCTTGTCTGTTACCTGTCCGCTCACCAGAAAACCCTTCCGTACCGACTGCACTTCCGGTTCAACCCGGGGAAAAATGATGATACCTGCCAGCCCCGTGCTATAAGTCAGGCTTGTTTTTTCCAGCAGCTGTTTCAACAGATCCCGCAGTGGCATATCTTTCGCATCTACTGTAACGGCTGGCTGCTGCTCTATTTCTTCTACATTATAGGTAAACCGTATACCCGTAATAACACGAATGTCTTTCAACACAGCCGGCAATGATTTCCTGACTGCCTTGTAAGTAAATTTCTTATCCAGCGCAGGAAAGTCCTGAGCAGATAAGTATTGCGGGCATGACATACATAGCAACAGCAGCAATAAAGACATAGCTACGCCATGCACAGCCCCTGCGGCTGATGGCAGCTTAAATAATCTGTTCATTGTTGTACAGCGATTTTAAAATAAAACGGACATGCTTATACGAAATCCCGTGACCGTTTCAACGATGGTTGATAAATGTTGGTTACTATGTTGTTATTCTTTTCCTGGTTTACTGACAATAATTGTTCTGTTCACTGTTCTGAATTTTACTTTGCCCGTAGTACTGGCGATGTTATCCAATATGTCCTGTAGGGCGCCCGTTTTACGCATATCCAGCGTAAAATGCAGGCGCTCCAGGGTAGGGTCATCAAAGTGAATAGTATAGTCATATTCGCGTTCCAGGCTATGGACAATCTCTTTTAAGCTGGCTTCTTCAAAATAAATATCTCCGTCTTTCCAGGCAGTAAACACTCTGGCATCTACTTTCCGTTTACTGAGTCCAGATGCGGACGCATTATAAACGGCCTGTTCTCCAGGGAGCAGTACCACCGCTGTATTGCTGACCGTAGCACTTACTTTTCCTGTTGATAGTGTTGTATGAATCTGATGATCGTAGGTGTTAATGTTAAAAGCGGTCCCCAGTACTTTCACCTCCATTTCATTGGCCTTTACAATAAAGGACTGTTTCGCATTTTTTGCTACTTCAAAATAAGCTTCCCCGGTAATCTTCACTTCCCGGTGGCTTCCGTTAAACGCAGCAGGATATTCCAGCCTGGAATCGGCATTTACCCACACCTGTGTGCCATCTGCCAATACAAGCCTGGCCTGATGTCCACGTGGCACCTCCAGTATATTCATTTCTGTTCCTGCACCAGCCGCCATTCCGGGCTGATACACAATCATAGTATCACTGGCATTAATAGTGGTACCACCTGTTTCCTGCAACTGCTGCTCACCATTAGCCAATAGCACCTGCTGACCATTTGATAATGATAGTCGTACTTTTGAAGTGGGCGGCAGATTGGCTTTAACAATGGCCGGCACTTTCCGTTGTGATTGAAAAAAACGTATACCTGTAAACGTTAGTAGTACCGCCACTGCTGCGGCGATACTCCAGCGCAGATAATGTACACGCTTCAACACCGGCTTATCGCTATACCGTTCAGCAGCTGGCAGCGAACGTTGAAACCGCTCCCATCCTTCTGCCATTGGAAACTCCCGTTCTTCTTCCGCTGCTTCCTGCAGATATGGATGTATGGCTCCGGATAGCTGCACTATCTCTGCTTCACCGGCCGCCAAAGGCGCGCCTTCGGTGCCCTCTTCCAGCTGATGCAGCAGTTTATCCCAGTTAATATCTTTTTCCGGCATATCCATATACGTTATAGACACTCATTTATGAGAAAGGGTGAATGATAATGATTACTTCATCAAAAAAAATAAATAAAACAGGCCCCGGATCAACCAGATACACTCTTTACGCAGCATCTGATATGCCAACCTGATATGTGTTTTAACGGTATTTACGGAGATGTTCAACCGCCCCGCAATTTCCGTATACTTCAATCCATCACGGTTGCTGAGCAAAAAAATAATGCGGCGCTGCTCCGGCAGCTGGTCAATGATCGCCCAAAGCCTTTTGTGTAATTCTTCCCTTGGCAAACCTTCCTCTTCCGGTTGCTCTGCCAGGTCCTCCACATCCGCTATCTCAAAAGAAAGCGGCCCCGCCTGCCGGAGATAATTTAAAGATGCATTCCGTACTGCACGGAATGCATAACTGCTGAAATTCTTGACAATTGGCAGCGTAGCGCGTTTATTCCAGCAGTGAAGAAAGAAATCCTGCGCAATATCTTTGGCAGTATCCTTATCGCCGACTACACGGAAAGAAACGGTACATAAGTGAGAATAATGCTGGCGGAATAATGTGGCAAAGGTCGCCGGATCAATGGAGGGCGACAACTCTTCATTATCATATTCCGCCATAACCCCGAACATTTTTATTCATGAAAACTGGTTGATCTTGTATTTTATATCCACAAAATATAAAAAGGAACAGAAAAGCCGGCATTCATGCTAAAACATTTTTCACAAGTGGCTATCCATCTGCTGCATGATCTCTGCTGTCTTTAACAGATAAGCATCTTCGCCTGTTGCCTCCATCCACTTTTCATATCGCTGTTGCAAAGCTTTGTCTGCCAGTATATCCGTTCCCGTTAATGTCATTCTTTTTCCTGGCGGCAGTTTCCATATATTACTCAGCGTATCTATATGTGCCTGCAGCTTTTGCTGATGTTGCTTAAATGCATCATAAGACAACGGTACCGGATCCTCCTGGTGCTGCTTCATCCAGGTAGTATTTTCCAATACACCGGTAAACACCCGGTCTTCTTTCCATAAACGGTTACCTGCTGTAATCAGCTGCTGGTCCACTTCCGGACGCTGTATATCTGAATACAGGGTACCAGGAATAGTATCCCATGGCAACGCCGTTGCATTATCCCGCTCCTGCACTTTCATATAAGATGTAACACCAGGCAACAGAATATCCGGAATCACACCTTTCTGTTGTGTAGACGCTCCATTCACCCGGTAAAACTTATGTTGTGTCAACGCAATGCTGCCAAACAACTGGGTAGGGATGCCTTTGTCAGGATCACCTGCTTTACCCATTGGGAGCGTAGCCTGCGCCGTTCCTTTCCCATAGGAAGAAGCACTTCCGATGATGATGCCACGATGATAATCCTGAATCGCTGCTGCAAAAATTTCCGCTGCAGAAGCGCTGTTTTCATTGATCATTACCGTTAAAGGCCCTTTGTAAAGCCAGGGTTGTGTGGAGTCCGTATTGTATAACATCACCCCATCTCTCTTTCTTAACTGCACCTTGGGGCCGGGGGGCAGAAAAAGTCCCAGCATCTTCACCACTTCGTCTAATGAGCCACCAGGGTTATTACGCATGTCCATGACAATGCCATCTACCTCTGCTTTTTGTAAAAGCATTACTTCCTTCGCGATATCATCTGCACAATGCACCCCATCTCTTCTCTCAAAATCAGCATAAAAAGAAGGTAAATAAATATAGCCGATCTTCTTGTTCTGCTGATGAATCACCGCACTTCTCGCAGCAGTTTCATCTTCTGTCACGATGCCCCGCTCAATGGCCACCATTGCTTCTTTGCCATTACTTTTGCGTAATACCAGTTTCACCGTAGTACCTTTGTCACCGCGAATAAGCCGTGACACATCATTCAATGGCATACCAGCTACTTCTACCATGTCGCCGCTTTTGCTGCTTACCTGCACCAGGTGATCATTCTCATGCACAAGTCCGCTGCGTATAGCAGCACCTCCATTTATTAACCGCTTGATAAAAATCTCTTCATTCTTCACATCCAGCTCCATCCCCAGCCCATAATAACGATGCGCCATCTGTTCCTGCAACAACCGCGCATCTGCCGGTGGATTATAAGCGGTATGCGGATCCATTTCAAATACTACTGCATTTACATACAAGGCAAACTTGCTGTCTTCCGCAGTGCCGGCCTGCAAGCTGCTGAAGGAACGCTTAAACCAGCGCTGCACTTTTCCCCTCGCTAATTGTTCCTGTTGCGCTAATGGCAATTTGCCCACACTATCTGCGGTGGCCGATTCCATCATCCGCTTCAACACTTCATAAGTAAGACGTTTACGCCAGATGGCTACACGCTCATTTTCATCGGCAGGATAAGCCGCATCATGGCGGTTTAACAACACCTCCTCTTTTGAACGCAAAGAAACCGGCTGCTGTAATATACTGTCTGCTATCCATGCAGCCTCCTTTACCCGCTGCTGATACAAGACAAAAGCAACATTAAAAAAACGTACATCGCCCTGATGCAACTCGTCGTCAATCGTAGTTTCATAGGCTTGTAGCTGCGCTATGTCTGCCTRCAAAAACAAAGATTTATAATCATCTATGGCGGTGATAAATCTTTTCCATACGGCCTTCGAATATGCATCACCGATTTCTTTCGGGGAGTAATGATCTCTTTCCAACCTGGCTACCACTAATTTTATAATACCCTGGCGCGCGGCCTTTAAACTATCTGAGTGATGGTCATAAGAAAATGCCGGTAGCGTAACTACCAGTAATAGTAACAGTAACTTCAGTCTCGCTGTCATGATGATTCATTGATACATCAGGAAGACACGAAAAATCCGGAAAGGGTGAATGAGGTTTGGGCCAGTTTAAAAAAGGATTCGAGATTAAAATGAGAATAGTTTCAGGACATCATACCAGGGCCATGATTATTTTTCGCTGCCAGCTCATCCCTGCCTATTTTACTGGTACGCATCCACTATGCATACGTTTTCAGTACCTTTTCATCTTTCCGGCTACCTGTAAATGATTTCCTTTACTTAGCAATAACCGGGTTTTTTACCGACATTCATGCCGCTACCTTTGTTTTAAAATTAAGAGCCATGAACAATTATGATAAAATTGCAACGGCAATAGACTACATCAAAAGCAATTTTAAGACACAGCCTGATTTACAGGAAGTAGCTGCTGCTGTACATATGAGCCCGTTTCATTTTCAACGGGTATTTTCAGAGTGGGCAGGCGTAACACCGAAAAAATTTCTGCAATACCTCACACTGGACTACGCAAAAAATATACTCAGAGAAGAAAAAGCTACCGTGTTCGATGCAGCCTTTGAAGCAGGCCTTTCCGGAACCGGGCGCCTGCACGACCTCTTTATTAACATCGAAAGCATGACACCCGGCGAATACCGCAACGGCGGCAAGGCCCTGCAAATCAATTATAGCTTCGCAGAAAGTCCTTTCGGCAATATTATCGTAGCATCTACGCCCAAAGGTATTTGTCATATGGCCTTTGCAGACGATCGCGATGCGGCCCTGCTATCACTGAAAGAACAATTCCCTCATGCACAGTTTACCCAGGTAGTAGACCTTATCCAGCAAAATACCCTGTATATTTTTACGCAGGACTGGAGCCGGCTGTCTGAAATAAAACTGCATCTCCGGGGTACCGACTTCCAACTGAAAGTATGGGAAGCTCTGCTGAAAATTCCGATGGGGAACCTCACCACCTATTCCCGCCTGGCAGAAGAAATCAGTCATCCTAAAGCATCCAGAGCAGTAGGCTCCGCAGTAGCACAAAACCCTGTGGCATTTCTCATCCCCTGTCATCGTGTTATAAAAGCCACCGGCGACTACGGGGAATACCATTGGGGAAGCACCCGCAAAAATGCCATCATAGGATGGGAAGCAGCACATAAATCCGGAAAATAAGCAGGCATCAGTATCTTGGATCAGGTTGAAAAGTTGGGGAATATCTTTTTTTCAATATGCGCTAAATGCCGCATTTGTCATTCTCAAATCCTCCCGAACTATCCCGAAAACACGTTCCCCGAATTATGTTATATTTATAGTAATCAAAATAATCTCCCATGGCAAAACAAATGTCTGTCATTTCTTTTACGGGAAAATTCGGGAATCTCATTGGGTATAAGCGCAATGGCAACTACTTCCTGCGCTCCATGCCGCAAAGCGTGCAGCAAACGGCTGCTACCCGCCGCGCATCCCGGCGCTTTGGCATCGCCAGCAGGAAAGGCGCTTTTATCCGTCATGCTTTATACAGCAACCTGGATATCCACTGTGACGGCGGCCACATCAATCGGCTCAACAAGCTGCTCATTGCTGCCGGCGATCATCACGAGGCCCTGACAGGCTTCCGCTTCAATCAGCATACCGGCGTAGATCGTTTCTTTGCGGTGGCTCCCCGGCTTTTGAGTAACGGAATACTAAATATTCCCGCACAAACCATCACCGGGTATAAAGGTATTGCTGCGCTGGAAGTAAAAGTGATCGCTACCCGTATTGATTTTAAATCACGTCAGGTGGCGGGTAGCGAAACGGTTACGCTAACGATAAATCCGGATACCACTTTCCAGGAAACAAATGTTTCGCTGGAGGTACCCGGGCAGGGTTCACTGGTAGTGGTTTTCCAGGTAAGAGCCAAGTACAAGGATGGCCCATCCGGCAACAGGCAATACATGGCCGCCGATATTATTGCAGTAGCAGCGTCACAGATACCCAAATATGCTCATAAACGTACTTACCCCAAGCGGACGAAACTACTTCCCAAACTTATCTATACACACGCATATCCAGCTGTCATTCAACTGGAATAAAGCGATTTTGCCCCCGGAGATATTTTGATGAATAACCCCTTTATACCTGCTTTCTTTCAATAGTACATCTCTTTCCGCAGCTACAGCATAGCACTGAAGCAGCCCTGCTATGGCCGGTTCTCACCTCCATCTATTTGCTGATGCAATTTCATCCCGGTTATACATCCGGACGTCATCCCCGCATCAAGTCCACCTCTGCTGCAGGGCTTCTGTATGCACTAAGCGGGTGCTAAGCATAACCTAAACGGAGCCTACATAATGAAAAGGTAATGCTGACTATAATGATGGGGCTTACTGCACTATAACCTTTATGCTAAAAATTTACACTATCCCACAAGTTTTCAACCTGATCCGTATCTTCCTGATCCTAAGACAAAAATAAAAAGGGCTGCCCGCTTGTGAAGGACAGCCCCGTTTTTGCTTATGAAAATAAGGACCCGCACTGAAAAGCGCCTGCCCGGTTAGACGAGGAAATATTTTACACTGGGTATAAGGCCACAAATAAGATGATAAGTGTAACATACCCGTTGGGCATGCGTAATAAATTACTCATGTGTATTCAGATTTTGGTTTACTAACTTACTCTTAACTCAGATTCTTGCCCGACTAACTATTTGCTCAGATGATACACTCGGTTTATTGATTGTTGTTATTGCACGGTTATCAGCTTCACAATCGTTTAAGCTTACTTAAAAATAAAAAAATATTTTACATTTTCACGTATAAATATCCTTGTTTTCAATAAGAGACAAATATTTACAATAACAATATTTAGTATCAACAGGTTACATATTCCAATATCTCCCTTTTTTTATATCTTGGTCAAAAAAAACATGACATCCGCGAAAACACCCATTGGGCAAACAGCCTCACAAGGCTGGGAAATGGGCATACGCCGCACATTTCCCCTCACTTCGGACCAGGCCTGGGAACTGCTCTTCACACAACCCATTCTGGCCTCCTGGCTGGACGATAAAGCTGATCTCCCATTTCAGAAAGGCGATACCTACACCACTAAAACCGGTATCACCATCAGCGTATCTACCGTTACTGTAGGCAAAGTAATCCGTATGAAATGGCAAAGAAAAGACGAACCTGCTGCATCTACGCTGCAGATAAGGGTCATTCCCGCTAAAGAAAAAACAACCATCAGCTTTCATCAGGAACATCTGCAAAACGAAGCCGACAGAAACCGCATGAAAGCCTACTGGGAAAATGTACTGGATAAAATAACCGAAACGATCTGACCATAAAACAGTTCCCGCGGAGCAAACGTTTCAGGGAATCCGGGATTAATGCTTCTCATAAATTTGCGGTGCCACCGGCCATTCGCGGAATAGCTATATGCTTCGCTTTGTATACAGCCCCCATTCAATACATCGCAGTTGGCTGGTGTATGCTCATATGCACTGCCATACCGGGCATGACTACACGATTTTATCCGATCGGCTGTTACGGGTGCAGTTTGATGCCAGACCATGAACTGCTGCAGTACGTCCATAGCGGTCATGTTTGTTTGTTATAGAAATGTTATCATTTGGTGGCTGGCAACGTTTTCTTAGCGAACAGAAAACAGAACTTGTTTTTTTCTCCGGTTCATTAAGCGCTTTGCCGGTAGCTTAATCAGAATATCATCGCCACCATCACATCCTGCAATGTAAAAGCTTTCAGGTCTATATCCGGTAACGGTTGTCTGTTTCGCCAGATGTGAACCAGTATGTCTGCTGCTATTTCTCCCGCCAATTCGCGGGACTTTACGAAACATAGCATCTTCTCAGATTATACACTTATTTTCCCAAACAACCTATTATTTTTAAGGGTATTATAAGCCGCTACTCCGATTCTTACCAGTAACTTTGCCTTACCAAACACCAATGAACCTACGGGAACGCGAACTTATGAATGTTTATAGTATAGTTAAGGGGCCCCAGCAGCCAGATTTGCTCCACCATGAAACCCTGGCAGACATTTTTTCACAGGCTGTGCATGCACATGCACATCACACCGCGCTGATATTCCAACAACAAACACTTACCTATAAACAACTGGATCACTGGAGTGATGCAGTAGCTGCTTCCCTTCAATCCAGGGGAATAGGTCCCGGTAGTGTGGTGGGTATATGGTGGCCACGTGGACTTGAACTGCATGTAGCGATACTCGGTATCATCAAAGCCGGTGCGGCATATGTGCCACTGGACCGGGAAATGCCTGCAGAACGTGTAGAAGGTGTATTGACAGAAGTAAAGGCAGCGGCCTGTTTCAGCGAAGTTCCCCTGCAACTCGACGCGGCCGTATTATCCGTACCACCTGTACCTGACAGCACAGAAACATTCCAGCTCAGTGCAGGTCCTCAACCCGATAACTTCGCCTATGTACTGTATACTTCCGGCAGTACCGGTAAACCCAAAGGTATTCCTATCAGCCACCGGCAGATATGTCACCTGATCAGAGCAGAACAAACCGTTTTAAATATAAGTGCCACCGACAAAGTATACCAGGGCTTCTCTGTATCCTTTGATATGTGGTGCGAAGAAACCTGGCTTAGTTACTTTGTGGGCGCCACCCTCTGGGTAGCCGATGCAACAACGGCCAAAGCCATCGATGAACTGGGAGATGTATTACGCCGTGAAAAAATTACCGTACTCCATGCAGTCCCCAGTCTGTTGGCTATTATGGATGATAACATCCCCAGCCTGCGCCTGATCAATGCTGGCGGAGAAGCCTGCACACCACAGGTGCTGGCCCGCTGGGCAGCGCCTCCCCGCCATTTCTATAACAGTTATGGCCCTACGGAAACAACTGTCAGCGCTACTTTTGCGGCATTGAAACCCGGTGACTACATCACCATCGGTCAACCATTACCCAATTACAACATGGCCGTAGTAGATGAAAAACTGGACATATTGCCCGTAGGTGAACGCGGTGAACTGGTAATTTCCGGTCCCGGCGTAGGCGCCGGTTATATAGACCGTCCCGAACTGACCCGCGAAAAATTCGTGGATAAACCAGCGTCTATGAGCGAACTGCCCGGCAACCGCTTATACCGTACCGGCGATGCCGCTATCATCTTACCCGATGGCAGCATCGATTTCCAGGGCCGCCTCGATGATCAGATCAAATTACGCGGCTATCGCATAGAACTGGGAGAAATAGAAAACCAGCTCCATAGCATGGATGGCGTAGTAGCCGCCGCAGTAGCCGTTAAAAAAGATGGTAATGACCAGGATCAACTGGTAGGATATATAGTAAAGGGAGATGGCCAACCTCTTGACGAATCACAGCTCAGAGCCAAACTCGCCAAAGTATTACCCCCCTACATGGTGCCAGGTATCATACAGGTACTGGACGACATGCCCCGCTTACCCAGTGGCAAAATAAACCGTAAAGCATTGCCCGTACCGGCTGCCTTTACGCTGGTCACTACCCATGAAGCTATCGATCCGAATGCACCTCTGGAGGACAAAATAAAAATCATTCTCTCTAAAGTATTTCCTGACCGCAATATTGACCTGCAACAGGATTTCTTTACCGACCTCGGAGGTCACTCTTTGCTGGCTGCGGCCGTGGTATCACGACTGCGCCGGGAAGCCAATGTGCCACAGGCATCTCTCAAAGATATTTATATACACCGCCCCTTACAGGAACTGGTAAATGTTTGGGCAGCCCAACCACAGGCAGGCAAACAACAAAACCGTGTTTTCAATAAGGTACCCTGGTGGCGACACCTTAGCTGCTGGACAGCACAAACAATAGCCGTACTGGTGATCTTCGGATTATTTGCGATGCAGATATTTCTTCCCTACCTGGGCTACTATTATGTAGAACAAGCCACCAGTCATCTGGGATACGCCATCCTCACTGCACTGATCATGTTCTGCCTGCTGCCACCTGTATTCTCTGCGCTGATCATCACCACCAAATGGGTGGTCATCGGAAAAATGAAAGCAGGCGATTACCCGGTATGGGGCACCTATTATTTCCGTTGGTGGCTGGTAAAAACTATCCAGCGCCTCATGCCTTCCCAATTCCTGAATGGTACACCTTTATATCCCGCTTATCTACGGATGCTGGGCGTAAAAATAGCACCGGATGCACAACTGGGCGCCGTTACTATTGGCGCGGAAGACCTGGTGACTATTGGCAGCGATGTAAGTATCAGCTCCCAGGCAGTGATCAATAATGCCTGGGTAGAAGATGGTCTGCTGAAACTACGTACCGTTCACCTGGGCGATCACGCCTACATAGGCAGCAGTGCTATCATTGGTGGTGATACGGTGATGGAACCCTGGAGCGAATTACAGGACCTCAGCTTCCTGTCTGCCAACACCACCGCTAAAACCGGTGAAGTATGGCAAGGCAGCCCTGCAGAATTAAAAGTCACCAAAAGTATCAGCGAACTGCCACAGCCACTACATGTGTCTAAAGCTACCCGCACTAAATACAGTATCATCTTTTCCCTGTTCCTGTTGGTATTTCCGTTCACCGTATTATTACCGTTATTACCCACCATCATTACCCTTAATCAAATGGATAATGCGGCGCCGGATTATAACTTTAACTACATGGTGATTACGCCGGCACTGGCACTGAGCTATATTATTTTATTCACCACACAAACAGTGGTGCTGACCCGCTTATTGCAATGGGGCATCAAACCCGGTACCTATCCTATTTACAGCGCTTTTTATGCCCGCAAATGGTTTGCCGATCAGCTGATGTCTTTATCCCTGATTGTAATACATCCCATTTTTGCTACCGTATATATTTCTTCCCTGTTCCGTGCACTGGGTGCTAAAATTGGTAAGAACACAGAAGTATCTACTGCCAGCAGTGTTACTCATCCTCTCCTGGAAATAGGCGATGGCGCCTTTATTGCCGATGCGGTAACACTGGGCGAATCAGATGTACGCGGACAACAACTGATCCTCGAAAAAACAATCATTCACAATACCAGCTTTGTAGGCAACAGTGCCCTGATACCTCAGGGCTATGAACTGCCGGAAAATATGCTCATCGGTGTATTATCCACACCGCCGTCAAAAGAACAACTGGCAGGCAGCAATGCACGCGATTGGTTTGGGTCTCCCGCCATTGCGCTTCCACGCCGCCAGGAAAGTCACTTCTTTCCCCCTGAACTCACCACTCATCCTTCGCCACAACGTAAACTGGCCAGGGCTACCGTGGAGTTCATACGTATACTCATTCCTGAAACCATAGTGATTTGTTGCAGTATCCTTTTCATTGCCTACGCGCATGACCTGGTCACCGACAAACCCTGGTGGATGATTCTCTTGCAGTTCCCGTTCTATTATCTGTTTTTCCTGGGCCTTCCGGCATTCGTCTTTACAGTCATCCTCAAATGGATACTTGTAGGCATTTACAGGCCATTACAGAGTCCTATGTGGACGTCCAAAGTATGGCGCAGTGAAATGATCACCTCTACCTACGAAGCACTCTCTATTCCATTCCTGCTGGAGTACCTGAAAGGCACGCCCTGGCTGCCTGTATTCCTTCGGTTACTCGGCGTAAAAACAGGCCGCCGCGTAGTGCTGAACACCGCAGACATCACCGAATTTGATATGGTGGAAATAGGTAACGACAGCGTACTCAATGAAGACAGCGGACCGCAAACACATCTGTTTGAAGACCGTGTAATGAAAGTAGGTGCTATCAAAATAGGCGAGAGAAGCAGCATTGGCGCCAGGTCTATCATTTTATACGATAGTGAAATTGGTGATGATGTAAACATCGCTCCATTATCACTGGTGATGAAAGGAGAGAAACTGCAATCAGGTACCAACTGGACCGGCAGCCCGGTGAAACCGGATTAACCATGTAACAGGTAGTGATCTGTAATATCACTACCTGTTACGCATATACTTTGGGAGATGTAATACGCGTTGATGGACATTTATAATAGATCATCCAACCGCGCTATCTTATTAACACAACTAGTTCATGGTAACAATCAAGCCTATACGAATCCGTGACCATTACGCCCTTATCAGTGGCATGATGCAGCAGTTACATATCTCCGAAAAAGAATTTTTTCTAAAAACCGCCACCTGGGAAAGCATTGCGGATAACTATATGCAACATGTCATAGAAACCCAGGAAACCTGCGATGGCACCTGCCTACTCGCGTATGCAGATGATATACCTGCAGGCTTCATTTTTGCCTACCTGGAAGAAGCTGATGAAAGTCGTATAGAAGATTACACCAACGATACCCTCTATGTATCTGATGGCTATGTGGCCGCGGAATTCCGCCGGCAGGGCATTTACAAACTGATGAATGAAAAACTGGAAAGTATTTATATAGAGAAGGGCATACGAAGAATTGTGAGATATACCCTTGCTAACAATGTACGTATGCAACAGTTTTTAACATCGAAAGATTATGAACCGGTGCGACTGGTATATGAAAAATGGTTGACCGAAGATGGGAAAAAACCAGTAACGCTGTTTCCCGGGAAAACCGGCCATCAGGAATAAACCAAAAATCGCCTAACCCCGTATATGCCTGTTAAACGATCCCGTGTTAAACAGGTTTATCATAGTCATACTTCTCAGCCTTGGCGTATTTACCGCCAACAGCCAAACCATTCAGTGGCAGGAATTTAATCAGCATGCTTTTGACCTGGCCAGTCAGCAACATAAGCCGGTATTGATGGATCTGGGCGCCAGCTGGTGTCATTGGTGCCATGTGATGGATGATTCTACCTATGAAAATCCGGCAGTGATCAGCTATCTCTCCCAAAACTACATTTGTATAAAAGCCAACCAGGATAAAAGACCGGACCTTTATGCAAAATACAAGGACTATGGCTGGCCCGCCACCATTATATTTCATGAAGATGGTAGGGAGTTGCTAAAGCAAGCTGGCTACTTTAGCCCCGCCGACTTCCTCCCGCTGCTGCAAAAAATGTACAACGGTTACCGTTATATTGGACCACAAAAAAAGATCGTTATCAATACAGCTGTACCCGGTAAATGGTCAGCCGCCACTGCCACATTTGTACGGAAAAATTTCTTCGAATACCTGGATATGGCAGATGGTGGTTATGATATGCAGCAACACTTCCTGGAATACGATGGGATTGAATATGCCCTGCGTCATTTTAATACGGATCCGCAGTTAAAGAAATGGCTACCCCTCACTATCCATGGTTCTTATCGTATCAATGATCCAGCCTGGGGTGGTGTGTACCAATACTCTACCAACGGCGACTGGAAACATCCGCATTTTGAAAAAATACTCAGCATACAGGCGAGATACCTAAAAATATATGCCCGATATTATGCTGCAACAAAAGATAGCAGTGCATTACAGCATGCCCAAAAAATCATCAGCTATCTGGATACTTTTCTGCACAGCAATGAACAACTGTATTACAATTCACAGGATGCAGATTTGAAGGCAGGAGAACATGCAGGTGGTTATTTTGCGCTGTCCGCCGCGGAGCGCTACCAACAAGGCATCCCACGAATTGACAGTACCTTTTATGCAAAAGAAAATGCGCAACTCGCAGATGCTTTCTTATATATGTATACCGCCACAAAAAATAAAAACTATCTAAATAACGCCGGAAATATTTTGCAGGCCATCCAGGAAAAATTCAGACAGCCCGATGGTGGTTACGTACATGACCGGGCTTTCACCGGTAGTATAGCACTAGCGGATCAGTTGTATCTCTGCCAGGCGTTGCTACACTACGCACAACTCAGCCGCGATACAAATTCCCTCACCGCCGCCAAAGAAACAGCCAATTACATGCTCGCACATTTTACCGGAAAAAATAAAGCGCTTTATAGTTTCAGTAACAATAATAAATATCTGCCGCCAGATGAGGTACTCAGTGAAAACATAGATGCCTGCCGGGTGTTACAGGAGCTTTCTCAGTACGGAAATCCCATATACAAAACAGCGGCAGAAAATATATTTAGTTATATATCTTCTCCCGCTGTATTAAAAACGATCATCGCCGAACCAGGTATATTAACGGCGAAGGAAATGTTGCATCAGTAATCGATGGAATGATCCTTCTTCACGGTGGCGCCAGCCCAGGCTTTCTTAGCCGTCCATGACTGTGCGGGCCCCATCCAGAAAGGATCTCCCATTGGTAAGCCCAGCGCCAGGAAACCGGTAGTGCATAAATACAAACTTCCGGTGGATGTATATACGTCAGCAATTTCCGGCTGATGTCCGCAGAAACCGATCTGTAACCAACCCTTTTTATCGAATGTACCAGGCGTATCAAAAATTCGTTTATTCACGGCCGTTAGTGCACACCTTACCTGTGCCGGTGAAATATCTTCCGGCAGTTTTCTCTCCAGTGCAGTTTGTGCCAGGGCCTGGAAAGCCGCATTACGGTAAGGCATAGAACGACCCACTACCGGAAAAGTACCCTCTGGAGATATTTGTCTTTCCAGTATGGCACTATAGCGTTGCATACGTTTCAACGCCAGTTCATAGTTTTCTTTTTGTTCATCCTTCTTTTCCACCATTACTTTCAACACGTCCACCAGCATAGGTTGTATCACAAAGGAATTGTAGTAATCGTAATGAAAATGTGCGCCATCACCATACATACTATCTCCTTTATACCATTCCATGATCTTCTGTACGGCCAGGTCTATCGGCTTACGATCCCAGGCAGCACCATATTTCAGCAGCATGGCTTCTATGATAGCAGAAAATAATACCCAGTTATTGGTAAAAGCTTTGATGCTGCGCAAGCTGATCAAAGCATCTATTACCTGTTGCTGTGTTTTGGGCGACAGTGTTCCCCACAGTTCTTTGGGTGCTCGCATCAGGCCGTGGGCCAGGAAAGCGCCATCGACCAGTGGTTGCGCATCAAATTTACCGGTGAAGTTCATGTAATCAGGAGAGGCTGGGTCCACTGCCATGGCAATGGCTTTACGCGTCATTTCCAGCATGTCGATACGCTTACTGCCTTCCACGGTTTGGTCGGGTCCCAGTTCCAGCCAGGGCGCCAACCCTGCCAGTGTTCGGCCAAATGCTTCCAGGTAAGTAACTTTATCCACAGGCTTGTCATAATCAGGAGCCACTTCTGTAGGCATAGAAGCCTTTAGTTTTCCCTGGCTTAACTTACTGATAACGGGACGGCATATACGAATCAGCAGGTCTACATTGTAGCTCCTGTCATCCACTGCATCCATTGGCAGGCTTTCAGCCGCCATTGCCTTCAGCAGTCCTTTATCCGAACCGATGGTACCAGCCACTCCCGCCATGGGGATGGCTTTAATAAAAAATCGTCTGTCCATGGAATAATTGTTAACGCCTTATTTAGCCCATTGTTTGTACCGCAGCAATGCTTCTACAAAATAATAATCAGCATATGTCAACGGTACATCTACTTCTGATTTATGTGGTAAAGATCCCACACTATGCATTAAAATAAAATCATTGTTCTCTCCTTCTTTAGCCAGGTAAGCCGGACTGCATAAGCTGTTCAGCATGGTTTCTGCTGCATTCCAGTAACGCTTGCCTTCCGTTTTGCCGGTATAGCGACTCAGCTCCAGCAATGCAGATGCTGCCACCGCAGCAGCAGAAACATCACGCAATGCATCAGGAATGCCCGGTGCATCATAGTCCCAGTAAGGTACCAAATCTGCCGGCATTTTTGGATTGTTCAGGATATACTCCGCAATGTGACGGGCTTGTTCCAGGTAAGCTTTGTCTTTTGTATCACGATACATCACGGTATAACCATACAGTCCCCATGCCTGACCACGTGACCAGGCAGAGCTGTCTGCTGCACCCTGATGCGTTTTACGTCCTAATACGGCCCCATTAGCCGGATCATAATCTATTACATGATAGGAACTGTAATCCGGACGGAAATGATGTTTCATGGTGGTATTGGCATGTGTACGTGCAATCTGTTCAAACTGCTTATCACCGCTTTCACGGGTAGCCCAGTTCAGTAACTCCAGGTTCATCATGTTATCAATGATCACAGGGAATTTCCAGGTGCCATGATCCCAGGATTTAATGCAGCCAATGGTGGGATTAAAGCGGGTAGATAAAGACTTTGCGCTGGTGAGCAAAATGGCTTTATAAGCAGGATCTTTGGTAATACGCAATGCGTTGCCGAATGGGCAATACATCATAAAGCCGAGATCATGTGTGTGGGTATTAAACTGTTCTTTTTGCACCAGTGCCATGCGTTTCAGCGCTTCAGCCTTAAAAGCAGGGTCCTTCGTGTATTCAAACAGGTACCAGTTAGTAGCAGGATAAAAACCGGAAGTCCACCAGGTGGAGTTGGAAGTCATCAGACTACCATCTTTGGTATTGGTGGTGCGTGGCAACAGGCTGTCCGGTACATGGGTCATCATCAACTTATACTGACGTGCGGCAAACTGCAGGGTAGCATCTGCTTTTACCAGCAATGCTTTGTCTGCTTTACCGGATTGTGCATACGATTGCACAACCATCACCGGTAATAATATTACCGTAAAGAACAGGTTCTTCTTCATAAATAACGTGATTATAAAATGATCATTTCTTTTTGCCGTTGATCTTTGCCGTACCGGCGGAAGATTCGCGTGCTATCAGTTGAATAGGTATTATCTCCTGTGAATAACGTGGTACAGTGGAAGCCGCAGTGTTGATCAGTTCCATTAAAGCAGCCACCACTCTTTCTCCCATCATAGCCGGGTATTGGTCTACGCTGGTAACAGGTGGGGTGACTATTTCCGTACGCGGATCATTGGAATAGCCTACTACTTTCAGGTCTTCCGGCACCCGCACATTTATTTTACGGCAGTACTCCATAATGGTAATCGCAGTGGTATCGTTGGAAGCAAAAACACCATCCGGATAAGGTGGCTGCGCGAAAATCTTTTCGCAGGTTTGCCATGCATTTTCACGGGTGAGTTCATGGTAAAAAATGCGTGTTTTCTTAAATGGCAATTTATGTTCCTGCAAAGCATTTTTATAACCCGCCACTCTTTCCACATACAGATTACTCGTCAGCGGACCGGATATATGTACAATGTCTTTACAACCTTTTTCTATGAGGTGCGTGGTAGCTGTATGTCCCCCCAGGTAATCATCTCCCTTGATCACTTTTACATTGTAATCTTTGGGCACCCGGTCAAAAAATATTAATGGAATATTGTTGTCCTTAAATACATCAAAGTGAGAAAAGTCGGTAGTATATAGCGTAGTGGATACCACCAGCCCATCTACCCTGGCAGAATACAGGGTATTTACCAGCGCTACTTCCTGATCATACGAATCATTAGATTGACAAATGATCAGGTTATAACCATGTTCCTGTAGTTTGTTCTGGATGATGGTACTGATAGCCGCAGGAAAAAACATAGAAATACGCGGTACTATCAGCCCGATCGTTTTGCTTTTATTATTCCTCAAACCGGCAGCCAGCGCATTGGGACGATACCCCAGTTTGCGGGCCATCTTCTTCACTTTATCTTTCGTACGTGCGCTGATGTTAGGATTGTCATTCAGGGCGCGTGAAACGGTAGATACGGAGAGTTTCAGCTCTTCCGCAATGTCCACAATTGTTTTTTCTGTACGTTGTTTGCTCATGTATAGAGGCTATTAGCTGTAAATGTTCTGTTATCTTCCCATCCAGCCACCATCCACGGTAAGGATCGTGCCATGTATATAATCTGCTGCCCTGGAGGCCAGAAATATTGCAGGTCCTGCAAAGTCTTCCGGTTGTCCCCAGCGACCAGCCGGAATACGATCCAGTATGCTGCTGCTACGCTGCTGATCCGCCCGGAGAGCAGCTGTATTATCAGTTGCTATATATCCCGGCGCTATGGCGTTCACATTTACACCTTTGGAAGCCCATTCGTTGGCAAATGCTTTTACCAGCGAACCTACAGCTCCTTTACTGGCGGCATATCCCGGAACATTGATACCTCCCTGGAAGGTGAGGAGAGATGCTGTAAAGATAACCTTTCCGCTTCCACGGGCAATCATTCCTTTGCCAATTTCCCGGGTCAGGATAAATTGCGCATTCAGGTTGATGTTGATCACTTCATCCCAATACTCATCAGGGTGTTCTGCAGCGGGTTTGCGAAGGATGGTACCTGCGTTGTTGATCAATATATCTATTACCGGTACATCCTGTTCCAGTTGTTTGATAAATGCGTACAAGGCGGTCCGGTTGGAAAAATCACACTGGTACGCCTTAAAATTACGGCCCAATGCTTTTACTTCCTGCTCTACCTCACTTCCACTAAGCTCCAGGGAAGCAGAAACACCAATGATATCTGCACCTGCTGCGGCCAGCGCCACAGCCATACCCTTTCCTATTCCACGTTTGCAACCTGTTACCAGGGCTGTTTTGCCCTTTAATTGAAATAAATCCATTGTATAAATATTGGAAGAATTCCGGATGGCTGCACCCGGAATTCCAGAATTATTGAATCGTTACGACTAAAGGCTGTTTAACCTTTTGCGCAAAAGTTTCCAGGTAGCTAAACCATTCTGGGGCGGAAGTAATCCGGCCTCCCTTGTTCCAGGCAGCTCCAAAATAGTATACATATGGCTGTTGATTGCCCGTTGTACCAGGGCTCAGCAAATGTACGTTATCCGTTTTCATGCCAGGTACTTCCCGTGCAAATACACAACCCACTCCAATGGTGCCATCTTCGCCATGCGTAGGCTCCCAGTAACCCATTACACCCGTCTTTTCATCCAGCAATACGGTACCTGGTTCCTTACGCTTTACAATACCTGTTACTACCGGAATACTATCCTTGCCTTTAAAAGTATACTGCAACTGCATCTTATTCAGCTGTGAACCAGCGTCCAGTGAAATCGTTTTGGTAACGGTAACGGCTGTATTACCGGCCTGCCAGCTGTCATACGTTAAAGCAAAAATAGTCCGCAAGGGGCCATTATCCAGTGTTTTCCACTGACGATAGTTCTTTGGGTAATAGATCGTATCCTTACCATAAGGTGCGGTATCACCAGCGCCCAGTGTTAAACCAACACTGTAATAATCCAATCCCTGTCCATTATCGTGGTGGTAGTTATCCAGTTTATACCAGGTATCAATCACCATATCGGTGGTACGCTTGGCCCATACATCAATGCCGAAGGCCATTTCCTTGGGCACCTGTTCCAGCGCTTTGCCGTACATACGGTAAGCCATCCGGTCATTTTCCCAGGCGTAATCATCTTTACGTTCAGGTACATACCGACCATAAGCCCCTGCCTTTACCGGCGCAGGCGTGCCTTCCACAATGGCTGCATACAATTTGGCACCGGCAGGTACTGTTACCTGCAGTAATATTTTCTTTGCAGCTTTGCCGCCTTCATACAGCAGCTGGTAAGGGATTTCCTGTCCACCTATTACATCTACTACCTTAAAATTTTTCTGCGCGCCTTTACTGGCCTTGCGTATAAAATCTCCATAAGGAATTTCTACAATATCGCCTTCCCTGTTTACACCTGTGTTATTGGAGATGACTACCGCAGCAGTCGCATTTTTGCGCAGGTCGAATTTTATCAGTTCCGACCCGGCTAACAGGAACGCACCTACGCCATATACTTCTGTATCATCTGCTGTAGCTTTTCCCGGGGCGGCGCCAATTTCCTGCACAAAACCCAGTTTGCCGTTAGGTTGCACGCAACCGGTAAGTGCATCCCAACCCTTTTGCACGATGGGCAAAAATTCTTTCTCCGGCAACACCCCGTTATTGATACCCCACATTAACGCATATACGTAAAAACCGGTACCACTTGTTTCCTTTGCCGGATAGTTATCAGGATCCAGTAGGCTGGCATGCCAGGTACCATCGGCAGTTTGCAAAGCAGCAATACGGTAAGCCATTTGTTTATATAACTCCAGGAAACGTTGTTTACCTGCATAACTTGCCGGCATGTTATCCAGCATGCGTACCAGGCCGCCCATTACCCAGCCGTTACCACGACTCCAATACACATTGGTACCATTTTTTTCCTTTTTGCCGATATAGCTGCCATCGCGGTAATACAGACTATCCTGCTTATTGTACAGATACTCGGTTGTTTTCCACCATAGTTTATCGGCGGTTTCCAGGTACCGTGGATAACGGGTAGCGGTAGAGAGGTATGCCAGTGCCGGAGGTCCCATAAACAGCGCATCACACCAGGCCCACTCGCGGTGGTGAATACCATTCTTCCATTCAAGGGATTCGTTATGTGGCGCAGCAACGATGCTATCTGCCAGTTTGCGGAATTTATCTACCATCAACGTATCTCCGTACACACTGTATAATTGTGAATACAATTGGCCAACACAATATTCATCTGCAAAAAAACGATCCGGTCCGGTGTTCCAGTTATTGTCCTTTCCTACCTGTATCAGGCGGTTGGTAAAAAACGGATTGGCCGTTACCTGTGTCAGCGATAACATGCCGGCATACATGGCGCCATTGGTCCAGTCGGTAGGCGCATGGTTCCAGCCATTTGCGGCAATATGCCGCCATTGCCAGGAAGCCACTTTCTCCATTTGAGCCCTCACTATTTGTGCAGTATAGGCATCGGTGAAAGCAGTAGCATGCTTTTCCGTAACAGGTCCGGTAGCATGCGCCGGTAAGCCGGCATGCAGGAAAGACAAGCCCATCAAGCTTCCTGCGATAATTGTTTTCATCATCATGATAGCAGCTATTATCAGTTCATTAACGTAAATCTATGATCTTACAATGATCCATATCACTATAGTCCAGGTTTTCACCAGCCATACCCCAAATAAAAGTATAGTTGCTGGTACCGGCACCGCTGTGCACCGACCATGGTGGCGATATGATAGCCTGTTCATTCTGCATCCACACGTGGCGGGTTTCCTGTGGCTGGCCCATAAAGTGGCATACCGACTGTCCTTCCGGTACTTCAAAATAAAAATATACTTCCATTCTTCTGTCGTGCGTATGCGCCGGCATCGTATTCCATACGCTGCCAGGTTGCAGTTCTGTCATGCCCATCTGCAGCTGACAGGTTTCCAGCACACTGTTCACCAGCAGTTTATTGATGGTGCGGTGATTGGAAGTCTCCAACGTTCCGAGCGTCACTACATCTCCATCCTTTTTAGACACTTTACGTGTTGGATAGGTATGATGTGCCGGCGTAGAATTCAGGTAAAATTTAGCGGGTGTTTGCGCATTTTTGCTGTAAAAAACTACCTGCTGTTTACCTTTACCGATGTATAACGCTTCTTTGTAGGCGAGTTCAAATTTCTCTCCGTCTACTTCCACAATGCCTTCACCACCTACATTGATCATTCCCAGTTCTCTTCTTTCCAGAAAATAATCTGCTTTCAGGAGATCGATGGAAACCAGTGTTACCGGTCCTTTCACCGGCATAGCGCCTCCTGTAAGATAGCGGTCGTAATGTGAATGCGTCCAGGTAATCTGATCTGCTTCAAAAATGTTTTCTATTAAAAAAGCCTGTCTCAACTGCGCGGTATCCATTTGTTTCACTTCCGCAGGACTGCTGGCGTACCTTGAATCTAACGTGGTGCTCATATAATTCTATCGTGTTTTTAATATAATGAATAAGCTTTTAGCACTTAGCTTTTAGCTTTTAGTAAATGCAGCGAAGATCAACACAACATTTGCTAACAGCTAAAAGCTAATGGCTAATAGCTAATAGCTAATAGCTAACGTGATAATCTTTCTTTATTGTTTTACCGGACCATACTTTCTGCGCCGTCCATTCCGCTGCCGGATCTGCCCAGAAAGGATCTGTAGCAGGTAATCCCAGGGCCAGGAATCCATTGGTGCAAATGTACAGGCTGCCGGTAGAAGTATAGACGTCTGCTACTTCCGGCTGATGCCCGCAAATACCGAGTTGCAGCCATCCTTGTTTATCGAAGGTACCTTCCATTTCAAAAATGTTTTTCATAATGGCGGTCATCGCACAACGAACCTGTGCCGGCGCAATACCTTCCGGCAGCTGATGCATCAGTGCCAGTTGAACCAGCGGCTGAAAAGCAGCTGTGCGATAGGTCATAGACCTCCCCAACGCAGGATAAGTACCATCCGGTGCAATCATTCGCTCCTGTAGTTCGGAAAAACGTTGCATTCGTTTCACCGCCTGATCGTAATCTGCTTTAGGTCCCTGTTGCTTATCTACTAATACTTTCAGCATGTCGGTAAACATCGGGTGTATCACATAGCCATTATAATAATCCAGTGAAAACTGCGGTCCATCGCTGTAAAAGCCATCACCGGCATACCATTCCTGTATTTTTTTGGTGGCCACCATGGTGCGCAACGGCTCCCATTCTTCCCCGATAGATAACAGGAACGCTTCTACCATACCTGCAAATAATAACCAGTTATTGTAAGCGGGGCGGATGCGTCTTAACTCCTTCAGTTCTTTTACCACATTGGCTTTGGTAGCGTTATCCAGTGGCGCCCATAGCGCTTCGGGGGCACGCATAAAGGTCTGACACAAATAGGCAGCATCTACCAGGGGTTGTGCTTCTGTCCGGAAGTTCAGGTAATCCGGTGAAGCCGGATTTACACCGTTCACAATTCCCTGCAATACCTGCTCTCTCATTTGCTTCCGCAGCTTTCCTTCTGCGGTTGCATCGTCCGGCAATGCCAGCCAGGGCGCTAACCCTGAAATGCAACGGCCGAAGGCTTCCAGGTAAGTCACCTTTTCTACTGCCAAACCATACCCTGGCCCTTTTTCCAAAGGCATGTTTTGCTTCAGTGTACCCTTACTCATGTTTTCCACTACCGGCCGGGAAATACGTTGCAATAGATTTACGTGATAGGAACGATCCGGTACGGCCACCGTGGCAGCATTGTTCACTGTTCCTCCGTTCGCAGCTGCAGCCAGTGCTTTGCCTGGAGCCATCGCTCCTGCAAGACCCGCCAACGGCGCTATTTTGATAAAGTTTCTGCGTTCCACTGTAGAATAACTTTGATGTAGTTAAAATAACTGCTGCTATGACCCAGCTATGGCTAAAGCTCTAATGTAATGCAAACGTTTGCAAAAGTCAAGCATTTATTTAAAAAAATGGCAACTCAGTCAGCTGCTTATGTTTTATCCCTTACCGGAGTTCGGTTATACAAACGGCCACCCGGACCGGCCTTTGGGGATTTACAAAAGGCTACCGGCTCATTATAAATTGTATTTTATGTTGCCCCTTCAGCGACTGCTTACGCGCTTTCAGACTGATACGGGTAACATGATCTCCCCATACGGGTAATAAGCGGCCATCTGTTACTTCCTGTCTTTCTGTAATCACCTCAAACAAAGCAGGATCATAGGAGATTGTTAAGTTGGCAGTGGTCCCCTTTAAGATCACCTTACCCACCGTGTTGGTATCTGCCGGCAAATCGGTCATGAAATGTAATAGAAAGGCTTCCTTCCATTCTTTCAGCTGATACGCTTCATCGAGTTGCAGCGAGGTTTTGGCAGGTGCAAAAGTGAAAGTACGCTTCCAGGACTGCACCATAGCGGCTGCCGGATAAGCAGCCGCTATATCCATGCTTAGCTTGTTATTGGCAAAGTGAACGTCATTTGCCTGGAAACGGCGACCATCCTGTTGTTGCACACCATTGATCGTAGGACAATTATGCCACTGCGATTGCATAAACCACAGTTTATACCGATCCGCACTGAAAGTCTGCTTGGTATAAGTGCCTACACCCACATCGATCAATGCTGGCTTTCCATCCATATACAATACAAAGTTGCCTACATCATTGTGATTATGGCTCTCTGCATTATGTCCGCCCAAAGCGGCAAAAAATAACCCTTTGGAAGTACCCGCCTGTGAGCGTATAGACACTACCTGCAAATCAGGCAACCAGTTTACAGCGGTATAAGGTGCTGCCGGTTTCGTCGCCAGTAAGGCATCCCGGCATTCCAGGTTGTAAATAAAGAAAGCCAGCGAAGGTGCTTTTATGTTCATGCTATCCGGATTATCCAGGCGGGATAAATAAGCCGCAAAGTTGATCAGCAATGGGTCCTGGAAAGCAGTGCCATATAAATATACAGTATGAGGTGGCGGAATCGTACTGGCCGATGCATCCGCAAAGTTGACAAACCGGCTGCTGTCGACATGCATTTTATAAATATAAGCGCCAATCTGATGAATCAGTTCATTGTTGCTCCAGTTGAGTTTATGTGCGGAAGCATTGTTCAATAAGGTGATGAACTCTATCAACTTGCCGCCTGCATGCCCCCAGTAAGTGGGTCCTTCGTCACAACCACCATCATTGGGATAACCATTCACGAAATTATCTGCACTGCGGATCGCTTTTTCGATCAGCTTATTGCGTATATCCGTCTCATTTATACTTAACAAAGCCGTTTGTAATACATTGGTATTAATCCAGATGTTCCAGTTATTCACGGTGCGGCCGGCCCAGCCCATCCACCAGAAGTCGTTGCGTTTCAGAAAGGGTTCCACAACACGATGTTGCAATTCATAGTTAATCCGCTTGTTCACCATCGGTGAAATTTTATCCAGCTGATCATGTAAGAGGAATTGCGTCCAGCTAAGCGTAGCCGCGGTTTCTCCTGCCACCAGGTCTACTATGGGTTCCGCAGGATCTGCCAGACCACTTCCCGCCTTTTGTACACCCACATGTGCGGGCAATACCCAGGTGCTTTCTTCCAGTATCAACCACAAGCCGTTTACGATCTGTGGTACATACTTTCCGTTGCCACCAGCCAGTTCCCCCGCTACCAGGGTCGTTAATACCCTACGGCGTTCAGATTGTACACTTTCAAAATTGATCCGGTTACCATTATCCCTGTATTCCAGGTACAAGGTAGCAGGTAAAGATGGCCAGTTAAATGCCATGGCTTTATCCGCTTCTTTTATCAGAGTGGCTTTAGTCACCGCCGGCAAGGCCGCCATTTTATCTGCAATGGATTTTAACCGCTCCTGTCTCCACTGCGCCAGATCTTTGAAGACAGTTTCCCCACCACCGCGCTGGTACTCATTGTACAGGTAGTTCCTATCTTTTTTTTGCTCCTGTGCCAGCGAGTCGTTTGCAAAACCGACGCCCGAAAAAAGCAATATTGCACAAAGTATTTCTTTCATGTACATATGACAATTAATTTTCAGTAAGATAAAAAACACATGCCACGACTACTAGCCGTGGCATGATCATTTTTCATTGGTTCAGGCTATCATTTTATTTTGCATAATCAGGATTTTGTACCAGGTTACTGTTGAGGTCTATTTCTGCCTGTGGAATAGGCCATAGATTAAACGCATTTACGAAATTAATCTTATCAATCTGTTGTCCTGCAATATTGGTCACCACCAGTCCATTCATTAACTGGGTAGCAATGCCCCAGCGACGGATATCCGAATAATACGTGCCTTCCATTGCAAACTCTATCATACGCTCGTGACGGATAATATTACGCATTTCTTCCTTCGACTTGCCCGCAGGAATCTCCGGCATCTCTACTCCTTTACGCGCTCTTACTTTATTGATGGCGGCATATACTGTGGCATCCGGCCCTGCTGCTTCATTCTGAGCTTCTGCCAGCATCAGCAACACATCTGCATAACGGAAAATTATAAAATTAAGCGGAGAATCCCCTGCACCAAAACCATCTACTTCCAATACATACTTCCTGGTCAGGTACCCGGTAAAGGTAGCGGCATTATCTAAGCGCAGATTAGCATAGGGAATACCTTTCCAGCTGGCACCCGGTCTTACTACTGTATAATCCAGTCGCGGATCCCTGTTGCTATACGGGTTGGCTGGATCGTAGCCAGAACCCGCGTCTGTAATGGCCTTACCATTTTTCATCTCATAATTATTCACCAGGTTCACAGACGCATACACATTGCTCCAGCCACTGGAAAAAGAACTACGGGTAGAAAGACGTTTATCCAACAAACTACCCTGACCTAACCCCGGCGCCAGGTACTGCACATCAAAAATCACTTCCACATTATTTTCTGCACTGGTAGATACAAACATGTTTTTATAATCAGTGTACAGATCGTATCCCAGTCCGGTGATCGTTTGACAGGTAGCTGCAGCAGCATCATATTGTTTCGCCAGCAACTGCGCCTTTGCTTTCAGCGTTAAGGCAGCGCCCTGCGTAGCATGACCTACCAATGCAGCAGCATAACTTTTAGGCAATGAATCGGCAGCAGCACCCGCTTCCTTTATGATGAAGCTAAGCAGGTTGGCCCTTGTTTCCTTACCAGGTAAAGGATCTCCCAGCTTCAGCGTTTTGGTAACCAACGGTACATCTCCGTAAAAATCTGTCAACTGATAATAATACAGGGCGCGCAAAAATGTAGCTTCTGCTATCAAACGATGATTGGTAGCCGCATTCATGTTCACACCCGGTAACTTTTCCAGCGCCAGGTTAGCACGGTAAATACCATTGTACAATGCCTTGAACTTATTGGCTACCGAAGTAGTAAAAGGATTCATATTTCCTTTCGCAACAGGACCGAAACCCGTGCCCCCATCATCCCAGATAAAAGCCGAAGGTGTTAAGCCATCGTTATACACATACAAACCATAAATATCATTATTCTGCAGATCATTGTATATCGCAGTAACACCGGCGTTCGCATCCTTTTCTGTTTGCCAGAAATTGGCATCAGACACTTTATCGGTAGGAGTAACATTCAGAAAATCTTTCTTACAGGCACCCAGCGTTAATAAACTGCATGCACATATAGCTGTTAATATCTTATTCATTTCTTACAGTTTAACGATTAAAAGATTACGTTCACGCCGCCGGTGATCACACGCACATTAGGGTATTGAATGCCTGACTGGGTGTAATCACTTACTTCCGGATCAAGTCCTTTGAATTTGGTCCAGGTAAAGGCATTCTGTGCATTCACATATACACGGACGCTCTGCAGGGTACTGTTAAACATCCTCTTTGGAAAAGTGTAGGACAACTGTATATTTTTCAGGCGAACAAAAGAAGCATCCTGCACCCAGAAGGTATTGGCCTGCGTATTATCCGTGTTAGCAGCAGCTGTTAAACGTGGGATATTCGTGTTCGGATTTTCCGGTGTCCAGGCATTCAGGAACTCAGCATTGATCTCCCGGCCGGAACGGATACCGGTAGTATACCAGTTATCCTGGTAGTAACGGTTTACACCGCCTACACCCTGGAATAAAAGCGCCAGGTCAAAACCTTTGTAACCAGCATTCAGATTCAGGCCGAAATACCATTTTGGAATGGTGTTACCCATATTCACACGGTCGTTACCATTTACTACCTTATCTCCATCAATGTCTACAAACTTAAGATCACCGGGTTTGTTTAAACCCGCGGTACGCTGTGCCGCCCAGTTTTTCACTTCAGCATCATTCTGGAAAATACCAGCTGATTGTAAGCCATAGAGAGAACCAATAGACCAACCTTCTTTAATCACTGCCGCACCGGCAATTGGACTAAAGGCATTGCCCCGGAATTTTACGACTTTGTTATTGATATTACTAACGTTGCCGGATATACCGTAACTGAAATCGCCTGCTTTATTATTATACCCCATCGTCAGCTCCCAGCCTTTGTTATCCACAATACTCACATTCTGGAAAGGAGCAGTAAGACCACCATACAGGGAAGACAATGGCAGTGGTACGAGTACATCAGAAGTCCGGCGCTTGAACACATCAAATGTCAGGTTGAAATGATCCTGGAAAAGATTCGCATCTATACCCAGATTGGTAGTCGTTGTTTTTTCCCAGGTAATATTCGGATTAGCCATGGTGAGTGGTACTAAACCTGCAGCAATAGTACCGCCATAGGAATAGTTTTGTCCGGAGGAATACAGGTTCATGAAAGAAAATGACTTAATACGATCATTACCCAGTTTACCCCAGGAGGCGCGTACCTTCATATTATTCACCCAGGTTGGCACAACATCTTTAAGAAAAGGTTCTTCTAACAAGCGCCATGCTGCGGAGAACGAAGGATAAGTACCATATTGTAATCCGGAACGGAATTTAGAGGAACCATCTCTGCGGAGATTCGCTTCCAGCAGGTATTTATTCTTATAGTCGTAGTTAACGCGGCCGAAATAGGAAATAATGGTATAGAGATCAGAAGTACCGCCTACCTTAGGTTGTTCCAGGCCTGCACCCAGTTCCCAGGTATTGTTGGTAGGGAAGTTTTGTATGCTGCCGGTAAACAGGGTGCCTTTGACAGACTCCCGGCTGGTACCTGCCAGTACATTGAAATGATGATCAGCGCCAAAATTTTTGGTATAGTTCAGTGTAGCAAAATAGGTCAGGTGCAGGTTGGTGCTATCCAGTTGAGACAGGGTAGCTGGTTGCTGATCCAGTTGCTGCGCAATCACATTTTTCTGGAAGTTCCACCTGTTCTGAATTGCGCCGGCATAGGCATAACTTTTCTGTCCCGTGTTAAAATAATCCGCAGCACCATTCAGCTGGAATTTCAGGCCATCTATGATGCTCCATTCGCCATATACTTTGGCGAAAGTTCTTTGCTGACGGTTAGGACGGAACCAGGTTTCGATGTATTGCAGCGGGTTATCCAGCTGTCCGTTTTCATCATCTGTATTACGACCACCATAGCGGGTTCCGCTGGCATCTGTTACTTTCGGTGTCATGCCGGGTGTAGTACTGGCTGCATATGCCAGGATAGTACCTACATCCTGTGGCTCCTTGCGATCTTTCCAGGTGAGCGCAATGTTGGCACCTACTTTTATTTTCTTACTGATCTCATGATCTGCGTTCATACGCACCATGTACCTGTCCTGACTGGTATTTTTCATGATACCTTCATTATGCAGGTAGTCGAGCGACATATAATAGGTGGTCTTTTCTGATCCACCGGATACGGACACGGTGTGCCCTGTCAGTTGTCCTTGCCCGAACAATACGCCCATCCAGTCTGTATTAGGATACAGTGTTCTATCGGTAGCATTCTTCCAGGAGTCGATCGTAGCCTGTTTAAATGGCAATGCACTACCGGGATTATCTGATACGGCTACACGATTCATCAGCTGCATATAGGTAGGGTAATCACTTACCATATCAAATAGTTTAGTGGCTTTTTGTACGCCATAGTAGCCGTTGTATGAAACAGACGTTCTGCCTTTCTTCCCTTTTTTGGTAGTAATGAGTACCACACCGTTGGAGGCGCGGGAGCCATAGATAGCGGCAGCGGAGGCATCTTTCAATACTGAAATGCTTTCTACATCCGCCATGTTTACATCGCTCATGCTACTTTCAATACCATCTACCAGGATGAATGGGTTGGCATCGTTGAGCGTTCCTACGCCCCTGACACGAATGGTGGCATTTTCACGGCCGGGTTGTCCGGATGCCTGCGAAATGCTTACGCCCGGCGCCATCCCGCTAAGAGCGGTGCTGAGATCCGTTACCGGACGACTTTGCATGGTTTTGTCGAAGTTCACGCTGGTAACAGCGCCAGAAAGGTTGACTTTCTTTTGTACACCATAACCTACTACCACGGTTTCATTTAAACTGGTAGCGCTGGCATCGAGTTTTATTTTTAAGTCCGTTTGTTTATTAACAGGTATTTCTTTTTTATCATATCCGATGAAGCTAAGCACCAGTGTGTCCTGTTCTGATGCGTTCAAATGGAATGCACCATCGGGCCCTGTTACAGTACCGGTAGCGGTATGTTTTATGCCCACGGTTACGCCGGGAATAGTAGCGCCCTGTGCATCTTTAACAGTTCCTTTGATTGATTTTTTTTCCTGGGCAATTGCAGTCTGTACTACGCACATCCCCCATATGCATAGTGAAGCCCCTAGCAGTTTTTTCATAAACGTGTGTTTAATGTAAACGTTTGCATTAAATTGAATGAAATAATGGAATCTTGTTCACTGGATTGCTCATTTGTTCACTCTTGTTTCTCTAAATTGGAATTTGCTCCTGTTGGTCTTAAATTAACATAACTAATTCATAGTTAGTTATTTATCTATTTTTCATTGTTGGAAAACTGTTCACCTTAAGGCCTTATAGCTGCCTGTTGAAATCAAATTTATTGAATAAATCGAATAATACAAACGTTTGCATAAATATTTTTAGAATTGATATATGCCGGTAAAATGGTTTGCCTGTTCCGGCTAATAGCGATTTAACAATTTATAATTCATTCCTAACATGCTACCACCCGAGATTTCAGCTGTTTTGTCAAATAGTCAAAATGTTATCATGGATTAACATTTTAGTATCATCAGCCCGAGCGCATATTTACTACTTTAGCTGTCATGAACGCTTACTTACAAATTCATCCTGACGATAATGTGCTGGTAGCCCTACAGGATATACCAGCGGGAACCGATATATCATTTAACGGACATAACATTCAACTTCAGCAAAATATTTCTGCGAAACATAAATTCCTGATTTCAGATATACAGGAAGGCGCGCCTATTACCATGTACGGCGTACTGGTGGGTAAAGCCAACAAAACCATTTTGCAGGGAGAAAGTATTACAACAGAAAATGTAGTACATGATGCCAACGCATTTCATGAAAAAGACAGCTCCCAGGAATGGCAGGCGCCCGATGTAACCAAATGGAAAGATCGCACCTTTATGGGCTACCAGCGTACAGATGGACAGGTAGGAACCCGTAACTACTGGCTGGTAATTCCACTGGTATTCTGTGAAAACAGGAATGTGAGTGTGATTAAAACTGCCTTTGAAAAAGGATTGGGTTTTTCTCCTGCCGAAGTATACAATGAGCAGGTAACTGACCTGGTATCTCTTTACAAAAGCGGTGACCTGGAAGCCATTAAAAACTACGAAGCAGGTGCCCTAACGGAAACGAGCAAACGAAATGTAGTATTCCCTAATATAGATGGTATTAAGTTCCTCACCCACGAAGGTGGTTGCGGTGGTACACGCCAGGATTCAGACGCACTCTGTGCATTACTGGCCGGCTACATCCATCACTCCAACGTGGCAGGTGCTACTATCCTGAGCCTCGGCTGTCAGCATGCACAGGTATCCATTCTGCAGGAATCATTAAAGAAACTCAACCCGGACTTCAACAAACCGGTGCTGGTATACGAACAACAGAAGAGCGCTTCTGAATTTGCTATGTTGTCTGCCGCCATCAAGGATACTTTCCTCGCACTGGTGGAAGTCAACAAACAAACCCGTCAACCCAGCCCACTATCCAAACTGGTGATAGGCCTGGAATGTGGTGGTTCTGATGGTTTCTCCGGCATTTCTGCCAACCCGGCGGTAGGACATACGTCCGACCTACTGGTAGCATTGGGTGGTACTTCCATCCTCTCTGAATTTCCGGAACTCTGCGGTGTGGAACAAGAACTCATTAACCGTTGCCAGACAGAAGAAACTTCTGATAAATTTATCCGCATCATGCGCGCGTATGAAAGTCAGGCCCAGTCTGTTGGTTCAGGTTTCTACATGAACCCTTCCCCGGGAAATATTAAAGACGGTCTCATTACCGATGCGATCAAGTCTGCCGGAGCAGCTAAAAAAGGCGGCACCTCTCCCGTAACAGATGTACTGGATTACACAGAATATGTGACCAAACCAGGACTGAACCTGTTATGCACACCAGGTAATGACGTAGAATCCACCTCTGCGGAAGTAGGCTCCGGTGCTAACGTAGTACTGTTTACCACAGGCCTGGGTACCCCTACCGGTAACCCTATTGCGCCTGTTTTGAAACTGGCTACCAATACCAAACTGGCTACCCGCATGAAAGATATTATCGACATCAACACTGGTACTATTATCAGTGGAGAACACAGTATTGCTGATATGGGAGAAGAAATTCTGGAATATGTTATCAAAACCGCCAGTGGTGAGGTACATACAAAAGCAGAACAACTGAATCAGGACGACTTCATTCCATGGAAGAGAGGCGTTTCACTGTAGGATATTAACAAGAATAATTTTTGATACTCATAAGAATAAAAACAAACGTCCGGACATCTGCCCGGACGTTTTCTATTTATAAGATGCAACAGTTAATCAGTCTAATTGTACTCTCTCCATTTTAGGCGCAAATAAATGCATCACGCCCCAGGCGATCAGGTAAGCCACCGCGCATATGGAAAAAAGAATGTTATAGCCAATACCGATATTACCAATCAATTTATAATGATTCAGCATGGTACCTATTAACATTGGAAATAAAGTACCACCAATAGATCCGGCCATACCGCCAATACCCACAACAGAACTGACAGCACGTTTAGGGAACATATCGGAAGCTGTGGTGAAAATAGTAGCAGACCAGGCCTGATGCGCTGCCGTTGCTAAACTGATCAACGCAATCGCCAGCCATACGTTATTGGAATACTGTATGAGCACAATCGGTACCACACAAAGCGCAAAAATCAACATAGACACTTTACGCGCTTTGAAAACCGGCCATCCGCTTTTGATAAGGTAAGAAGATAACCACCCGCCACCAATGCTACCGAAGCTGGTAATAGAATAAATGATAATGATAGGTAGACCCAGACTGGATTTCATGTTTACATGAAAAATAGATTCCAGGTACCCTGGCAACCAGAACAGGAAAAACCACCACACCGGATCGGTCAGTAATTTACCAAACACAAATGCCCAGGTTTGTCTGATTCCCAGCAACTTGATCCACTTTACCGGCCTGGGCTTTTCTTCTTCTACTTCCTGGTCAGAATGAATATGATCATATTCTGCTTTAGATAATTTCTTGTGCCGGCTGGGAATTTCATACAGAAACCACCAGAATATCAGCCAGATAAAACCAATGGCGCCTGTCCACACAAACGCGTTTCTCCAGCCATGATTGTTTGCCAGCCAGTATACCATCAGGRGGCCTACTACTGCGGCAATATTGGACCCTGAATTAAAGATCCCTGTCGCGAATGCCCGCTCTTTCTTGGGAAACCACTCCGCCGTGGCTTTAATAGCCGCCGGAAAGTTACCCGCCTCACTGATGCCCAATACAGATCTTACCACCCCAAAACCTAATGTAGTGCGCACCAGGCCATGCGCCATCGCCGACAAACTCCATACTACCACAGAAACAGTATATCCCAGTTTGGAACCAATCTTATCTACCAATGCACCAAAGAAAAGCAAGCCCACGGCATAAGAGGCGGAAAATGCCATCACCAGGTTACTGTAATCTTTCTCTGACCAGCCAAATTCGGTAGATAAATCGGTTTTCAGTAACCCCAATATCTGTCTGTCTATGTAGTTAATGGTTGTGGCTACAAATAAAAGCGCGCATACCCGCCAGCGATACTTACCTAAAGTTGTGGAATTCATTCTAATTGGAATTTATAGAGTGCAAAAGTTACTTCATAACTTTGAGAAATGCAAACGTTTGCACTATTTTATCTTTCAGCCCGCTCCAGTCCTTACTTTCAATCAGGGATTTGGATAATAAATTGGAACCCATTCCCACACAAACCACCCCTGCATCAAACCAGCTGTCCATGCTTACCTGGGTTGGTTCTACCCCACCGGTTGGCATAAATTTCACCTGCGGGAATAAAGGTTTGATCGCCCTTACATAACCCGGTCCCAGCACATTACCAGGGAACAGCTTCACCAGCTTTGCCCCGTTTTTCTCCGCCACGGAAATTTCTGTAGGCGTCATTGCACCGGGAATCCAGCAAATATTTTCAGATTGACAGTAAACAGCTGTTTCCGGATCAGTCACCGGGCAAACAATAAAGTCCGCACCCATACCGGCATACACCGCTGCATCCGCTGCATTTTTAATCGTACCGATGCCCAGGTACAGATCAGGCATAGTGGCCAGCTTCTTATCCCGGAGGATAGCGAAATTTTTACGGGCATTTTCTCCCCTGCTGGTAAACTCAAATACCCGCAAACCACCGTCATAACACGCTTGTAGCACCGCCAGGCAGACGTCTGCATCTTCGTGATAAAAAACAGGAATAATCCCGGTTTGCTCAAACGCAGCAATAATTACATCAGGACTTGGTGCCATATACTATATCAGTTTTATAATGTCTTCAGCGGAAGTAGTATTAAAATCTCCCTTCACAAAAAATTTGGAATAAGCGGCAGCCGCAGCATAGGAAATGATCTGCTGATCATCCAGTCCTTGTAGCTGTGCATGTATCAATCCGGCCATAAAACAATCCCCGCTGCCTACTCTGTCTTCCACATCGTGGGTATTGTATTCGCGTGAAATGCTCATCTGTCCGTTATTGTAATAAAAAGCGTAATAGCGGTTATGCGTGGGTGCATCACTGAAACGGAAGGTAAATGCTACCCGCTTGCAACGTGTAAATCTTTCCGTTATTTCAGCGGCCACCAGCTCTGCCTGTTGCAGGTACACCTCCTTGGTATCAGCTTCCAGCGCAGCGGCATCCAATGTGGTATCCAGCATGTTGTTGGCTGCCCAGATATTCCCCATGACCACATCACAGTACTGTACCAGCTCCGGCATAATGTCTACCGGCTTCTTTCCATACTGCCATAACTTACTGCGGTAATTCAAATCCGTAGATATCGTCATTCCCTTACGGGTGGCTGCCTGCAACACTTCCTTGCAAATCTCTGCCGCATCGGGGTTCAATGCAGGCGTAATAGCGCTCCAGTGAAACCACTCAGCATCACCAAGCAAGGCGTCCCAATCCACTGTACCTGGAACAATCCGGCTAAAGGCCGACCATGCCCGATCGTATACAACTTCTGCGTGCTTCAGATCACTGCCCTGCGCCAGGTAGTAGATACCGATGCGCTCACCGCCCCATAATACCCTGTCGGTATGAATGCCACGGTTACTCAGCTGCTGCAGCACGTCTTTAGACAATCCATTTTCAGGCACCTTGCTGATGTAGGCTACTTCTGTGCCCCAGTTGGCCAGCGCTGCTGCCACGTTAGCTTCCGCACCACCCACATAAATAGCGGCAGTGTTTTGTGCCAGCTCTGGCGACAGACGCAATAATATCTCTCCGAATGTGATAACTTTTACCGGCTTCATTAGAATCCAAAATATGCTTTTGCGTTATAGTAACAAATGTCCTGTACCATTTTTCCCAACCAGGCCGGATCATTTGGYAACTCACCCTGCTCCACATCTTTCCCGATCAGGTTGCACAAAATACGGCGAAAATATTCATGTCGGGAATAAGATAGAAAACTTCTGGAATCTGTTAACATACCCACAAAACGACTGAGTAATCCCATGTTACTCAAAACATTCATCTGCTTCTCCATTCCATCTTTCTGATCCAGGAACCACCAACCGGAACCATATTGTATTTTACCAGGTATAGTACCATCCTGGAAATTACCTGCCATGGTAGCAAATACCTCGTTATAGGAAGGGTTCAGGTTATATACAACCGTCTTTGCCAGCTTATCTTTCTTATCCAGCGCGTCAAAAAAAGCACTCATAGCTTCTGCCACGTTCCAGTCGCCAATAGAATCTACACCGGCATCAGCGCCTATGCGTTGCAGCAAACGGGAATTATTGTTACGGATAGCACCCACATGAAACTGTTGTGTCCAGTCTCTCTCCTGGTTCCAGCCGCAGACAGCCAGTAATACAGCCGTTTTAAACTGGGCATTTTCATGCGGCGTGGCAGCCGTATGGTGACGGGCATTATTAAAAATAGTATCCAGCTCTTTGTCGCTCGCGGGCGTAAAATAAAAAGTGTTTAACCCATGATCACTCAGGCGGCAACCTGTTTCATGGAAATAAGTGTGGCGACTTTGCAGGGCTGCCAGCAGATCATCAAAACGGTTGATGTCTTTATGCAGCACCTCCGACAACTTATCCACAAAATTGTTGAACATCTCAGGATTGTCCACCGCCATCGCCCTGTCGGGGCGGAAAGTAGGCAGCACGCGGGTACCAAATGGTTTGTTCGCAATCGTCCGGTGATGCTCCAGCGAATCTGCCGGATCATCCGTAGTGCACAGCACATCCACTTTATAGTGCTGCAATAGTGTTTGTGTGGATAATCCCGGTAACTGCGCATTACAGTCATGGTATATTTTTTCGGCAGTCTTTTCACTCAGCAGATCGGTGACGCCGAATGGATTTTTCAATTCCATGTGCGACCAGTGATACAGCGGATTACGCATGGTATATGGCGCGGTGGCTGCCCAGTGGCGAAATTTGGTATAGTCATCTGCCGTTCCGGTGATGAATTCTTCCGCTACTCCGTTGGCACGCATGGCACGCCATTTATAATGATCTCCTTTCAGCCAGATAGCATACAGGTTCTCAAATGTTTTGTTGCTGGCTATTTCATCTGGGGGCAGGTGATTGTGATAATCAATTACCGGCATGGAAGCGGCGTAATCAAAATATAATCGTTTAGCCGTTTCCGTTTGTAATAAAAAATCTTCGGATAAAAACTCCTTCATAACGAATGACTATTTTTTTTGAAGCTGCGATTGAATAAATACTTTCACTCCTTCATTTTTCAGCGAGGCTAAAATAGCTGCTACTTCCGCTGCAAATCCTGGAATAGTGGTAAGATCGGTTTCCCATAAACGTTGATCGCTGCAAATACCAGCCACCATCGCAGGAATATCTGTATGATCGCGCCACCATGCAGCAAAGATGGGCGCATTATCATCTGTAATAACATATTCTTCCTGGCCTCTGTTACCAAAGTACTTGCCGTTTTCTTCTCTTGCCGGCCGCAGGAACAGCAACATGGCAGCAAATCCCAGGCACAGGTGCGGCGGCAGCGCATGATACTTCTCCTGGTAGCGAATCAGCGTGCGCACATTGCGGGCATTCATCTTGGAACTTTCCTGGAAAGTAATACTGATGAGCTTATGCGCAATAAACGGATTGGCGAAACGATCCAGTACGTCTGTGGCAAAAGCAGTAGCGGTGGGACAACTATCTGCAATGGTAGGCAGTATTTCCTCCAGCACCACCGACCGGAAAAAATGACTCATATATTCGTCCTGCATACACTCGTATACCGTATTCAAACCGGACAGGAAAGCCAGTGGTACTGCTGCGGTATGACTGCCATTCAGTAACCGGAGCTTCTGTTCACGGAAAGGCGTGATACTGTCAGCAATGAGCATTCTGTCATCTCCCTTATAAAAAGATAATACCTCCCGGACATGTTCTCCTCCCTCAATTGCCCATAAGAGATAGGGCTCTACTTCTATCCACAACTGATCAGTATAACCAGCTTTAGTGGCTATTTCCGCCAGGTTGCGGGGTTTGCCCGGCACGATACGGTCCACCAGTGAGTTACAAAAATAATTATCCGCATGAATCCAGTCTGTAAATGCAGCGGGCATTTCATTGTAGGCCGCCAGTTGCAATACAATGTCTTTCAATAAGCGGCCATTGTCCACTACCAGCTCTGTTGGTACAATCACAAAACCGGTATTGGCACTTCCTTTAAAGTAAGAAAAACGTTCCCATAGTACCGCCAGTAATTTACCCGGGTAGGAAGATGGAACACCCGTAGCTACTTTTTCCGGTACGTACTGAATCCCTACTTCCGTGGTGTTGGAAATGATCGTCTGTAAAGCGGGTTGATGCACAGCCTCCAGAATCTCCTGCCAATTTGCATTCGATTGCAAAACACGGCTAATAGCTGCGTTAATAAGCACCTGATCTACCAGTTCTCCCTGGGAAATACCTTTGATATGGGTCGTATACAGGCTGTCCTGGCTGGAAAATTCAGAGGTGTCGCCATCGGTAGATTTTACCACAACAATGCGTCCTTCGTAGATGCCCTGCCTGTTGGCGTTATCTACCAGGTAGTCTACCAATCCGCGCAAAAGCACGCCGGTACCAAATTGAAGGATCTTTTCCGGGAAGGAGAAAGTTTTTTCATGAACGCCGGAATCCCGCTTTTTCAATATAAGCTCTTTGTTTAATATAGGTAGCATCACGTGTATTTTATACTAAAAGGTTGCTAAAACTAATAAATATATAATTCACAATTAACAATTTATAGTGTTTCGGGAAATAAACGCTAAAAAGAGGAGAAAATGCTATCAATGATATAGTCAGAATCAATCCGCTCATTGTCAGGATCAATAAAGGATAGATGGCCGTTGGCTGGAATTTAAGTAATTTTGCATCCTTAAACTTTTCCAAATGAGCAAGCATGGTAAAGTGCTGGTAGCCATGAGCGGTGGTATAGACAGTACTGTTACAGCACTGATGTTGCATGAACAGGGATATGAAGTGGTGGGTATCACCATGAAAACCTGGGATTATGCATCTGCTGGTTCCAGTAAAAAGGAAACCGGCTGCTGTAACCTAGATTCTTTTAACGATGCCCGCGCGGCGGCGGTGCATCATGGATTCCCGCACTTTGTGCTGGATATCCGCGATGAATTCGGTGATTTTGTTATAAATAATTTTGTCGAGGAATATATTGCAGGACGTACACCCAATCCTTGTGTGTTGTGCAATACACATATAAAATGGCGCGCACTGATGAAACGTGCGGATGCTATGGACTGCGAGTTTATTGCTACCGGTCACTACGGACAAATCCGTCAGCACGATAATGGCCGTTACGTGATCAGTAAAGGTGTAGACGAAACCAAAGATCAGAGCTACGTGCTGTGGGGTATTCAACAGGATGTATTGGCCCGTACCATGCTTCCTCTGGGTAACTACCGTAAAACAGCTATCCGTCAGATGGCCTTTGATTTCGGGTATCCGGAACTGGCTAAAAAGGCAGAAAGCTATGAAATTTGCTTTGTACCAGACAACGATTATCGCGGATTTTTGAAGAGAAAGGTGGATGGTCTGGAAGAAAGGGTCAACGGAGGCAATTTTGTGCTCGCAGATGGCACTATTGTTGGTCATCACAAGGGTTACCCCTTCTATACAGTTGGGCAGCGTAAAGGGCTTGAAATTGCCCTTGGACGCCCAGTATTTGTAACGGAGATCATCCCGGAAACAAATACGGTAGTGCTTGGTAATGAGGATGAACTACAGAAAAGCGAAATGTTTGTCAGTGGTATCAACATGGGTAAGTACGAAACGATTGGAGAAGGAATGGAAGCCACTACAAAAATCCGGTATAAAGACAAAGGCGCACTGAGTAATCTGTACAATGAAAACGGCCAGGTAAAAGTGAGCTTTTATGAAAGTGTGAAGGGTATTGCTCCTGGTCAGTCAGCTGTTTTTTACGAAGGCGATGACGTGATTGGCGGCGGTATTATTCAACGCGCGGTACCAATAGTGTTATAAGAATAATTTCATAAGATAGATAAAGCAAAGGGTGAGGAGATGGAAGTCTTCGCACCCTTTTTATGCTGACAAAATTTTTATTGCTAACTTTTAAATAATGATCTTACTGTCAAAAAAGATCACGACATCCTTACGGCATACATCGTATCCGCGCCCTTATCATACCCTGCAATCACGCCTCCTTTCTCCTGCCGCAAATCACTGATTTCTTCTATATACTTCACCACTTCTTCATTCTCTTGCCGAAACACAGAACAGGTAATATAAATCAACGCGCCCCCCTTTCTTAAGAAAGGTATCACGTTATGGGCTATACGTTTCTGCAACTGCTGATACTTCACTATTTCTTCTCTTTTGAAGAAGGAAATACTTTCAGGGGTACGCCCCCAGGTACCGGAACCACTGCAGGGAGCATCCAGGATAATGCCGTCAAATTGTTGGCTCCCCATGCTGGCAGGAAAATTTTCTGCTGTCAGGTCTGCCACACGTGCTTCATAGTTCTTAACTCCTGCTGCAACAAAGCGCTGCTGCAGGTTTTCGAGGATGGACCGTCTTACATCTGATACCAGCAACTGCACACCCGGTTGCTGATCTTTCAGGAGAATAGATTTGCCGCCACTGGCGGCACAACAATCCCACCAACGCTGCTGCTTTGTGGGCAAAAACAATTCACCGGTTTGCTGACTCGATGCATCCTGTACTTCATACCAGCTTTTCTCTGGCACAATCACTTCTATCTTGGTGCCGTTAGGCAAAGCCACAGTAGTGTTATTCGTAAATACTTCATATACCACAGCCGCTTTATCCAGCAACTGCAATACTTTCTCCAGCCTGTTATTGCGCACACGAATAAACAAACGTGGCTGCTTAAGAATAGTGTAGGCGTAGGCGTTAGCATCAATACCTGCTGATAAATCTTCCAGCAAAGGGAAGATAGATGAGGGCGTTAATACGTCAGATAACAAGGCGGTTTTCTCTGTTAATGGCAAGGTAGTGGACTGATTCCAGGCTGGCCTCACTGCTGCCAGAAAATCGTTCGGCGCTGTTTCGCAAAGCAGGGCACCTGTTATTATCCGCTCACTTATTGGAAGTGATTTTCCCCAATGTCCTAAACGGAAATAATGATATACCAGCTGCGAAATCCAGCGCCGGTCGCGTCCTCCCATATAGGGATGCTCCTTAAAAAAGGATTTCAGAAAATGATGTAATGGCAGGCTGCCCTGGTAGGCGCCTATAATTTTCTCTGCTGATGCTAAATAATTTTCCCAACGGGTCATACGCGAAGATAAGGGCTAATATTGACGCTACCACATAGCAGCTAACATCGTTATTTTCACCAATTCATTTAACCTCCTAAACTGTTCCTGTTATGAAAGCATTACGCTATCCCTGTATGCTATTAATGGCATATGCCTTTATCTGCTTCTATTCATGTAAAAAGATTCCACCACAGTATGTATGCAACACGCCGGTCAAAACAGTCACCGTATATGATACTGCCAGTAGTACCCTCAGCTTTGAACGACGTTACACATATGATCAGCAAGGCAGGGTAGACAGCATTATTGATATAGAAAACAACAGCCACGGTACCGGCCCCCTCACCTATATAATGACCTACGATGTACAAAATCATCTTACCAACGTACGTCTGATTGGCCTGGTGGGTACTTATGATATCCAATATCGTTCTGTCAATGGTCTTATATCCGGGATCTCTTCTCCGCTTTTTGTTGCAACAAACTATGCCTATACTTTCAGTCGTAATGTACAATGGTACACCGGAGCAACAGCGGGGCTGCTTATTTCCAATGGGAGTTCGAAATTGAAGGAAATTGCCTATTTCACCAATACCCTCCATCCTACTGACGCAGACTCTGTCATTACCTCTGCACGTTCTTCAAATACGCCGGAAGAAAGTAAATACTATTACACTTACAGCAATGAGTTAAATCCGGAATATACCGCTTATAACAACGGATGGTTCTATGCTTATAGCATCAATCAACACTATGCGCTGCAATATGATCCGGCCGCGTCCAGTCTGCACCTGCCATCATCCAGTCATCATTTGCTACTGCATCAATCACCGACGGCTGTTACCAGTTATAACTTCACTAAAGACCGCTGTGGTCGTGTAACTAAAGTGTATGCTATACAACAGGGTGTACAAAAATTATGGAAAATATATACGTATTACTGATCCAAAAAAGAGAAGGCGGAGATGAATCATCATCTCCGCCTTCTCTTTTATATTATTACCAGTTGCTATTATAATTTCAGTAATGCTTTCAGTGGATCTTTACCGAACAACAGTTGTTCAGGATTTTCCAGCATTTCTTTCACCCTTACCAGGAAGCTTACTGACTCACGGCCATCAATGATGCGGTGATCGTAACTCAGCGCCAGGTACATCATTGGACGGATCACTACCTGACCATTTACCGCCATCGGACGATCCTGTATTTTGTGCATACCCAGGATAGCAGATTGCGGAATGTTGATGATAGGTGTACTCATCAGTGAACCAAATACGCCACCATTAGTGATCGTGAAAGTACCACCGGTCATTTCGGGCATCGTCAATTTGTTGTCACGGGCTTTGGTAGCCAGTTCCACCACTGCTTTTTCAATACCTGCCATATCCAGACTTTCTGCATTACGGATCACCGGAACTACCAGACCTTTAGGAGCAGATACTGCAATAGAGATATCGCAGTAGTCGTGGTATACCAGTTCTTCTCCGTCGATGTAAGCGTTTACAGACGGGAATTCCTGTAATGCAAAGCAGCATGCTTTCGTAAAGAAGCTCATAAAGCCAAGATTTACTTCATGCTGTTTCTTGAATACTTCCTTGTATTTGGCACGCAGCGCCATAATCTCGGTCATGTCTACCTCGTTGAAGGTAGTGAGCATAGCCGTTGTATTTTTGGCTTCCACGAGGCGGCGGGAAACAGTTTTACGCAGGTTGCTCATCTTTTCGCGGCGTTCCTGACGGGTAAACATTTCCTGACCAATAGCTACCCCTGGATTTTGCAGGGCAGCCAGTACATCATCTTTCATGATTTTACCATGTGCACCGGAACCTTTGATGCTGGAGGCATCCACATGTTTGTCTGCAATCACTGCTGCTGCTACCGGAGATGCTTTCAAATCATTCGGGATGCTGGTAACAGGCGCCTGTTGTGGCTGCGGAGTAGCTTTTGATGCCTGAGCAGCCGGAGCGGCTGCCGGTGCTGCTTTACCCGCAGGTCTTGCAACACTGGTATCTATTTTACAGGCAACATCGCCTATTTTTAAAGTATCTCCTTCTTTTGCTACAGTAATCAGCGCACCCGCTTCTTCTGCATTCAGTTCGAACGTAGCTTTCTCTGATTCCAGTTCACATACCACTTCATCACGCTCTACATAATCACCATTATTCCTGATCCACTTTACCAGTGTTACTTCACTTATAGACTCTCCTACTGTAGGCACTTTCATTTCAATCGTCCCTTTGTTCACTGCAGGTGCGGCCGGTGCTGCTTCAGCTGCCGGTGCGGTTGCTGCAACAGGGGCAGCGGGAGCTGCTGCTGCAGGAGCGGCATCACCGGTTGGTGCGGCTGCATCTGTATCAATGCTGCAGGCTACATCACCGATCTTCAAAGTAGCGCCTTCCTGAGCTGCCGGAGCAATCTTCAGGACACCTGCTTTCTCTGCATTCAGTTCGAAGGTTGCCTTCTCTGATTCCATTTCACATAATACCTCGTCCTGCTGCACATAATCTCCGTCTTTCTTCAACCACTTTGCAATTGTTACCTCGCTAATAGATTCTCCTACCGTAGGGACTTTGATTTCGATAACCATATTTAATCAGTTGATGGTGATACCAGGTTAGCCTTTAGCTTTTAGTCTTTAGCTTAACGTTAAACCAGGTTATTCTGTTTATACTTTTATTTTTTTTAGATGTTAAAAGCCGTATCAATAATCTGTTGCTGCTCACGTGCATGTACTTTCGCATAACCGGTAGCAGTAGACGCACTTGGATTGCGGCTGATAACACCATAATTGATCTGCTTCAGGTTCATTTGCAGGAACGCGGCGGCACCCATATTCAGCGGCTCTTCCTGTACCCAGAAGAAGGTGGCACCTTTATACTTCTGAGAAATAGCTTCCAGCTGTTTGATTGGCAGCGGATACAGTTGCTCCAGGCGAACAATGGCCACATCTTTGCGGTCATCTTTACCTTGCTTGTCACTCAGGTCAAAATACATTTTACCTGAACACAGTAACACTTTCTTTACCACTGAAGCATCATCGATGAATGGATCATCCAGCACTTCTTTAAATCCTCCCTGTGTAAATTCTTCCGTAGTAGAATAAGCACCCACATGGCGCAGATTCGCTTTCGGAGAGAAGTTAATCAGTGGTTTGCGGAACTGCCAGGTCAACTGACGGCGTAACGCGTGGAAGAAGTTAGCGGCAGTAGTAATATTGGTGATCACTACATTCTCTTCCGCACATTGCTGTAAGAAACGTTCCGGACGGGCATTGGAGTGATCTGGTCCACCACCTTCATAACCATGAGGCAATAACATCACCAGTCCATTCTGCGTAGTCCATTTCTGTTCTGCGCTGGTAATATACTGATCAATCACTGTTTGTGCACCGTTTACAAAGTCGCCGTACTGCGCTTCCCACAATACCAGGCTGTTGGGGTTGGCCATGGCATAACCATATTCAAAACCCAATACACCATATTCACTCAGTAAAGAGTTATAAATTCTGAATTTACCCTGTTTCTCCTGGAAATGACTGAGACGGTTGTAAGTTTCGTTGGTATTTTCATCAAACAACACCGCATGGCGATGAGAGAAAGTACCACGTTTTACATCTTCTCCACTCATTCTAACATCTTTGCCTTCGATCAGGAGACTGGCGTAAGCTAACAGTTCACCGGTTGCCCAGTCTACCTTGCCTTCTTCCTGGTACAACTTGATCTTATCCTGCAGTAATTTGCTCACTTTGCGCAGGGGAACAAAATTCTCAGGCCATTTCATCAGCCCGTCAAACAGGCGTTTGAAATCTTCTTCCTTGATAGCGGTTACCGGGGAAGATTCGAAGTCCTGCGGCGTAGATTTGCGCAGGGCCTGCCACCATTGTTCCGGTTTCTGGTTGGCATACGGCAGCGGATGTTGTTTTACTTCATCCAGGCGGGCCTGTAATTCATCCCAGAATCCTTTTTCCATTTCCTTCGCCAATGCTGCTGCATCAGACTCGCCGTTATTCAGCAGGAACTGGGTATATACTTCACGCGGATTAGCGTGTTTTTCAATCAATGCATACAAGCTTGGCTGGGTGAACTTAGGTTCATCACCTTCGTTGTGGCCATGTTTGCGGTAACAAACCATATCAATGAATACGTCTTCATTGAATTCCTGACGGTAACGGGCAGCCAGCTGTGATACTTTCACCACCGCTTCTGCATCATCGCCATTCACGTGGAATACCGGTGCCTGAACGATAGAAGCTACGCTGGTACAGTAGTCTGAAGAACGTGCATCATCAAAGTCAGTGGTAAAACCAATCTGGTTATTGATCACAAAGTGAATGGTACCACCTACGTAGTAACCTTTCAGTTTGCTCATCTGCTCTACTTCATACACAATGCCCTGACCGGCTACGGCAGCATCACCATGAATGAGGATAGGCAATATTTTGTCGTAATCGCTGTCATAAATTACATCTGCTTTACTGCGCGCAAAACCGATCACAATCGGATCTACCACTTCCAGGTGGGAAGGATTAGGCATCAGTTGCAGATTTACCGGCTTGCCGGATGGAGTGGTTACCTGGGAACGGAAACCAAGGTGATATTTCACATCACCGCTACCCATGGTCATATCCGGTACGGCCAGTCCTTCAAATTCATTGAAGATCTGCTCGTAGGTTTTACCCAGGATATTGGCGAGTACGTTTAAACGGCCACGGTGCGCCATTCCAATCACAGATTCCTGTACACCATATTCTGCGGCTACATTAAGGATAGCATCCAGTGCCGGAATAGTGGATTCACCACCTTCCAGACCAAAACGCTTTTGCCCGATATATTTTGTGTGGAGAAATTTTTCGAAAATAACACCCTGGTTCAGCTTCTGCAAAATGCGGCGGCGCTGTTCCAGTGACAAAGGTTGTGTCATTACTGCCTCAAATTCCTTTTCCAGCCATTTAGCCTTGTCGCGGGCATTGATGTAAGTGTATTGTAATCCTACTGAGCTGGCATAAATCTGGGTCAGATAGGCAACAATCTTTTCGAGGGAAGCTTTGCCGACACCGATGGTAGTTCCTGCAAAGAATTCTGTTTTGAGATCAGCGTCCCCTAATCCAAAGCTGGCCAGATCGAGATTGGCTTTCCTGTCTTTTCTTTCACGAATGGGGTTGGTTTTAGCAATCAGGTGGCCTTTTTTGCGATACGCCTGTATCAGGCGGTATACGCCCAGTTCTTTTGCCAACTGGTCGTCGCTCACAGGCAACGAAGTGCTGCCCCCTGCTACAGGCGCTGATGCTGCCGCCTTGTTGCCGTTTACACTGGATACTGCAAAATCAAATCCTTCGAAAAATTTAACCCAATCCGGGTCTACAGAGTTGGGATCTTTGCGGAAATCCTGATATAACGATTCTATGTAAGCAGGATGTGAGTTGGTGACGAATGAGAAGTCCTTCATTTACAACGAGTTTTGCTGATCTTCAGTTCAAATACTTTTCTGTTGGTCCCAATATATTAATATATGGGATTGCAAATATCGCTCGTTTTTTGATACGCCGGATGGAAAAAATTAGAAAAAATCAACTGATTATCTGTGATGAAAGACCCTTATATTTGCTCTTCGACGGAAAAACTACATTTAGTTTGTTTTCTAAATGGGAAATAGTTACCTTTGCCGTCCGAAACTTGAAATTTGAAAAATGGCAAACCATAAAGCAACGAAAAAAGACGTACGTCAAAGCAGAAAGCGTAATGAGCGTAACCGTTACTACGGTAAAACTACTCGTAATGCCATCCGTGACCTGAAAGCGGTGACTGAGAAAGCAACAGCGGAGAAAGATTTAGCAGAGGTAGCTTCTATGCTGGATAAATTAGCTAAACGTAACGTTATTCACAAGAACAAAGCAGCAAATCTGAAAAGCAAGCTGGCTAAGCGCGTTTTAGCGTTGGCTTAATTGTTTCAGTAACAATATTTACAGCTCTTCCTCCCAAAGGAAGGGCTTTTTGTTTTTCTATTCACTTTCGTATAATGAAAAAAATAGCTATCCTCCTCGCCTGCCTGCTACCGCTACTGTCTTCCGCCCAGGACCTTACTACCCGCTACGAAAAGACAGCCGGTCAGGAAACCGCTACTTACCCGGAAGTCATTCAATACTACCAGCTACTCGCCAAACGCTTCCCCCAAATCCATATGGAGGCCATCGGTTCCACAGATGCCGGATTTCCGCTTCACCTGGTGACCTACTCCCCTCAAAAGGATTTCGACTTTAAAAGTCTCCATAAAAAGAATAAACGCATTATCCTCATCAACAACGGTATCCACCCGGGAGAACCTGATGGGATAGACGCCAGCATGATGATGCTCCGCGACCTGGCCCTCGGCAAAATCAAACTCCCCGATAACATCATTCTTGCCGTTATTCCGGTATATAACATCGGCGGCATGCTGAACCGCTCCCCATGGTACCGGGTAGATCAGAACGGCCCCGATGCCTTTGGCTCCCGCGGAAACGCCCAGAACCTGGACCTTAACCGCGACTTCATCAAAACAGATTCAAAAAATGCCCTCGCCTTCCAGCAAATCTACCAACTCACGGATCCGGACGTATTTGTGGATAACCACGTAAGCAACGGGGCAGACTACCAGCATATCATGACCCTGCTGACCACCCAGCATAATAAACTCGGTGGCGCCATGGGCGAATTCATGAATAAAACATTTGAACCCGGATTATATGCCCTCATGAAAACAAAAGGCTATGACCTCGTTCCTTATGTAAATCATTTTGGTGAAACACCCGACAGCGGATGGGTGGAATTTGCAGATGCTCCCCGCTACTCTACCGGCTATACGACACTGTTTCATACCTTTGGATTTGTACCGGAAACGCATATGCTGAAGCCCTATCCATTACGCGTAAAAGCCACCTACGCCCTGATGGAATGCTTCATACAGTTTACGTCCACACACAGCGAAACGATTAAACAACTGCGCGAACAGGCTAAGCAAACCGCTATTACACAAAAAACATTTCCACTATCGTGGCAATTTGATATGAATAAATATAGCCTGATCACCTTTCGTGGGTTTGAGTCAGGACACAAGCCCAGCGGCATATCCGGCTTACCACGACTATACTACGATCGCACAAAGCCCTACACCAGGCAGATAAAATTTTATAACACCGCCACGGAAGAAAATTTTGTGGAGAAACCACGCGCGTATATTATACCACAAGGCTGGTGGGCCGTTATTCATCTCCTGAAAAATAATAACGTACAGCTGCAACCGTTAGCACATGATACAACGGTGTATGTAGAAGTATATCATATTGCAGACTTCCAGACCAATTCCAAACCATATGAAAAACATTACCTGCACACCAATATAAAAGTGAGCAGCAGCATGGATTCTATCCGTTTTCGCAAAGGCGATGTTTACATTCCGATGGATCAAACGGCCAATCGTTTCCTGATAGAAACACTGGAACCTACTGCTGGTGATTCGTATTTTGCCTGGAATTTTTTTGATGCCATCCTCGCACAAAAAGAAGGTTATTCTCCTTATGTTTTTGAAGATACCGGCGCCGCTTATCTGCAACAACATCCTGAATTACAGGATTCATTAAATAAGAAGAGGGCAAGTGATACCGCTTTTGCAAATAGTGCCAGCGCTCAACTGAATTTTATATACAGAAATTCTCCTTATGCAGAACCGGAATACATGCGCTATCCGGTATATAGAGTAAAATAATTTTGTAAGATGATGGAAGCGGAGATATGAGCGGAACTCGTATCTCCGCTTTTTATTTTTAATTACGCCGTCAGTGACGGCGCAATTAAATTGATAATGAACAGCTCATTTTGTCAATGAACAAAATGAACAATTCATGTTTGTTTGTAACCGTTAAATTCGTGCCCGTTTACACGTTTGCTAGCTATCTTCAATTACGTGATATAAACCTCTTTCTCTCCTCACTAAGCAATCAGAAAAAATTGATTCAACATCAATATCACGTTTATTAACATCCTTCAATTACAACAAATATTAACCACATAAACCATATCAACAATGAAGTTTAATCACCTGCTTAACAGCATTGAAACTACACATGTACATTTCCAGGAAGTAGCCGCCAAAGCTATTAACCGCTCGCTTACCATCCGTAACTGGATGATCGGTTGTTATATTGTAGAATACGAACAGAATGGTGTAGACAGGGCGAAATATGGAACGCAATTATTGGAGCATATTTCCAAAGGATTGCCTGATTTAAAGCTATCTGCCACTAATTTAAAATTGTGCCGACAGTTTTATCAATATTATCCACAAGTCGGAAAAGAAGTCTCTGACGAATTTGAAAAAAATCAACATGCGAATTCGTCAGACACTGTCTGACGAATTACAAACAACTAATAATCAATCAGATAAGATTCATCAGTTAATGCCTCATAAACTAAAATCTTCAAAGAAAAAGATTGGGGCCTCACCAAGTGATCAATTGTTAATCAATCGCGTGCCAGGAAAAAAAATAGTCAATAACCTTTCCTTCTCTCTCATATCTCCTTGCTTCTACGCATAGATGACATATTACGACGCACTTTCTATGAAGTAGAATCTATCAAAGGCAACTGGAGCCTACGGGAACTAAAACGTCAGATCCACACCGGCTATTTCGAACGCATGGGCTTTACCGCCGACCCACAAAAACTTTCCAGACTAGTGCAGCAATCAGCCGAAAGTCCTATAACGCCGGCAGATCTGATTAAAAACTTATACGCTTTTGAGTTCCTCGATCTTCCTCAAAAAGCAATAGAAAAAGAAAGCAAAGTAGAAGAAAAATTACTGGATCATCTGGAGGAATTCCTGCTCGAAATGGGTCATGGCTTTTGCCTCGAAGGGCGACAGAAAAGAATACTGATAGGACAGGAATATTACTTTGTAGATGTGGTGTTTTATCACCGTATCCTGAAATGTCATGTACTGATAGAATTGAAGGTTGGTAAATTCAGTTATGCAGATACAGGTCAACTGACCACTTATCTGAATTATTTCAAGGCAGAAATGACGGAACCCGGCGATAACCCGCCCATTGGTATTTTGTTGGTGACAGAAAGAGACAAAGATGAAGCACTAGCCAAATATGCTATTCCGGCAGGAATGGATCAGCAAATGTTCATTTCTACCTATGCCGTACAACTGCCTACTGTAGAGGAATTGCAGCAGTGCCTGGCAGCAGAACTGAGAAGATGCGAAAACTAAACCCTTTCCAACCGCAGCATTACATGCTGTTCTCCGTAAAAATGATTATAAAATAAAATGGAATTAACAGGCGCAGACAATGACTGCAGCTGGGGAAACCACTGTTGTGGCAGTTGCTGTGCTTTTATTATTTGTGCTGCGAGCCATACACCAAAAGCACCCGCAGTATCATACTCACCACATAAGTGCTTAAAAGATATTTGCGGAACACCCGGATAACAACTATCCAGTTCTTCATAAAAATGCTCATGATGGCTGTCGCCATTACGGCCGGTGATAATCAGATCTGCGCCTGCACTAAAATCTTTCAGGGCAGCAGTCAGCTTGCCTGGCGCAGGTTTATACAGCATTTTAAAACCGGAAATAGCTGCGTAAGTATGGGACGATGGTGTACCGGTGAGGGCAAAAAAAGTAGCTCCTTCTCCTGCAATAGTACCGGGAGACAAATGTTGATACAGCTCCGCGCTGTTCACTGGTGCTTCTTTCCAGAAACCGATACGGCTCTTAATATAAAAATGCTCCGCTGTAATTTCTTCAAAAGCGCCGGTCAATGTATGAGAAGCACCTTCCTGTATCAGCATCATGCTGTCCAGTAATGCATTCTCAAAAGAGAAACCACGGTGTACAAATGTATTGTTATAGGCAGTGCACTTCTGCTGTAGGGCGATAAGCCCATTTACAGAATTGTAGGTAGACTGAATAAATGGAGTAGGATTTAAGGCGGTTTCTTTGTACTCAACAATTTCCTTGATGAACTTCTCGGTATCCTGTAAACTGCCTTTACCGGTGCCGGTAACAATAGGACCAGGTGTATCCAGTCCACTATCCTGTATACATCTGAGCGCAGCAGTCAGCCCTATTTTGAGCACACGTGTCATGCGGCGCAGACTGTTGCCTGGAATAAATGGTTTATAGTCGGGTTCAATACAGGCAAGCAGGTTACTATCTGTATGTATCAGTGGCGCCGAAAAAATATCCCCCTCGAAAGTTAGCTGCGGGGAAATAGCCGCCATTCCTTGTATGTAACAGTTACCCTTCATATTTGCTGATCACCAGGGAAGCATTATTGCCCCCAAAGCCGAATGAGTTTGAAATAACATTATTTACCGGGTGTCCCTCTATCAGTTCCGTTACCGGGCTGATACGCAGTTCCTCCATTCTTTCGGAGAAATTGAGATTAGGGAATATTAACCCATGTTGTATAGCCAAGATAGCATAAATAGCTTCTATTGCACCAGCTGCCGCCAATGTATGCCCTGTAAATGGCTTTGTAGAGCTGAATAAGGGCACTTTGTCCCCAAACAGGCGCTCCAGTGCCTTCCCTTCAGAAACATCATTATTCAGCGTGGCAGTACCGTGTACGTTGACATAGCTTACCTCCTCCAATGATCTGCCACTCATAGCGAGTGCCAGCTTCATTGCTTCATAGGCGCCATCACCTTCAGGTGAAGGAGACGTAGGATGGAAAGCTTCATTGGTATTACAGTAACCGCTCAGTTCCGCCAGAATACGGCTGTTGTTGGCCTTTGCAAAAGATTCACCTTCCAGTACCAGGTAGGCAGCGCCCTCACCCAGATTAAGGCCCGTACGTTGCTGATCAAAGGGACGGCAAAACTGCTTATCCACATTTTTCAGGGAGTTAAACCCATTCAGCGTAAAGCGGGTAAGTGCTTCTGTACCTCCGCATACTACCCGTGGCAGCATGCCCTGCTTAATCATACGTGCACCAAACATCAGTGCGTTGGCAGAAGAAGAACACGCGGTACTAATAGTGGCAATATGTTCTGTGAATCCTACGATGTCGGCTATACGTTGCGTACAATCCGCGCAATCCAGGGTATCTATATATTGTAAAAAAGTACCTGTTTTATCGCGGTCAATAATATCGAAGTATAACTTCTCCGTATCACACATCCCGCCTACTGTACTGGCGTTGATAAAACCGGTGGGAGCCGATTGTACATCCGTGATACCAGCATCCTGCAATGCTTCCCGCATAGCAGCCATCCCCAGTAAAGTAGTGCGGGTAAACCCGTCCTTCACCGGAATACCGGCCAACGCAAACAATGCTTCGCTGGGATGCTTTACTTCCGCTACCGGAAGCACGCTTTTGTAAATAGTATCTATGTAACTGCTATAACCCAGGCCACTGTGCTGTGCCCGCAGGTTATATAAATTTCCGGCTACATTATCACCAATAGCGGTGATCATTCCTACCCCTGTTATAAACACTCTTTCCGCCATGCAGCCAGTTTACTTATGCCGGTTGTTTTGATTCGATAAATTCTGCCATAGACTGAACAGACTGTAAGATCTTACGACCTTCACGTGGATCTTCTACTTTGATATGATACTGTCTTTCCAGCAACACCATCAATTCCAGTGAATCAATACTGTCAAGTCCCAGTCCATCTCCGAATAATGGTGCGTTGTCATCAATATCTTCCGGTTTGGTATCCTGAAGATTCAGCGCCTCGATGATTTGTTCTTTCAGTTTCTTTTTTAATTCTTCCATAATGTTGTAGGTTTATCACCTGTTGTTCACAACAGGCGAATGCCCTTGTGGGGAGTAAAAATACAGTTTTACTATTGTTTTGAAAACATTTATCAGTTCATTCTTCTTTTTTCCACCCACCCGGCTATGGCCAGCATAGCCAATCCTGTGAGTATTAATCTCAACACATTCTTCCATACATAATCAATATCCCCATTGCGGAGGTATACGTCATTGATAGCATCCAGTCCCCAGCTAAGCGGCGATAGATGCCCCAGTAACTGCATCTTGGCTGGCATCACTTCCAGCGGAATCCATATACCACCGATGGCAGACAATATTACGATAGAGATCGCCCCGAAGTTCAATGCCTGGTTAGGCGTTTTAAATATCGTGCCAATCAGGATACCGTAAGCTGTTGCTGCCAGTCCTATTCCCGAAGCTACCAGAACGGTAGCGCCGTGATGGTGTCCCATGACGAGTCTGGGTAAGTCCAGCTGTGGCAATATATAGATACCCACCAACATCATCGCATAAAACTGCAACACGCAAATGCCTACAAAAAACAACATCTTGCCCGCCAGAATAGCCAGGTAAGATCCCGGTATCAGCTTCATCCGCAATAAACTACCGTCTTCTCTTTCCCGGATCATATTGCCTGCAATAGGAATTACGATAAAAAACATGGCAAAGATGCTCCATGCCGGCACATTGTGCTGCACAGAATTGGAGATTACATCCAGCTGTTTACCTGTACCTGTGCTATGCTCCTTTAATCCAACGGCCTGCAGCCGGATCGGTAAAGTATCTGTACTGGCGGCTGTTGAATCTTTACTACGTAGCTGGTGCTTAATGCGGTCCAGCAACATATCTGTTTCCACCTGTGTAAGAAAATTATCCAACGCCTGATGTATAGCCCCTTTGAATGCTTTCTTGGCCGCAGGATCAAAATAAATGATCACATTCAGCGAATCAGCGGTCTTCTTTACCGGTAAAGATACCGACATGCCCATACGCTGGGAAATGTCGTTAACAATACGGTTCGCATTACTGACAATAGCAGCCGTAGCTCCCGCAGGCACAATGATACTGATCTTGTACTTTCCTTCATTCACCAGCTGCTTGGCCCGTTCTGCCGTTATCGGCTGGCCTTCCAGCGAATCAATAATATTAAACTGTCCACCGGATTCAAGCCCTTCTTTTACATAACGACCCAAACGACCGTGGTCATTATCGACCGTTAATATGTCAAATTTGATATCCTGGTAATCTTTAAACGGAGCGTCCTGGATCAGCGCCATCACCGTGATTAATACCAGTGGCATCACAAACAGCAGTATTAATCCTGTTTTATCACGTAACAGCAGTTGCCATTCTTTCCTAATTGTTGCCAGTAATCTTAACATAGCCTTTAGCTCTCTGCTTTAGCTTTTAGTGTTCTTTTAATCTATTTTTCCGGAATTCCATTCTGCTGCTTGCTCGCTAACAACTAATCCCTGACTGCATTACCGGTAAAATGCAGAAATACATCTTCCAGGTTATTGCATGCCGGATGTGCATGAATCAGGGCAAGCGGATTTCCCTGTACAATCATCTTTCCTTCGTCCATAATCACTACTTCTTCACATAATGATTGTGCTTCTTCCAGCAAGTGGGAAGTATACAGGATACTGGCGCCCTGCCGGTTGTAGTCACGCAGAAACTGCAATATCATACTGCGGGATTGCACATCTACACCTGCGGTAGGTTCATCCAGTACCAGTAATTTGGGGTCGTGCAATATGGCGGCGATAATATTTGCGCGCCGCTTCATGCCACCGGAATATTTATGAATCTCTTTATGTGCGCTCTTCTCCAATCCAAACAACTCCAGGTAATGCATAATTTTTTGCTGCAATGCCTTTCCTTTGAAACCATACAGGTTACCAAAGTAAGTGAGGTTTTCTACTGCCGACAGTTGCGGATATAATGCAATTTGCTGCGGAACAATACCAATAATCTGCTTAATGGCTTCCCTGTGTGCAGCATCCTGTTTTAAGCCATGAATCACTACTTCTCCGCCGTCTCCACGTACAATGCCACACAAAATAGAAATAGTTGTTGTTTTACCTGCTCCGTTAGGTCCCAGCAAACCGGCAATCTTTCCTTCCCCAAACTGAAACGTAAGTCCTTTCAATGTGGGCTCCGCGCTTCCTTTGTAGGTTTTATATAATTCATTAACTGATATGCCGGACATCATTTCATTCGATATTTTTAATTACCACTTCACCTGTGACAGTTTCTTAAAGAAAACATCTTCAGAAGCAGCGCATTCCAATAGCATTTCACTGAGTTCTTTATAAGAAACATTATCCGCCGATCTGCTTTTGCATACACGGCCAGCCGCAAATGCAAAATTACGCCAGAGGTCACCGGTTTTGGTAAGCTCACCTGCCAGTTTACTTAGTTCATCTTTTTTCAACATCACTGCTGCTTCCTGTAAAAATGCAGCATACAGGAAACGGAAGCCTGCACCGCCGGTACCYATCTCTTCCTGCATACGGATAATATTTCCCAGATACAGGGTGGCTTTACGATCACCCGGATTTTCTGCATAATTACGTACCCTTTTAGAGAGGAAACGGATACCTTTTACTCCAAACATGGGGATCGGCACCTTCAGCATAAAATGACAGGCCTGTTCAATGCCCGCCCTGATCGGCTTTTCAAAAGAGGCGGTTGCAGGTACATGTACCGGATAATACATCTTCCCTTTAGGGGCCGGAAATCCTTTGGCAAAGCGTGCCTGCACCAGGCTTTCCGGATCAATGGTGGTAACGGTATCCATTACAGGATCACTTACCAGGTATTGTCCGTCCTCTTTGCCATATACTACGAGGTTATGTGCATTAAAATGGAAACGATAGGAAGCAGGAAAGTAAGGCAGATAGTAAACACTGGATTGTAATCCAACAGGTATACCTGCTTCAATAACTTTGTCCAGTGCGGCCATGCCTTTTTCCGGCGTAGAGAATTTTTCAGATTCCATTCTCACACCCAGGCGCTTACATACCCGTTGAAAAATGGCCCCCGGCCATATCCGGTAGGTAGTACCAGGCACACCATTCACCTTTACAAAAGGAAGATGTCCGAAAAATATACCTGCGCCAATACCAAATGCCATCGGCTCACTGATCTGTAAACCGTAATGTCCCAGCAGATTTGATATTACTCCACTTTCGCAATGTGCCGTCTGCGTGTGTTGGAAGAAAGAATTACTCATAATATTTTTTGAAAAGAATTACGAAGTAAGAATTACGAATGACGGATTTGTGAGTAGATCTTCGGATATCATCTACCCACAAATCCGTCATTCGTAATTTGTAATTCGTAATTATCTATTTGACCTGCAGCAGATCTGTTAAACTCACTTTGAAGGCATCCGCATAACGCTGCAGCATTTTTGGGGGAAGCCGTTTAAAAACACCCGGCTTCATATGCCTTTTTACCTGCCATTGAAACTTCCCGACATAACTTGCCAGCAAAGGCAGATCCATCAGGTTCTTTTCCATATAATAGGCAACGGGACTGATCTCTCCTGCTTCCACGCGGGCGCGGGCAGCTTTCACCCGCTCATTTACTTCTTCCCAGGCCTGGTCCAGTGCAATGTTTTCCGGTTCCCATCCTGCACTCTGCACCTGCACATAATTGCCGGAATTATCCACTGCATACATAATCTGCTTGAATGTACCTTCATGCAGGTTATCACTATCCTGCGGTACTTCCTCTTTTTTCATGATGCCAGTTTTAGATGTGACGCTTATACTACGGTAATGTGTGCATAAGCATAAGAAAAACGTGCACTTTCCGGAACCATTAATACCACTTTCTGTCCTTTCTTAAAGCGACCGGTATTCATCAGTTCTTCCAGCATCAGGTAAGGAGATGCGGTACCTACGTTACCCACATTGGCCAGATTGGTGAACCATTTTTCCAGTTTCACCGGCACGCCTAAACGGGTAATTTCCTCATCTATTTTTACCCTGAAAAATTCAGAAGAAAGATGCGGCAGGAAGAAGTCCAGTTCTTCCAGGTTGATGTTATGACGTTCTACCAGCTCTTTCCACATTTTTGCTCCGGAAGGAACTATATTTTTACCCAGTAAGCGGGTGTCTTGTTTAAATGAAAATACACTGTGTTGTGCCCACTCTTCCGGCGTCATATCTATCCAGCCGGTGGTGCTGCCATCTGGCTGCTTAATAGCACCTGCATACATACAGGTTTCCAGTTCATTGGCATATGATAATATTTCTACCCAGTCTACCCGCAGCGATAAACCCTCTTCATTTGGTTTATCCTGGAACAAAGCAGCACTGGCGCCATCAGATAACATCCAACGGAGAAAATCCTTTTCAAAAGCGATGATCGGATTTTCATCCAGGCTTTTCAGATTCTCTGCTTCCGGTTGAAATTTCTGAGCCAGCATCCAGGCAGAAAATTTTTCAGAACCGGTACTTACGGCATTGGTTGTATTGCCGCAACGAATAGACATCCATGCATATTTGAAAGCCTGCATACCAGCTGCACAAGCACCCGTAGCTGCAATCAGCTCTACCGGCTGGCATTTCAGGATGCCATGTACCATTGCTGCATGATTGGGTAGCAACTGATCAGGAGAAGTGGTGCCGCAGGCCAGTAATTCTAATTTGCTGATCGGAAATTTCTCATCAAACAATTGTTCTACTGCTGTTGCCGTCATCTCCGCATTGGAATGAGTAGAATTCCCTTCCTTGTCCAAAGAATAGTAACGCGTTTTTATTTTGTTGTTACCCAGAATCTTTAAACGGGCACGGGAAGCCTTTCCATCTACCATGCCGAGAATGCTCTCCATTTCATCATTTTCAACAGGCTTGTTAGGTAAAAATTTAGACAGCCTGGTAATATAAACTTCCTTCATTTGAATATTATTCGTCTTTTAAGGCTACATGTAAAACCTGATCAGAACTGTCTTGCCTTGCCAGCCAGCTCACAGTGATAAACATATTTAAATTTAATATACGTTGTATATAGACGTAAATATAGAATTCTAATTGGAATTACAACTATCACGCCATGGCGTAAAGCTAGCTATAATGCATGTTAACGCAAGGAAATACCCTTATAGTAATCCACCTCACGACGCAGTTGGTTCTTCTTTAGATTTATTTGTATAAGAGAAGTGATCAGCGAGATAGGCGTTAAAACAAAAATCCCTGCCAGCAGCAACCCTCTGTACATAGATACCCGTCCCTGCCGGGAAGCAGCACCGGGTCCGCCTTTGGCACTAATGAATCTGGCCCAGAAGCGGAAAGCCTTTATTCCTTTACCTTCCAGGACTACCAGGTTGGGTACTAACGCAACTGCATCCAGGGAAAGCAGTTGCGGATGCAACTCCTCCCATTGGTTACGCAGTAATGCATTTTCTATGGGCCCGGCAAAACGACCGGAAGTAACAATCTCATTCTCCTGCACACCCGCCTGAGGTAAAAACCGCGTGGCCTCCTTTTTACCTTTAAACGCCCAACRCAGAATGGTAATAACAGATATAAGATTGGGAGATTTATCTACCAGCACTATATTGCCAACCAGATTAGCGCCCGCCTGCTGCAGGTAATTTTTTACTTTTTCCTGCGCATTCAGCCACATATTTCTGCTACCCAGCAAGGTAATCACCTTTTTACCCTTCAACAGTTGCTTAGCAGCCTCACTTTGCAGAAAAGCAGCCGTAGGCTGTGAAGGAGATAAAAACCAGGGCTGATAAGCCAGTATTACCAGATCGAAAGCTGCATTCACATCCACTTTCAACGGCTGTATTGCCCGCGGAGTAGACTGAACGGTTTCCGGCATGGTATCATAAAACTGCTGTTTTCCCCAGGGGAATGGGAACGGCGTTACAGGCACCAGTTGCTCGAACGTAATATCTGCTTTGCCCTCCAACGGCGCCAGCACATGATCAATAATCCTTTTCAATTGCCCTGTCTGGGTATAATATACCACCAGGATCTTCGGTCTTTCGTTCATAAAAGGAATAGGAGTTCAACAATTCAAGACGTAAATCAACAATTCAAATGGCAAAATCCACAATTCAAGCTGTAAACATACAAAAAAACAGCAATCATTCATGTGATTTAATGATAATTTGACGCGAAGTCTTGATGGGATGGGGTATAAAAAAAAGGGGTAATATATTGTGCCCCAGCCAGGTACAGCATCAACCGGTGTAATTTAGCGAATGCTGTACCTGGACTCAAGGACTTGTTATGTTCTATTAAAACATTCCTATAAACAGATAAACTGTACGAAATATGATTTCAGAAATGTTAAAGATTTGCCAATGTTAATATCTAATTTTTCTGTATAGATCCGGAACCGGCTACAGAAGAAGATATCTGGGGAGCACCTTTATATTTTACATCTCCGGAGCCTGCAATTTTTGCATTCAGCTTTACACTGGCATATACATCTGCATCGCCGCTACCGGCAATGGAGATRTCCACATTTTCCGAGAGCAGGTCACTGCCTTTGAAATTACCACTACCGGCAATAGATAAGTTCACCTCTTTGGTTTCTCCCTTCAGAAACATATTTCCCGAACCGGAAATAGATGCCTTCACCGCTGGTGCATTCACTTCTCCCCTGACATTACCAGAGCCGGACAACGCGATTTTCATATCGGCAGTCGAAGTAAATTTATCCGTCAGCTTCACATCCCCGGAACCTGACAAGCTCACCTCATTTAATTCCGGTGTAGTTAAATACACATTCACATCATTATGTGTGCTGATGGAATAGCCTCTTTTCAGTCGGACAATCAGCCGGCCATCTTCTTCTGTCAGTTCCACCAGTGGGATAATATTATCTTCCGCCTCAATAACAGCGGCTTTGGCGGGGCCTTGCGCCACAAACACATTCATACTGCCCTCCAGCTTTACCCGGTGGAAAGAAGATACCTGCCTGTCTTCCTTGGCAACATGGCCGTTTCCTTTTACGCGATTCTGACCGATCACATCACAGGAGTTAAGCATTAAAATTGCTGAAAAGGCCACCATGGCCTGACATAGGAGCGATTTTGTTGATATCATGGGTTTGGATTATGACAGAAAGGTACACCAGATTTCTGAAATTCGAATTTCAAAATCCGAAATTGCCGGAAGGACTTTATCTTTGCACCACCATGACAGAAAAGATACTTATCCTCGATTTCGGTTCGCAGTATACACAGCTGATTGCACGCAGCATCCGTGAACTGAATGTTTATTGCGAAATTAAGCCTTGTCTTCAGCCCATCGCCTGGGACGAAACGATCAAAGGTGTTATATTATCCGGTAGTCCATTTTCGGTGAATGACGAAAATGCGCCTATCATTGACATTGCGGCCATTGCTGCAAAAGTACCCGTACTTGGCATTTGCTATGGCGCACAGATGATGGCCAAAGTGTTTGGCGGTGAAGTAGCTAAAAGCAACCTCCGCGAATATGGCCGCGCCTTTATGGAGCACAATGACAAAGAGGAAAAGTTATTATATGATATCTCCGCAAAAAGCCAGGTTTGGATGAGCCATGCAGATAGCATTAAACGTATTCCTGAAGCATTTGAAATCATTGCCACTACCGAAAACATACCAGTAGCGGCTTTCAAAAATACTACCCTGGCTGCCAACCCTATGTTCGGTTTGCAGTTTCACCCGGAAGTAACACACTCCCTGGAAGGTAAACTGATCCTCCGCAACTTCCTGTTACATATCTGTAACTGCAGCCAGGACTGGACACCAGCTGCTTTTGTACACGAAACAGTAGAAAAAATAAAAGCACAGGTAGGCGACAAGCGCGTGGTAATGGCATTGAGCGGTGGCGTAGATTCTACCGTAGCTGCTGAACTGATCCACAAAGCCATCGGCAAAAACCTGTTCTGCATATTTGTAGATAACGGTCTGCTGAGAAAAGATGAATTTGATACCGTACTGGAATCCTATAAACATATGGGATTGAATGTAAAAGGAATCAATGCAAAAGATCTTTTCTACGGAAAACTGGCGGGCGTTTCCGATCCGGAACAAAAACGCAAAATCATAGGCGGCCTGTTCATCGATGTTTTCCAGCAGGAAGCCACCCTCCTCACCGACATCTCTTTCCTGGGACAGGGTACCATTTACCCGGATGTAATTGAATCCGTTTCTGTAAACGGTCCTTCCGTTACCATCAAATCCCATCATAACGTAGGCGGATTACCTGAAAAGATGAATATGCAACTGGTAGAACCATTGCGTTTCCTCTTTAAAGATGAAGTACGCCGCGTAGGCCGCGAAATTGGTATCAGCGAGATATTCCTGGGCCGTCACCCGTTCCCGGGTCCTGGTCTGGCTATCCGTATCCTCGGCGCTATCACCCCTGAAAAGGTGCACATGCTGCAGGAAGCGGATAATGTATATGTAGAAGGACTGAAAGAAGCTGGTTTATACGACAAAGTATGGCAGGCGGGTACCATCCTGCTGCCGGTACAAAGCGTTGGCGTAATGGGCGATGAACGCACCTACGAATTCACCGTTGCGTTACGTGCAGTAACCTCCGTGGATGGTATGACTGCTGACTGGGCGCATCTGCCTTACGAATTCCTGGCTAAAATGTCTAACGACATCATTAACAAGGTAAAAGGCATTAACCGCGTAGTATACGATATCAGTTCCAAGCCTCCTGCTACTATTGAGTGGGAATAAAGAAAAATTACGAATTATAAATTACGAATTACGGATTTGTGGATAGATTGTAAACGCGAAAATCTACCTGCAAATCCGTAATTCGTAATTCGTAATTTGTAATTCTTTTCGCCCCCGGAATGATTTTTGTAAATTAGCGCCAATTATGAACCATTTAGTTTCTATAAAACACCTGATATCCGGACTGGTATTATTGGTATTGATCAGCTCCTGCTCTTCTTCCAGGAAAAGCACCAAACGGGTAGACGGACCTCCGCCTTCTTTGAGTAAGCCTGCGCCGGCTAAAAAACCGGAAGAAAAGAAAACAACCGCAGCAAAAGCACCTTTCAATGTGCCGGCATTTGGTAAAGAAGTAAAGAAAGAGACCTATAACATCGCCTTCTTTGCTCCCTTATACCTGGATTCCGTGTTTGCCACCTCCACTGATATTCCCGGCCGCACCATGCCTAAATACGTGTTACCCGGACTGGAATTCTATGAAGGAGCCCAACTGGCACTGGACACCCTCCAACAACAGGGCTATAACCTGAAAGTGACCGTTTACGACAGCAAATCCAAACAAAGCATACCTGCTATCATCCGCAGCAAAGCACTGGATAATACAGATCTTATCATCGGCTCCGTAAGCAATCCGGAACTGAAAGAACTCAGTGATTTCGCAAAAGAAAAAGAAATTAACTTCGTTTCCGGCACCTTCCCTAATGATGCCGGCATCAGCGATAATCCTTTTTTATATATCTCCAACAGTACCCTGAAAACCCATTGCGAAGCCCTGCAGAATTATGTACAGGACGCTTTCTCCAATAAAAACATTGTGCTGTTCCGTAGGAACACCGCCTTCGAAACAAGACTGGCAGCAGACTTCAAGGCATCCTACGATAAAATGGACAATACTAAAAAAATAAAAATCAAAGAAGTCATCTGGAATGATGCCACCTCTACTGAGGAAATCTCTAAATACCTGCTGACAGATCGTACCAACATCATCATCGTGACTGCACTGGACGAAACCGGCGCCAAAAACCTGCTGCGCAAGCTCAGCGTTTCTGCCAACACTTATCCCCTGCAGATTTTCGGGATGCCTACCTGGGATGTGATTAAGCTGAAAGAACCGGAGTTTAAAGGCTTACAGGTGTATTATTCATCTCCCTACTATAACGACAAAACAGATGCCTACAGCAGGTATATAAGCGACTACTTCCGCAGAACATATAAGGCACGCCCCTCCGACATGGCCTACAAAGGCTTTGACCTGACCTATTACTTTGTAAAACTGCTGCATACCAACGGCGTTTATTTCAATGGCATGGTCAGCGAATCGCCGAAAGTAATTACCAGTTACAATTTCCTGCCAGTGTATCTGAAAGAAGGAGAAGCAACACCTTCCTACTTTGAAAATAAAAATATCTACATCATCCAGAAAGGAGATAGTGCAGATATTAAGATGAATAAATAGTTGCCCGGCAACTGATCTTCTGTCGTGCCATGACCCGGGTCATGGCACGATTTTTTTTGCGTATATTCCCTTATATGAATGTGCTGCAATTTACCGACAACGGCATCTATTGTCCGGCAGGCGATTTCTACATAGATCCCTGGAAACCCGTTAAGCGCGCGGTCATCACACATGCACACTCCGATCACGCACGTTGGGGAAATCAATACTACTTATGTGAAAATACTTCCGTCCCTCTGCTACGGCTCAGGTTAGGCAACGACATCCAGGTGCAGGGTGTTGCTTACGGTGAGTCGCTGTTTTTTAATGGGGTAAAAGTTTCGCTGCATCCCGCCGGACATATGATAGGCGCTGCACAGGTGCGGGTGGAACAGGACGGCGAAGTATGGGTGGCCAGCGGAGATTACAAACTGGAAAACGATGGTTTGTCGGTCCCGTTCGAACCATTGCGTTGTCATACCTTCATTACCGAATCTACTTTTGGGCTGCCCATTTATCGCTGGGAGCCTCAGCAACAAATTTTCAATAACATAACGCAATGGATATATGCCAATCAGCAGGCAGGCAAAGCCAGTGTGTTATTGGCTTACAGCCTGGGCAAAGCCCAGCGGTTGCTTTACCACCTGAAAGATAAAGTCGATCACTTTCTGGCACACGGGGCCATTGCTATTCCACACGAGGTGCTGCTAAAAGAAGGATGGCGGCTGCCGCCCGTAGAAAGGATTACGCCGGAAACGCCTAAATCTGCCTTTAAAAATGCAGTGATTATAGCACCGCCTTCGGCAGAAGATAACGCCTGGATGCGCAGGTTTCAGCCCTACGCACTGGGTATTTGCAGTGGCTGGATGCAGGTGCGCGGTAATATGCGCCGGCGCAATGCAGACGCAGGCTTCGCCCTGTCTGATCATGCTGACTGGACGGGATTACTGGAAGCTGTTACCGCCACCGGAGCAGAACAGGTGTTTGTTACCCATGGCTTCAGCAGCGTTTTTGCCCGTTACCTGAATGAAAAAGGGATCAATGCAAAGGAAGTAACCACTTCCTACGGAGATGAAGAACTGATTACTAACCCTGAAACTTAAGCCTTGCAACAATTTGCTCAACTGGTACAATTATTAAGCAATAGCACCAAAACCAACGAAAAACTGGAGGCGCTGAGCCAATACTTTGCTACCGCACCCGACAAAGATAAAAGCTGGGTGCTGGCACTGTTCTCCGGGCGTCGCCCCAAACGAACTGTCAACAGCACACAGTTAAAAACATGGTGCATGCAGGCTACTTCCATCTCCGACTGGCTATTTGACGAATGTTATCACACCGTAGGCGACCTGGCAGAAACCATTGCATTATTACTACCGCCAGGCACCGCTCCCATGGCAGCACCCCTGCACTATTGGCTGGAACAGCTCCAACAACTGGAAAAAGCAGAAGAGAGCATGAAGCAATCCTTCATCCTGGAAGCCTGGAATGCACTGGATAGTGGGGAAAGATTCGTGTTTAATAAACTGATCACCGGAGGATTTCGTATAGGCGTGTCTCAGAAAATGATGGTAAATGCACTGGCAAAAACTTATCATATTGAAGCAGCTACCCTCTCACATATGATCAGCGGCAACTGGGATCCCCGTAATGTAACCATTGAAGAATTACTACACCAGCATACTACCGGCGCAGATGCTTCCCGCCCTTATCCGTTTTACCTGGCCTATGCACTGGAAGGAGCCCCAGCCACACTGGGCACAGAAAAAGACTGGCAGGCAGAATGGAAATGGGACGGTATCCGCGGACAAATTATCAAACGGGAAAATCAGTTATTTGTATGGTCACGGGGAGAGGAACTGATCACTGAAAAATTCCCGGAATTCACCCAATTGCTAACGGCCCTACCCGATGGCACTGTACTGGATGGAGAAATACTCACCTTCACCAACGGCATGCCGTTGCCCTTTCAAACGTTGCAAACAAGAATTGGCAGAAAAAATGTTACCCGCAAACAATTGCAGGAAGCACCCGTTATTTTTCTCTCTTATGATTTGCTGGAATGGGAAGGGAGTGATATGCGGGAGAAACCATTGGCAGAGCGCCGCGCCTTACTGGAACAACTGGTACAGCAAACCAGCTTACCGGTATTACAATTATCACCGGAAATTATTTTTGATACCTGGGAACAACTCACCGCGCTACGCGGGCAATCACGCGATAAAGGCAGTGAGGGACTAATGCTAAAAAAACGAATCGCCGCCTATCAGGTAGGCCGCAAACGCGGTGATTGGTGGAAATGGAAAATCGATCCATTAACCATTGACGCCGTAATGATTTACGCCCAGAAAGGCCATGGCCGACGCTCTAATTTATATACCGATTATACCTTTGCCGTAAAAGATGGAGACCAGTTGGTGCCCTTTACCAAGGCCTATTCCGGCCTCACAGATAAAGAAATTGCTGAAGTAGACAACTGGATCAAACGACACTCACTGGAAAAATTCGGCCCCGTGAGAACCGTACAACCGGAACTCGTATTTGAAATTGCCTTTGAAGGCATTGCTGCTTCCAACCGTCACAAATCCGGTGTGGCACTACGCTTTCCACGTATTAACCGTTGGAGAAAAGACAAGCCTGTAACAGAAATAAATACATTGGAAGACCTGAAGGAATTACTACGACTGAATGGACACCACCCTGACGCCTGATTTATTACGACGATAAAACAACAACAGCTGCCCAATAGCGGCCAACCCCAACAGCACCAATACGCCTAATCCTGCCCCATATGCACTCCAGCCCTTTGTATCCGCCACCTGCATCACCAGCCCTACCAACGATAAGCCAAGGCCCCCACCAAGCGCATTAGCAGTACCATTAATACCTGAAGCCAGCCCCTGCTGCCGCTCAGGTACCGACTGCACCGCCAATATCGTTACGCAGGGAAAGCTAATCGCCATCCCAAAGGAATTAATACAACCTACGGCACAAAAAATAAATAAAAGCGCATGGTCCGTAAAATAACTACCAATGAAAAACAGGATACCACACAGCATACATACATTACCAATAATCCCCGTTTTCACCACACCCAATCGCTCAAACAAATGAGGTAATACAAACTTTGAAATAATACCAGATAATATGCTGAAGGGGAATAACAACAACCCGGCCTGTGAAGAAGAAAAGTGAAGATCTTTCTGCAGATAAAGCGTCAACATAAATATATAACTCAGAAAAACGCTTCCCAGCAGTATTGCGCCTACATTCCCGGTGATCACACCCCGCAAACGGAACAAGCGGAAATCTACTAACGGCGACGTATGAACGCGTTCACGACGCACAAAAAACAGCCCCGCTACAATGAACAAAAACAACAGCGATAAATACTTTGTATAGTGGTCAGCGATATTACCCAAATCATGTATCAGCCAGGCGGCCAGCATCATCAATAACGTGATCAGGATAGCACTTAACGCATTATGCACCGGCTTCACTGTAGGCTTTTCATCTGCAGGAATGTATACTGCTGCCAGCATGATCGCTACACCAATTACCGGTACATTTATAAAAAATACCCATTGCCAGCCCAGATAATTACTGATCAATCCTCCAATGGCCAAACCTGTAGCAAAACCTATTCCTGCCATCGCTCCAAAAATACCCAGGGCACGATTCCTGGCAGCGGGCTCCGTAAATGTATTAGTGATGACAGCCATAGCAGCAGGAATAGCTAATGCAACCCCGGCTCCCTGTAGTGCCCTGCATACCAGCAACCAGGCAAAAGAATGCGAAAATCCGGCTGCCAGCGAAGCCAGCACAAATGAAACAGCGCCCGTAATAAATATCTTCTTCCTGCCCTGGGTATCCGCTAAACGCCCACCCAACAGCACCAGGCCGGCATAAAATAATACATATACTGTCTGCACCCATTGAATAGCGTCTGCACCAAAATGAAAAAATAATTCCATCTGTGGTATGGCCATGTTCAACACGGATACATCCAATGCTTCAAAAAATATAGCCATGCAGGCTACCGTCAAAATGATTCGTTGCTTTCTCACCATGCAAACCTAAAAAAACATTTCAATAGTAATTTAATCTTAAAATTTTTGGAACAAATCACTGTTTCAAGACAAATAAATAGATATTTGTTCCAAACACATAGTATCATGATCAACAAAAAAGAACATCATACGGATACACCACTTCACCTGGATGAAAAAGATATGGGCATCCTGAGATTATTACAGGTGGATGCTAAAATGACGATCCGGGATATTGCTGGTCAACTGAACCTTAGTACTACACCTGTATATGAACGCATCCGCAAAATGGAGCAGGCAGGGGTTATTAAACAATATGCCGCGATTGTAGATCCGCGGAAAATAAATAAAAGCCTTACCGTATTATGTTATATCACCCTTAAAGAACATAATAAAAAGTACGGTAAGAAATTTATTCAGGAGATATTAAACTTTACAGAGGTCACCGAATGCCTGAACATTTCAGGGGAATTTGACTTCATGATAAAAGTACAGGTAAAGGACATGGATGAATACCGTGAATTTTATGTAAACAAACTGGGGGAGTTAGATAATCTAAGCCATACACAAAGTATATTTGTAATTTCCGTTATTAAGGCGACCCACCAGGTGGTTTTTTAGCGTTATGATCTTTAAACATTCCCAATACCTATGTTCAGACTATACACATTATTGTGTGCAGGATGTTTTCTATTATCCCAGATAAATGCCAACGCCCAATCCCGGCTGTTTTCGCATGCTATAGGCGGAGGATTGTTTGCAGGCAATAGTTATCTCGGTGCGGGTATCGTTTATTCCCCCCGGTTGAATTTCCTGCGCTTCTCTGACCAATCCGTTCTGTCCCTGGGTACCCATATAGGTCTGGGTACAACCGTCAACGATAATTACAACAGTAATACCGGTGGTAATTCTACCAGCATATTTATGGCCAACATACCAGTACTCCTCACCTGGAACTTTGGAAATGCAGCTACCAACTATGCCTATACGAAATGGGGCTTTTTTGCCGGCGCTGGTTATGGCTTTCAGAATGCTACAAGGGGAGTGGAATTCATTGATGACGAAGAAGTGAGCACTAACCAGATACATGTATCAGGCATTGTACTCAGCGCGGGACTAAGGTTACCGGTTAAAAACCATTCCTTCGGATTACGCGTTGCCTATATGTTCAATAATAACCAATACAACCCGGATATTTCCGGTATTACCACCATAGGTATCGATTATAATATTGGGGTGAAGATTAAAAGACCCAAATAATCAAGCTAAATACGGCTCCCTTTTGTAACCTGATGTCCCCCGTACCCCAACGATCCGTCCAACCACAGCAGGATGGAGTCTATCAAGATAAGCATCTTAAAATAACACGTATATCGGATGGTTTTTCGGGTAACTTAACATCCCTTTTATCCGTCCTATACACATGAAATACTTATCCCTTCCCCTGATCGTATTTTTAAATACCCTGTTCATTACAACATCTGCCCAGAAAAAAAACTCTTTTCAGATGGCATTAGGTGGTGGCAGTATTCGCGGAGAACACCACAGCGCTGTGATGTTTAACTTGGAGCCCCGGGTCAACCTGTATGAATTTTCAGATAAATCAAGTCTGTCTGTTGGCTCCAGCCTTGGTGTAGGACCTACAGGCCCCAATGATTTCCGTACAAAAAACAAGAAACGAAAATTAATTAATCTTCCTGAAATTGGCTATATGGTCAATATGCCCGTTACCCTTAATTACACATTCGGTAATGGCGCAACACCACGTGCCTATAAATACATGGGCTATTCCGTAGGAGTAGGGTATGCCTGGCATACTGCCAGCCGACGGATAGATGCAGGACCCGGCGTTGATACCACTACAATACACGCAAATGGACTGATATGCGACGCTAAAATTAACTTCCCGGTGGGCAATTCCTCCTGGAGTTTACATGCTTCGTATATGTTTAATTTCGCCAAAATGAACCCGGATATAAACGCTATCAACAGTATCTCCCTGCAGTATACGTTTGGTTATCACATTCACAAACCGGATGGGCTTCGCTATAAAGACCGTGAATATTACCGGGAGATCGCCCGCCAGAAAAGAGAAGAAAAGAAAAAAAAGCGGGACCTGTTTTACGAAACGAAAAGAAAAAAAACGTTGTGAGTATTATCTCCCGAAAAAATCATTTCTCCACTGGATTCATCACATCAAAGCCCGCATGAAAGTCCAGGTAACCTGCGGCAGATTCTCYCGGATCAAATACTACTACCATGGAACAAACCGGCTTTTTACTGCGGACATTTGAAGTCTCAAATGCAATYCCCATCTTAGTATCTTCATATACAGCGATGCGTCTTGCTTTATTGGCAGATTCGTAGGTTTGTACTAGTTGAACACCGGGATAAGCCTTCTTAATTGCCGCCATACTACTGCCGGCACCTACTCCCTTCGCCGTTTTAAACCGGGGTGAATTTACACGGATCTGTTTTACATACTGGGTATCCTGCGTACGCATAGCAGTAAATACCGCTACCATATGTGAAGAATCAATGCCCTTATCTTTTTTACGACTATACCAGATACGCCATGCTTTCATCATCGCAGCATCACCTCCATCCGGCTTACCTAATACAGCAAGGCTCTGAGACGGTGTTTCCAATGTTATCTGCCCGATAGATTTGCCCGGAACAATCAGCCAGGGCGCCTTTTGAGCATAACCTACAGATGATAACAACAACATAAACAACCCTATAATCATGTAACGCATAAAATAGCCATTTGAATAACCTTGACAAAAATACTGCCACTATCACAAGATAATTTTATTATATATAAAAGTTAAAAGGATGCGAAAAAAATCATGTAAGGATTTCCTTAACACTTACACCTATAATTTTACGTTCGTAAGGCCTTACCGTAGTACCTATTAATAACTGTAACTTTAATTATCCAACAACTCTAACAAATGAAAAAAGCGTTATTGCTTCTGTTGCCCTTTACGGCAGCGGCCCTGACTACCCATGCTCAAAAACTGAACTATGGTATAAAAGGAGGCCTTAATCTATCCAATGACATCACCAGATTTGAACGCTACTTTCCCTCATTTTACGCGGGCGGTTTTGCAGAACTTAAACTTAGCAAACATTGGGGGGTGCAGTCCGAATTACTGTACGCTCAATCCGGGGAATATTATACAGATCACAAGGGTTCTTTCAGTAAAAAAAAACATAACTACCTCAATATTCCAGTTATGCTGAAATATTACATCATACCTAACCTATACGTGGAAGTAGGTCCGGAGTTGAACATACTCCTCCAGGCAAAAGAGGAGACCGACCGCGATGAAACGGATCTTACGCAGTATTACAGACGCACGAACCTCTCTGCTGGCGCAGGTATCGGTTATAAACTACCTTTGGGTCTGGGCGTATCCGCCAGGTATATGTTTGGTGTAAGTAACAAATCACAATCAGGAAGTTACTATACCAGCAACTTGCAGGTTGGTATTAACTACACCTTCCATAGAAAAAAATAAGCTGGCCCCATCCATTGATTGTAAAGCTCCTCTGGTCAAGCGCCGGAGGAGCTTTTTTTATACTCCGGAATAAAGTGGAATACTTTAATTTTGGTAACATGTTACTCAAATTTCCAAAAGATCAGGACGGACAACAAATACTGAAAGCCGGCAACACTCACTTCGCGATGCTGAAAAAACGCAGTATGGCGGATAAACGCACTATTTTCCTGAATGAAAACGTGATGATATTTGTATTGTCCGGGTACAAATTACTACACTTTGATCGTAACACCGTCAAAGTAGAAGCAGGTTCCCTCCTGCTGATGAAACGTGGCTTTTACGTCATGTCTGATTTTGTGGAAGATGGACTTAATTTCGAAAGCCTGCTGATTTATTTTTCAGATGAACAACTACGCAGATTTCTACATAAATTCAATTATACCACACCCGTAAAAACATCCGGAGGAGATCATCTCACCCTCCCTTTAAACCCGCTCCTGGAAGCATTCCGGCAACAGTATCTTTCTTATTTTACACAAACTCCCGACACACTGGCCGCTTTATTATCTGTAAAGTTATATGAGATATTCCTGTTACTGCTGGCCACTCCGCAGCAGTCATCCATACTGGCATTCATGCAGCAAATTGTATATGCGCAACCATCCGACATTGCATTTGTTGTAAAACAACATTTATTCCAACCCCTCACATTACCTGAACTGGCCAAATTATCCGGGCGCAGCCTGGCTTCCTTCAAACGCGATTTTCAGCAACAATACCACGCCGCTCCTAAACGCTGGATCAATGAACAAAGATTATCCTACGCACAAACGCTGCTGCAAACCACCTCCAAACAAGTGGCTGAAATAGCCATGGAATGCGGATTTGAAAGTACGTCCCATTTTATCCGCATCTTTAAACAAACCTACGGCACCACCCCTAATAGTGAAAGAGCCAAAAAGGCTATTATCTGAGCTATTCGCGTTACCGGCAACTACTATTCTCCCTGTAATTTTGCATCTATAAAAACAATATCATGCAAACAATACAGGAAAAGAACAAAGCAGTGGTGAAACGTTTCAACGAAGCATTTATCATTAAAGGAGATCTGCAGGCATTTGAAGAAATAGTAGCACCTGATTTCATTAACCACACCGGCCCCGCCGGCAATAATGACGCCACTGCCACCCGCGATTTTATCATCAAATTACTGCGGCCGGCATTCCCCGATATTCAACTGGAAATTTTTGATATGATAGCGGAAGATGACAAAGTAGTTACCCACAAAGCTTTTACGGGCACCTTCAGCGCACCCTTCCTGGGACAACAGCCTACCGGAAAAAAAGCCACCCTCCGCATTATAGATATTGTACAGCTGAAAGACGAAAAATATGTAGCCCACTGGTCTATACGTGAAATAACAACTGTAGGATGATTTGCCAAATTATGCTTATTTTAAGCGTATGAACCGCAAACATTTTCTGTCTGCTCTCGTTACTGCCGGTGCCGGATTGCCTGCACTGCAAACACTTGCCGGCATTGGATTACCTGCCGTTTCAGATAAGAAGGAACCATTAGTCCCCTCTTATCTGAAACCCGGTGACATCATTGGCATCACCTGTCCCGCCGGATACATCAAAAGAGATGAGATACAACCCGCTATCCGCATTATGGAAAGCTGGGGATTCAATATTCGTATAGGCAAAACCGTAGGTGCCCGCGACTTTAGCTTTGGCGGCACCGATGCAGAAAGACTGGCAGACCTGCAGGCGATGCTCAATGATGAAGATATTAAAGCGATCATGTGCGGCCGCGGCGGTTATGGTACCGCACGCATCGTTGACCAGCTCGACTTTTCCCGCTTCCAACGGAAGCCCAAATGGGTCATCGGCTTCAGTGACGCCACGGTATTACATTGTCATATCGGCCGCCACTTCGGGATAGCTTCTCTCCATTCCAAAATGTGTAATAGCTTCCCTGATGACTTCAGGAAAGCAGAGCCCATTGTACAGGACACTATCATGTCTATTTACCAGGCACTCACCGGTAAAAAAATGCAATACAGCACCACACCCGATAGCAATAACCGTAAGGGAAAAGCCAGGGGCATACTCACTGGCGGGAATCTTTCCATCATTCAAAGCATGTCTGCCACCGATTCAGAAATAGATACCAACGGCAAAATATTATTCCTGGAAGAAGTCGGTGAATATCCGTATAGCCTTGACCGTATGTTGGGCACGCTACAGCGCTCCCATAAACTGGACAACCTCGCCGGCCTTATCATCGGCGGATTTAACCGGATCAAACCGGATGATCCCGGCGAAGAATTCGGCAGAACAATTTATGATATGGTACTCGAAAAAGTAAAAGATTTCAAATACCCGGTGTGCTTTAACTTCCCCGTAGGACACCAGAAAAACAACTACGCCCTCAAATGTGGCATGATGCACACCCTGAGCGTAGGTGACGATACCGTTACCCTGAAGGAATAATTATTTCACCAGGAAAGTGACGATAAATAATACCGCCAGTACATACATCACAGGACTGATGCTTTTGTACTGTCCCGTTAATACTTTCAGTAACACGTATGACAACATACCAAATACAATTCCCTCTGCAATACTGTAGGTATAAGGCATCATGACGATAGCCAGGAAAGCCGGGATAGCTTCTGTTACATCATTGAAATCAATTTTTGTAACAGCACCCATCATCAACATACCTACAATGATCAAAGCAGGTGCTGTAGCCGCTTGCGGAATCATGGCAAAAACAGGTGCAAAAAACAGCGACAGCAAAAACATGATGGCAACGGTAAAGGAAGTCAAACCGGTTTTACCACCGGCAGCAATACCGCTGGCGCTTTCTACATAAGCAGTAACTACACTGGTACCCAACAAACCTGCTGCAGTGGTTCCTACTGCATCGGCCATCAGTGCCTGCTTGGCGCGTGGCAAACGACCATTTTCATCCAGCAGTCCTGCTTTATTACACAATCCTATCAACGTGCCTACGGTGTCAAAAAGATTCACCATCAGCAGCGTAAACAGGATCATCACCATATCCAGTGTAAATATTTTATCGAATTGCAACTTAAAAGCTACCGGTGCCAGTGATGGAGGCAAACTCACCAGGTGCCCGTTTGCCGGGAAATGGGTAATACCCAAAGGGATTCCAATGACCGTAGCGGCCAGGATACCTATCAGCAAAGCAGCATTTATATTTTTATACATCAGCACTGCGCTTACAATCAACCCGATCAGCGCAATGAGTGGTCCTATACTGGTCACATCGCCCATCTTCAGGATCACCCCGTCCAGCTTACCTTCTCCCACATGATGCATACCTGTCTCTATAATGCCGGCATTAGCCATCCCTATCAATGCTATCAGCAATCCTATCCCCACGGAAATAGCATGCTTCAGATTTTCCGGGATACTGTTGATAATAGCTTCCCGTATCCGGAACATAGAAAGGAAAATAAAAATGATCCCTTCCAGGAAAACAGCGGTCAGCGCAAACTGCCAGGTGTATCCCATGGAAGACACAATGGTATAGGCAAAAAAAGCATTTAACCCCATCCCCGGCGCCACGCCAATAGGTAGTTTGGCATACAGCGCCATCACCAGTGTACCGATAGCAGCTGCCAGCGCCGTAGCCGTTATCAGGGCATTAAAGTCCATCCCGGTACGGGAAAGGATACTGGGATTCACCGCCAGTATGTACGCCATCGTGGAAAAGGTAGTTAACCCTGCCAGTACTTCTTTCTTAACAGTTGTGTTATGTTCGGAGAGCCGGAAAAATTTTGCGAGCATGCTGCAAAAATAAGCGTTTCATGATTTATCATTTTATGCTAATTTCATTCCCATGCAACAACGTTCGGGTGGATGGAAAGTGATCAACAAATGGTTGGGCGACAAAGAACTGAAGCCCTTTAAATTCCAGGAAGATGCCTGGAAGGCTTATCTGCAGGGCAAGTCCGGCATTGTAAACGCCCCTACCGGCTTCGGAAAAACCTTTTCCCTGTTCCTGGGAGCTGTTATCGCCTGGATAGATGCCCATCCGAAAGACTATACCCATAAAACAAAAAATGGTTTACAGTTACTGTGGATAACACCTTTGCGTGCACTGGCCAAAGACCTGGGCAGAGCCATGGAAAGCGCCTTGCAGGAACTGAATATACCCTGGCAGGTGGGCATCCGCAGCGGTGATACCTCCGTAGCACTACGTGCTGCACAAAAAAAACAGATGCCGGAAGTGCTCATTATTACACCGGAAAGTTTACACCTCTTGCTGGGCCAGAAAGAATATCCCAAAGTATTCAGCTATATGCATACCGTGGTGGTAGACGAGTGGCATGAACTGATCGGCAGCAAACGCGGCGTCATGGTGGAACTGGCACTCAGCCGGCTCAAAGGCTTGCGCGGCGACCATCTGAAAGTATGGGGCATCTCTGCTACCATCGGCAACCTGGATGAAGCGCTGGAAGTATTGCTGGGCGGCAGTCACAGCAATGGCATCATTATCAGGGCTAAACTAAAAAAGAAAATTGCCCTCAAAAGTGTGATCCCCCACGAAATAGAAAACTATCCCTGGGCAGGTCACCTCGGACTCAAAATGCTGCCGCAGGCATTGCCCATCATTCATGAAAGCCAGACAACCCTCATATTTACCAACACCCGCTCCCAATCGGAGCGGTGGTACCAGTCGTTGTTAGTAGAAGATCCCATGCTGGCCGGCGCGCTGGCATTACACCATGGCTCTATAGACATGGAATTACGTATATGGGTGGAAGAAGCCCTGCACAACGGTATCCTGAAAGCAGTGGTATGTACCGCCAGCCTGGACCTGGGAGTGGATTTCCGGCCGGTAGACAGTGTCATCCAGGTAGGCAGTCCCAAAGGAGTAGCGCGGTTCCTGCAAAGGGCCGGCCGTAGCGGACATCAGCCCGGCGCCGTGAGCAAAATATTTTTCCTGCCCACACATGCGCTGGAACTGGTAGAAGCAGCTGCGCTGAAAGCTGCTATGGAACAGGATCTGATTGAAAGTAAAATGCCCGTTATACTAGCCTACGATGTACTACTCCAGTATCTCATGACGCTGGCAGTATCTGATGGCTTTTATGCATCCGAGATATGGGAGGAGGTACGACATACTTTCTGTTATCAGCATATTACAGAAGAAGACTGGCAATGGCTGCTCTCCTTCCTCACTACCGGCGGCGATGCCTTAGCCAGTTACGATGAATTCAAAAAAATAGAACGCGAAGGCGATTTCTATATCTGCCGCAGCCGCATGATGGCGATGCGCCACCGTTTACACATCGGCACTATTGTCAGCGATGCCATGCTGAAAGTAAAGTTCATGACCGGCGGCTACATCGGCGTCATTGAAGAAGGATTCATTTCCCGYCTGCAGGTGGGCGACTCCTTTACGCTGGCTGGTCGCAACCTGGAATACGTGCTGATAAAGGATATGACGGTGCTGGTACGTAAATCAAATTCAAAAAAATCTATTGTACCCAGCTACCAGGGCGGACGGATTCCGCTTTCTTCCAACCTGGGCCGCATGCTGAGGGAAAAATTCAATGAAGCACTGTCACGAAATACCAAAGATCCGGAGCTGATTGCCTTACAACCGCTGTTTAACCTGCAGGAAGAACTATCACATATTCCCAAAGCCAACGAACTCCTGATCGAACAGATACAAACCAAAGATGGCTATCATCTCTTCGTATATCCTTTTGAAGGGCGGCTGGTGCATGAAGTAATGGCGGCACTGCTGGCCTACCGGATCAGCCGTATACAACCGATCACTTTTTCCATTGCCATGAACGACTATGGTTTTGAGCTGCTGTCGGACCAGCCCATCCCACTTACCCATGCCAATGCAAAGCAGCTTTTCTCCACCGATAACCTGCTCACAGAATTACAAACCAGCGTTAACGCCACGGAAATGGCCAGGCGTAAGTTCCGCGACATTGCGGTCATCGCAGGTCTCATATTTCAGGGCTACCCCGGTAAACACAAAGCCAACCGGCACCTGCAATCATCTGCCTCTCTGCTGTTCAATGTGTTTGGAGATTATGACCCACAAAACCTGCTGCTGAAACAGGCTTTCAACGAAGCCTTCTTTTACCAGATGGAAGAAGCCCGCCTGCGCGAAACACTGGAGCGTATCGCCGTCAGCAAAATCATCATCACTTTCCCACAGCGGTTAACTCCCTTCTGCTTTCCCATTAAGGTGGACAGTCTGCGTGATACCATGACCAGTGAAAAACTGGAAGACCGCATCAAAAAATTGATCACGAACGGTTAAGAATTCAATAATTTGCAGGGCATTAAAAAACAGTTGATTCAGTGGTCGGGGAAATATTTCACTTTCAGCAACAGCATTGGCACTTATTGCCCCAGCGGGCAATTTTTTGGGAAGAAGAAAAAGCGCTGATCCTTTCAGATCTGCATCTGGGGAAGGTGACTCATTTTCGTAAAGCCGGTATTGCAGTCCCTGCGGGCATTGTACAGGAAGATCTTTTCCGTTTGCAGCAGCTGATCACCCAGTATCTGCCCGTGCGGATCATTATTGTGGGAGATATGTTCCACAGCAGTGAAAATAATGAAGTACAATACTTCAGGATATGGAGACAGCAATTTTCCCATATCACCGTCGATCTGGTAAAAGGCAATCACGACATTATGCCGGACACGGTATATGACCAGTTGCAGATCCAGGTACATGAAACCCTCACGCTCCGCAACATTCACTTTATCCATGAGCCTTGTGAAGATAACAATGGCTATCAATACACCTTTTCCGGGCATTTACACCCTGCCTTTGTCATGTATGGTGCCGGCAGGCAGCGGTTGCGTTTACCCTGCTTCTATTTTGGGCAGCATTGCGGCATTTTACCCGCTTTTGGGCACTTTACCGGCTCGGCCAGCCTTGACCCCGGCGGAAAGGATCCGGTGTTTGTAATCGCCGGAAAATCGATTATCCGGGCACAGTGATTATTCAGGGAGATGATATCAGCAGATATTTTCAGGAATATGCCAGAGACGGATTTTTCACAACAGCCTGCACCGAATAGTTTATGAAGATTGCTTATCACAACATATACACGCATCCTTTGCCGGAAGATCACCGCTTCCCCATGCTCAAATACGAACTGATACCAGCCCAGCTATTGCGGGAAGGCGTTATCACTCCCGGGCAGTTGTTTATGCCGGCGCCGGCCACTCCGGACACCATTCTCTTAACACATACCACAGCATACTGGCAGCAACTCACAGATCAGACCCTTTCTCCCCGGGAACAGCGAAAAATTGGTTTTCCACAATCCCCGGCGCTCACGCTAAGGGAGATGGTGATTGCACAGGGTACCATAGATGCCGCGCTGCATGCACTGGAGCATGGCATCGGCTTCAATGTGGCCGGCGGCACACATCATGCCTTTGCGGATCATGGAGAAGGATTTTGCCTGTTGAACGACTTTGCAGTAGCAGCCAACTACCTGCTGCATCATCAGCGTATCAAACAGGCGCTCATTATAGACCTGGATGTACACCAGGGCAACGGTACTGCCGCCCTGTTTGCCAATAACGCCCATGTATACACGTTCAGCATGCACGGGGCACATAACTATCCTTTCCATAAAGAAGTATCAGACTGGGACATTCCCCTGGCTGATGGCATGGATACAGCTACTTACCTCCAATTGCTGGAAGATGCCTTGCCGGTGCTGATTAACCGGGTGAAACCTGATATTGTTTTTTACCTGTCAGGAGTAGATATCCTGTCCACCGATAAATTCGGGAAACTGAAAGTAACCCAACAAGGCTGCCAGGAGCGGGACGAAATGGTTTTCCGTGAGCTCAAAAAGCACCATATCCCCTGTGCAGTGGCAATGGGAGGCGGTTACTCCACGCACATCCGCGATATCGTGAATGCACATTGTAATACGTTTAAGGCAGGGATCAGTATTTACGGTTATTGAGTCCCGCCTGACTTATATAATCTTCCCATCCCGCATCACCAGCTGCCGGTCGCTCATAGGCGCCAGTTCTTCGTTGTGGGTAACGATAATAAAGGTTTGCTGTAGTTTGTCCCGGAGTTCGAGGAACAGGTTATGCAGTTCACGGGCATTACGGGAATCGAGGTTACCCGTTGGTTCGTCTGCCATGACCACATCCGGATCGTTGATAAGGGCACGTGCCACGGCCACCCGCTGTTGCTCTCCGCCGGAGAGGGCATTGGGTTTATGTTCGAGCCGGTCTTTCAGCCCCAGGGTTTCCAGCAGAAAGAGTGCTTTCTCTCTGACAGCTGCCTTCCGGGTGCCGGCAATATAACCGGGTATGCAAACATTTTCGAGTGCAGTGAATTCAGGCAACAGATGATGAAATTGAAAAATAAAGCCAATATGACGGTTTCTGAAATCGGCCAGGGCATTCCCCTTTAAACCCGTCAGATTGACATTATTAAGCCATACTTCGCCAGCAGTGGGCGTATCCAGTGTCCCCAGGATATGCAGCAAGGTACTCTTGCCGGCACCAGAGGATCCTACGATGGTCACAATCTCTCCCTTACTGACAGTAATGTCTACCCCTTTCAATATGGGTAAATTGGAATAATTTTTGGTAACATTGCGGGCGGTTAGCATAACCCAAAGAAAAGTAATTAACCGATAAAATAGTAAAAGTTGTTTATTTCAAATTAAATAATACTTTTGCGAAAAATTAAAAAGTAAAAATTTTAATAAGATGTACTGGACATTAGAATTAGCTTCATACCTGGAGGACGCTCCATGGCCAGCTACTAAAGACGAACTTATCGACTACGCCATTCGTTCCGGTGCACCGATCGAAGTAATCGAGAACCTTCAGGAGCTGGAGGATGAGGGAGAAATTTATGAGGGGATTGAAGATATCTGGTCTGATTATCCGTCGCAAGACGACTTCTTCTTTAATGAAGATGAATATTAGCCAGCGTCGCTGACCGCACGCTCCCGTTCCTGCTACGACCAATAACATTTAAGCCGCTCCTGAGAAGGACGCGGCTTTTTTTATAGCGCGAAAGGCTAAAAGCATAAAGCAAAAAGCTATTGAAGCAAATAATTAAAGCGTGTAATGTCCGCTCAGATCACTTGCTTCAATAGCTTTTTGCTTTATGCCTTTAGCTTTGAGCTTATTTCTCCATCTGGTCAATAACTGGTTTGGATACCCCTGTGAAGGAGAAACCACCATCATGGAACAGGTTCTGCATGGTCACCATCTTGGTAAGGTCAGAGAACATGGCTACTGCGTAGTTAGCACATTCGTCTGAAGTGGCATTACCCAGCGGACTCATAGCGTCTGCATAAGTCATGAAGCCATCGAAACCTTTTACACCACCACCTGCAGTTGTTTTAACAGGAGACTGGGAGATAGTATTAACACGTACTTTTTTGGCGGTACCATAGTGGTAACCAAAGCTGCGCGCAATTGATTCCAACAGGGCTTTAGCATCCGCCATTTCGCCGTAGTCAGGGAATACCCGCTGTGACGCGATATAAGACAATGCAATTACAGATGCCCATTCGTTCAACGCATCCAGTTTGTAAGCTGTTTGCAGTACGCGGTGCAGTGACATCGCAGAGATATCAAATGTTTTGTGATTAAAATCGTAATCCAGATCAGTATAGCTTCTGCCTTTACGAATATTCATACCCATTGCCACAGAGTGAAGAACGAAGTCGATCTTACCACCAAAGTGCTCCATGGATTTGTTGAACAGGTTGGCCAGATCATCCATATTGGTTACATCTGCCGGAATTACAGGTGCTTTACAGGTTTCCGCCAGTTTGTTGATCTCACCCATACGCAGGGCAATAGGGGCGTTGGTAAGCACAATTTCAGCGCCTTCTTCCACACAACGCAGTGCAGTTCTCCATGCAATAGACTTTTCGTCCAGTGCGCCGAAGATGATACCTTTCTTCCCTTTTAATAAGTTATGAGCCATTTGGTCAAAATTAATTTCGGCAAAAATAGTCGTTATAGTTGAAAAAAAAAGCTGTTAGCTGTCAGCGATGAGCTTTTAGCCTGTTTATCACAGACGAATGGCTTATCACTGAAGGCTAACAGCTGAATATCTGTACGCATCTCCTCGCTGATAAAATTTCGATTTACAAGGGAATCCTATACTATACAAGCTTACAGCTAAATGCTAATAGCTAAAAGCTTCTCAAACAGCTCCCTCCAGCATTTCCCGGGCATTCTCCATGGCAGCCGCCGTTGGCTTCTCCCCACTCAGCATCTGCGCAATCTTATTCACCCGTTCATCTTCCGACAGCAAACGTACGCTGGTCGTTACTTTATCAGCTTTGGCGTCTTTATATACGAAGTAATGAGCATCTGCTTTACCAGCTATTTGCGGCTGATGTGTAATACAGATGATCTGATGGGATTTGGCCAGGTCTTTCAGGATCACACCCACCTGACGGGCTGCTTCACCCGAAATACCCGTATCTATTTCATCAAAGATCAGGGTAGGTAGCGCAACAGATTGTGCTACCAGGGATTTGATACAAAGCATCAAACGACTCAGTTCACCTCCGGAAGCTACTTTACCTACCGGAGCAAACTGATTGCTCTTATTGGCGTCAAATAAAAATTCAATGGTATCCTGTCCGTAAGGATTCAGTTCTCCGGTAAGAATATCTACTTTCAACCGGGCATTCGGCATGCCTACCTGTGCCAGCAAAGTATTCACATGCTTTTCGAAAGGGGTTGACTGTTCCTGTCTTTGTGCAGTAATCACAGCAGCACTTTGCTGCAGGCCTTCTTTCAGACGTGTTTGTTCCAGCTCCAGGGCCGCCAGTTGTTCATCCAGGTTCAGTACATCCTCTACTTTCACCGCCAGYGCATCTTTGATGGCCAACAGTTCATCGGTAGTATGTACCCCATGCTTTTTGAACAGGCGATAACCCAGTGCCATCCGCTCATTTACTACTTCTATCCGCTGTGCATCATATTGCACCTGGTCATTAATGCTCTCTACTTCTCCTGCAATATCCTGCAGTTCGAGGTAGGTAGATAATAAACGCTCAGATACAGCCGGCATCGCCTTATGAAAAGCTGCCAGTCCCTGCAGGGAGGACTGTAATTGTTTTAATTGCTGTAAAATAGGCTGCTCATCTTCTTTCAGCTGGAAGTAAACACGGTTCAGCGTGTTCTTTATTTCTTCCGCATGGCTCAGGGTTTGCAGTTCAATTTCCAGGTCTTCTATTTCATTTGGGCTGAAACCCGCATCAGATAACTCGTCCAGCAGGAAGCGGTTATAGTCCAGTTCCTTGTTGGCACTGTCGCGGTTATCAAATAGCAGTTTGTATTTTTTCTGCACCTGCACATACTGAACATATACCTGGTGGTACTGCTGTAATGCGGTGGGCTTATTCACCAATGCATCAATTACCTCCCGCTGAAAATCTGCGTTGCCCAGTGCCAGGGTATCGAACTGCTGGTGCAGGTCTACCAGGTAGCCGCTTAATTCTGTTAGCTGGGAGTTGTTTACAGGCGTATCATTTACAAAAGCCCTTGATTTACCGGTAGCACTTACTTCTCTCCGGATGATCAGTTGGTCTTCCAGGTCGAGTTCATGCTGCTGAAAAAAGGCAGCTACCTGGGATTTCTTTACTTTAAAAAATCCCTCAATAATGCACTTACCTGTTTTATCGAACAATACCCCTGGGTCGGCCCTTTCTCCCAGGATCAGGGAAATAGCGCCTAATAATATGGATTTACCTGCACCGGTTTCTCCGGTAATCACATTCAGGTTCCCTGAAAAGTCAACTTCCAGGTGATCGATAATTGCGTAATTCTTGATGGTTAATCGCTGTAACATAAGTAAGGAAATTCCTTTATGATGTTGAAAGCTTAGGTTCCATTTACCCGCTGAATGCCTGCTTTGGCACGCTGGTCAAGGGAATTCTTATAATCATGCCCTTTCATGCCCAGACAACGCTGATAACATTCCAGAGCTTTGGCTTTTTCGTTTCTCTTTTCGTAAATGTAACCCATTTGGAGGGAAGCCCTGGCGGCATAATATTCCGGCCTGTTGCTGCCCACTCTCACCGTTACATCGTACATGGCAATTGCCTGGTCGTCCTGTCCGCTTTCATCGAAAATACGTCCCAAACGGTAAGCATATTCCAGTTTATCTTCCATTGCAGGGAAATCGGCCGCTTTTTTTGTTTGCAGCATGCTCAGCGCCTTAGGGAAATACCCGCCGTCACTCAGCAACCGCACCCGCAGTAAAAAAGGATTGGGCCACTTACCCGTTTTCGCTTCCTTTAGCGCCTGTTTGTCTGCATCCGTTTCCAGTCCACCTTTCGTCATAATCATGGCCCGGTACTTATCAGCCGCAGCCTGATTCCCTTCCAGGTAATAGTACCAGCTCAGTCGCTGCAAACATTCCTTCACATAAAACTTGCCTTTGAAGTTATTAACAAACCGTTCCAGGTAAATATGCGCATCGGGGTCGAGCTTTGTTAGTTTTAGTAACCCCATTACATAATTATAATATTGAATATCCGCATACTCTGCGGTGTCATTCCGATCTTCCAGCACCTTTAAACCTACTGCTGCTTTCTGATTATTGAGCGATAAGTTAGCCACCATCAGCGCAAACAGGTAATTATTTTTGGTGTCCAGCTGCTTACGTTGCAGGAATTCCCACGTTTCTTCCGGTTTATTCACAATAAACAACATCAGGTAGCAATAATAGTAATAGGATTCTTCCCTGAACATTTTTGCTTCCGGTGCATTGCTCTCAATGAACTTATTCACATTGGCCATCCCGTCCTTCATACTCCCTTTAAGACCGAGAATATTGGTAATCCACTTATAACCTTCGGGGATGGTGCCAAATACTGTTTGCATAGCCCCCAGTAAAAGGTTGTTGGGTACAAAGTCGGGAAAACGCTGCTGATTGTCTTTCAGCATCATATATGCTTTCCGGATTTCCCAGGTGGCATCCCACTTTTCATCAAACTTTATCTTGATCAGCGCCCACTGGAATTTGATAGCCGCCTGCGTATACAGATAATAAGGAGAGTCTTCGGATCCTTCTGTCATCTTATTCAGCCGGAAGGAACGCAGACTCCTTTTCCTCGAATATTCTGCCGGATCTTCATTAAAGAAGAGCGGGAAAAAATCTGCATAGTTATCCAGAAAATAAGGCGCCAGGTTATCCGGATGCTCTCTTTTCTCTGCTTCCAGTAAAGCCTTTCCCGTAGTAAGGCGCAATTGCATAATCGCATCATATGCCTGCTCACAACGGGTATTAAAATCAAATACTTTCTGCCTGGCACTAACGTTCAACCCTACACTCAACAAAAGCAACAACGAAAAAATAATACGCATACGGGGAAAARTTCCAGAAATTAAAGGCCAAATCTCACATATCATCTTCCAAATCCCAAATAACAATTCACATTTTTTTAAGTTGCATTGCCCCATCCAATTCCCTGCCATAAAATAAAAGAACTACTACGCAAGGTACCTGCGTAACGGCACCGGACACAAAGCTAATATAATTAGTAAAACAAAACTAAATAAATTAGTATATTTTTTTACGCCTATGCCTACACGAAAAAAGGGCATCCTAAGATGCCCTTTTAATTTCTTATACTGACTTTCGCCTGATTAGATAGTTACAGTTGCTTCCAGGTCGTTGTCTACCAGGATACGGCCGCAATGCTCACAAACGATAATCTTTTTGTGCTGACGGATTTCTGCCTGACGCTGAGGAGGAATTGCATTGAAGCAACCACCACAGGAATCACGCTCTACTGTTACCACAGCCAGACCATTACGGTAGTTCTTACGGATTTTCTCGTAAGCCTGCAGTAAACGTGGATCTACCTTGGTTTTAGCATCTTCACTTTCTTTACGGAAAGCTTTCTCTTCTTTATCTGTTTCGCCAATGATCTTCTCCAGTTCACCTTTCTTATGCTTCAGGTTCGCTTCTTTATCAGCTACTGCTTTCTTAGCTACTTCCAGGACACGGCTCTTCTCTTTAATCTCTTCATTGGCATCCTTGATATGCTTTTCAGCCAGCTTGATTTCCAGCGCCTGCATCTCCATTTCTTTGGTGATGGCTTCAAACTCACGGTTATTCTTCACATTATCCTGCTGCTTCTCGTACTTCTTGATCAGCGCTTCAGCCTCTTTGATAGCGTTTTTCTTGCTGGCAACGAAGTCCTGTATACCTTTCATCTCATTCTCAATATGAGACTGGCGGGTGTTCAATCCTTCGATCTCGTCTTCCAGGTCTTTTACCTCCATCGGCAACTCCCCTTTCAGCACCTGGATTCCATCCAGCTTGGAATCAATCTTCTGTAATCTGAGTACAGACGCTAATTTTTCTTCAACGGAGTATTCTTTTACGGTTGCCATGTATTATAAATAATTTACCGGGTTTGTTTTAATCGTAGATTTAAGAGGCGCAAAATTACGGAATTTTTCAGTCAATATATGATAAAATAATTCTACTGTAAACTGCTCGCTCTCAAAATGTCCAATATCTGCTATAATTAATTGATTATCAGCATCAAAAAATTCATGGTATTTAAAATCTGATGATATGTAAGCATCCGCTCCGGCCGCTATCGCCTGCTTTAACAGGAAACTCCCTGCCCCTCCACACAACGCCACCTTTTTAACGGACCGACCCCGCAAAGGGGTATACTTCACACAACCTGTCTGGAACTGCTGCTTCACATATTGTAAAAATTGCATTTCTTCCATGGCTTCCGGTAAAATACCTGCCAATCCCGAACCCACCTGCTGATAAGCATTATCCAGACTCACAATGTCATATGCCACCTCTTCATAAGGATGGCTGCTCTGCAACGCCTGCAAAATTTTACCTTCCAAATATACCGGAAAAATTACTTCCAACTTTATTTCTGCCTCAAAATGTCTTTTTCCGGGCGTCCCCACATATGGATTCGTCCATTCCATTCCTTTGAAGGTTCCCTGACCAGCCCCGTTAAAGCTACACTCACTATAGTTGCCAATATTCCCGGCACCTGCGGCAAACAGGGCCCCCCTTACCTTCTCAACATCTGCCTCAGGCACAAATGTGTATAACTTTTTCAGTAATCCCCGCTTGGGCTGCAACACCCGGCACTCCTCCAGTCCCAACATAGCCGCCATCTGCGCACATACCCCATTCCGCACATTATCCAGGTTGGTATGCGCTGCATACACCGCTATATCATTTTTAATGGCCTTAATAGCCACCCGTTCCACATAATTATTCCCATTAATCTTCTTCAGCCCCCCAAAAACAATCGGATGGTGGGCAATCACCAGGTTACAACCACGCGCTATCGCTTCGTCTATCACCGCCTCCGTTGCATCCAGGGTCAACAGCACATTCGTTACCTCCCGGTCGGCTTGCCCAAAAATTAGCCCCGCATTATCATAACTCTCCTGGTACTGCAAAGGAGCAAACTGCTCAATCACCTGTATGATCTCTTTTATTTTCATATCTGCAAAAATTAATGGTTCATTCCCGGCATCAACTAAATTTGCAAAAAAATAAGTTTTATGCCCGGAAGCAAATCTACAGCAGAACTATATGCGGATTACAAAATAAAAATGCAAAAAATTGCAGACGTAAGAAATGCCCTGGCAGTATTGGGCTGGGATCAGGAAACTTATCTCCCTGAAAAAGGAGCCGGATTCCGAGGTCAGCAAATCACAACCCTCAGCTCCATTGCCCACGAATTATTCACTGCCCCGGAACTGGATGCGGTATTGCAGGCCCTCAAAGGCAACACTACTACCGATGCGGTAGCACAGAAAAATATACTGCTCTCTACAGAAGATTTTGAAAAAAATAAAAAATACCCAGCCGCTTTCGTTGCGGAAATGTCTACCGTCACCAATGAAAGTTATCATGCCTGGATAAAAGCTCGCAAAGCCAACGACTACAGCATCTTTGCCCCGGCCCTCTCCAGGATGATCGCCCTGAAAAAACAGGAAGCCGATATCCTGGGTTATGAAGGCCACCCCTACAATGCCCTGCTGAATGAATATGAGAAAGGCGCCAACACCCAAATGCTGGATACTATCTTCAATGAAGTGAAGACAGCCCTTTCTCCGCTGCTCACGCAAATAGAACAACAACCCACTGTTAACAAAGATTTCCTTCATCTCCATTTTAACCGTGACGCACAATGGAAATTCGGGATCTCCCTCCTGGAAAACATGGGCTATGATATGCAGGCCGGACGTCAGGATATTTCTGAACACCCGTTTACTACCAGCTTTAATCCACAGGACGTAAGGGTAACCACCCGTATCGATGAAAATGATTTCGGGAACATGACCTGGAGCTGCATCCATGAAGGCGGACATGCACTCTACGAACAGGGACTTCCAACAGAACAATATGGACTACCTTGTGGCGAAGCCACCAGCTTAGGCATTCACGAATCACAGTCACGCCTCTGGGAAAATAATGTGGGCCGCAGCCTGATTTTCTGGCAACATCATTATCCCCGCCTGCAACAACTTTTCCCGGAAAACCTGGGCCAGGTATCACTGGATGATTTCTATAAAGCCATCAATAAAGTACAGCCCTCCCTTATCCGCACGGAAGCAGATGAACTGACTTATCATTTCCATATCATGATCCGCTACGAAATTGAAAAGGGATTGATAGACGGCAGCATTGATGTAAAAGACCTGAAACATACCTGGAATGAATACTATCGTCAATACCTGCACGTAGATGTACCGGATGATGTACAAGGTGTATTACAGGATATTCACTGGTCGCACGGCAGCTTCGGCTACTTCCCCACCTACTCTCTCGGTAGTTTCTATGCTGCACAGTTCTTTACTGCGGCACAAAAACAGGTACCCGGATTAGGTAACAGCATCGCCACCGGTGATTACCAACCATTGCTGGAATGGCTCCGTCATAACATCCATCCTTTCGGCAGATTTTACACCTCTAATGAATTGTGCGAAAAAGTAACGGGGAAACAATTGGTATTCGGGGATTTCCTGGAATATGCAAAGAAGAAATACGGCGGGATATATAGCTTTTAATAGCTTTTAGCAGTTAGCTTTTAGCTTTTAGTAAATGCAGCGATATCCTCCGCTGCATTTACTAAAAGCTAAAAGCTAACTGCTAAAAGCTCTCTCAAGTTCTTCCAATGTTATTACCCCTTCCTTTCTCCCCACTTCTTTTCCATCTTTATAGAAAATAAAAGTCGGTAAGCTACTGGCGTTAATCGCTTTCATAACATCCTGGTCTTTACCACCATCTACAAATACTTTTTTTACCTGCTTATGTTTCTGGAAGAATTTTTCCAGMACCGGCTCCATCTGCTTACAGGGTGGGCACCACGCGGCACCTACATCTGTCAGCACCCATCCTTTTGCAAGTACCGATTTATTATAGTCTGCAATTGTGAGCTGCGGCTGTTTATCTGCCACACCTTCTAAAGGTTTGCCCGCCTGCTTCCAGGCATTAATACCACCTTCCAGTTCTACTACCTGGTCAAATCCGTTTTCTCGCATCCATTTGGCAGCAGCACTACTACGGCCACCACTCAAACAATAAATGTATACCGGTTTTTTCTTGTCAAGGTATTGCACCCTGTCTTTGAATTCCGCTTTCTTTGTATAATCTGCCTGTAAGGCATTTGGTAAATGCCCGGTGTTAAATTCACCGGCAGTACGTACATCAAATACCTGGATACCAGGTTGTTGAATATCCTTATCAAATGCAGCTGCATTTTCAGATTGTTGCTGCTGTGCTCTCAGTGAACTTCCTGCCAGCAATACCATGGCTACTAATAAGAATCTGCGCATAATTTTTTCAGTTTCGGTATAAAGTTAATAAACAACTCACAGCCCTGTCTGGCCGGATGTGAATTGTAGCAGGGATATAAGGTTTTGAAATCAAAATACGGTGCAAACAATTCCCGGTATTCTGCTTCAGAACCACCAAAAGGCGGGCCTTCCTGTGTAAAGCTTCTGTTAAATAATACGCCTGCAAGATGACCACCAGGTTTTAACAGCGAATGCATATGTTTCACATAATCTGCTCTGCGTGAAGGCAGTATGGCGCAGAAAAATGTCTGCTCCAAAATGAGATCATAACTACCGGTATGTTCAAAAAAATCTTCTTCCAATATCTTCACACGGGTACGGGCAAACGATTTTTGCAGTTGTTCTACCAGTACCGGCGCAATATCCAGTATGGTAACATCACTGAAAGCCTGCCCCACCAGGTAGGCGGCTTCATAACTGTTCCCTCCACCGGGAATGAGTATACGAACATCCCGGTTATGCACCTGGTCAATATACGCTTTCAACGGAGGCGATACAGCTCCCATATCCCAACTGGTATCTCCGTTAATATACCTGTTATTCCAGTACTGACTATCCATATCCTGAATTCTTTTATGCTAAGTTACGGCCATTCAGCCACATACATAAAACCATCGCTTTTACAAACATTATTGTTATTTTTATACTTTGAATATACCTATGACCGGCCTTAACGCCAACCTATGCCATGAAAAGCCTACTCTATTATTTACGGATTGTCGTAAGACATTTTTTTTGTAGTCTGCTGCCTGTAATGGCCGTGGCTTTTTCTGCCCATGCGCAATCAGTATCCATTAAAGCGGATAAACTGGCAGCATGCCCACCGTTCCTGGTTAACTTCACCGCCACGCTGGATGCCGGCTATCAGAGCATTGAATGGGATTTTGGATTAGGTGCGAATGTTACCAACGATCTTACCCCTTCAAAAACATTCCAGAACCCCGGTATTTACCACGTAAAAATGACAGCTACTTATGGACCTGCAAATATAATCGTCAAACAGCTTGATATACAGGTGTATAACAAGCCGACCGCCAAATTTACGACCAGCAGTATTAACGGATGCGCACCATACATGGCTACCTTTCAGGATCAGTCAACTCCCGGCGATGGCACCATTGCAGACATTACATGGGATTTCGGCGATGGCGGCGGCGCTGTAGGAGTAAATGTTCCTCATACCTATACACAAGCCGGAACCTATAATGTCATCAGTGCTGTTACCAACAGCATGGGATGTTCCAGCACCGGCGGGCCCGTATCTGTAAAGGTACAAAGCGCTCCTGCTCCGGTATTTACAGCCGACAGAACACAAAGCTGTACCACTCCTTTTACCGTAAACTTTTTTAATAACACCGTTAATAACTCTCCGGATCCGGTCACCTACACCTGGGATTATGGTGACGGTACCACTGGAACAAGTAACCAACACACCTATACGAAAGAAGGAAAGTATACAGTAAAACTAACTGCTACCACCAGCGGCAACTGTGCTGCTCCACTCACCAAAACAGACTATATCGTTATCGCTAAAGTAAAACCAGCGTTCACTTTTTCAGCGCTTTGCGCAGGGCAGAATATTACTTTTAAAAATACCACCCAGCCAACACCAGATCAGGTAACCTGGGCATTTCCGGATGGTACCACCCAAACAACCGCTGATGCGGTAAAACAATTTACAACACCAGGTGATTACATTGTAAAGATGCAGGCCACATTGGGAAGCTGTATGGAAGAAGTACAACAAACCATTCACGTAAATCCTGCACCGGATATAGACCCGGTTGCCACACCGGTAAGTGCCTGTAATACCCCCTTTACCACACAATTCAATGCACAGTCTTCCAATGCCACCGCGTGGAGCTGGACCTTCGGTGATGGTACTACCGCTAACACAGAGAACCCTTCACACACCTATACCAAAGAAGGAATTTATTCCATCAGTCTGACCGCTACTAACACATGGGGGTGCAGTAAAACAGTCAACAAACCGAATTATATTAAAATCATAAAACCAGATCTTTCCATTTATCGCAGTGTAGCAGAAGGCTGTATTCCTTTGTCTGTAGATTTTTATGCAGAAGTAAATATACCAGATCCTATTGTCAGTTATGAATGGGATTTCGGCGATGGTAGTACTTCTACCGCGGCAAAACCTACACATATTTTTACTAAAGAAGGTATCTTCTTCGTCAACTTAAAGGTAACAACTGCAGGCGGCTGTATCGCAACCGGTCAAACAATCATAACAGCAGGGGCCAAGCCAGTAGTTGATTTCAGCGCCACACCATTGAAATCCTGTGCGAAAGATCCTGTGCAGTTTACTAATCTGTCTGTCCCCCGCGGTACTTCCTGGATCTGGACATTTGTACAGGATAACAGTACCAGTACACAGGAAAATCCAAATCATCAGTTCAATGAAATTGGTAGTCATGATGTTATCCTGGAAGTAAACAATAACGGCTGCCGGGTGCAATTAATTAAAAGAAATTATATCCAGATCATTCCACCAATAGCCCGTTTTGCTACCACACCGGATTGTATTGACCCCTATCATCGTAAGTTTACGGATAACTCCACCTTTGGCCCTATTCCTACACCGGTGAAAACATGGCTGTGGGAATTTGGCGAAAACGGTGCTACTTCCACGGATCAAAACCCTGACTTCCGATACCAGACCACAGGTATCAAACAGGTAAAACTCACCATCGATAATGGCATCTGTACCAGTACCTATTCCTTATCTGTTAATATTATAGATGAGAAACCTGTCATTACACCTGACAAACAAAGAATCTGTAAAACTGAAAAAATAAATATCAGCCTTGGGCCACTGAATAACGATAACATCAATGAATATAAATGGGATTGGGGAGATGGCAGTCCGATACAAGCCGTTCCGGCATTTAATTTTGATCCGACCAAAGGTATTTCTCATCAGTACAATAAAACCGGCACCTTCACCATTAAACTAACCATTACAGATAAGAATGGTTGCACAAAAGATGCGCCTGTTGCATCCATAGATGTAAATGGCAGTGATCCTGATTTTGACTACACCGGCAAAAGATGCAAGGACGAAATTTTTACATTCACCGATAAATCAACTACCAACACCGGCAACCAGATACTCAACTGGGAATGGGATTTTGGTGATGGCAGCAATAAAGAAAGCTATCCCACACAACCGGTGGGTATTAAACATACCTATACTAACGCCAACGATTATACGGTTTCATTAACGGTAACAGATAAATTCAGCTGCATATCAAAAGTGCAGAAAGTAATCCAGTTTGACCGGGTAAAAGCCGATTTCATGGTACCATCCAACATCGCCTGCCTGGACAAATCATTTACTTTCGTAGATCAGTCACAGGGCAACGTACAAACGTATGCCTGGGATTTTGGAGATAACACTACTGGTACCGGAAACAAACCGGTAAAAATATACAGCGCACCAGGTAAGTACAACGTGGTATTAAAAGTAACCACTACAGCCGGCTGTACAGATGAAATCACTAAAACAAATGTGATCACGGTACCTGATCCCAAAGCATCATTCACCATTCCTGATGACCTGGATTTATGTCCACCGGTAAAAGTATTATTTACCAATACCTCCACAGATTATAAAAATGCCGCCTGGGGCTTTGGGGATAATGGTACTTCTACCAAAAACAATCCCGACGTACATATTTACGCACGCGCCAGAACATACAACGTAACGCTGACCGTGTATTCAGAAGGCGGTTGCTCCAGTACTGCTACGCTTCCTATCACCATCAAAGGACCTGATGGTACCATGAAAGCCACTCCCACACAAGGTTGCGTGCCGTTAGGTATCAGCATCAGTGCCACCTCTGTTAAAACAGACAGTTATATGTGGGACTTTGATGATGGTACAGTATTGACTTCTACCACCGCAGTATCTCCACCACATACTTATGTAAAACCTGGTATTTATTATCCGCGCGTGTCACTGCTGGATAACCAGGGATGCGTGGTGAAAGCAGAAGGAAATGATAAAATCATTGTAGATAAAGCAACGGCTGATTTTACAACAAATGACTTCCAGGCCTGCGGCGGCGGACTGGTGACATTTACCAATAAAAGTAAAACACTCACGAAAGACTCGCTGGCACTTGATTTCGCTAATGCATGGAATTTCGGGGTACCTGGCAATCCTGATAATACCGCCAGCACTACAGACGGAAAATTCACCTATCCACAACCGGGAACAACGAATGTTAAACTGGTAGTAACAAGCGCCTACGGATGTACAGATGAAAAAACACTGCCGGTAGTTATTCCTCCGCAGCCGGTAGCAGTGATAGCACCTATTTTACCATTATGCGTATCTGGTAAAATACAATTGTCCGGCAGTGATACTAAAAACATACCGGGTACAAAATGGCTATGGCAGGTAGGTACCGACAAAACATTTAATCAGCAGGTGCCTCCTGAAATCACGTTGAACAGTACGGGTACGGTGCCGGTGGTGTTAACAATCACCAACAGCGATGGTTCCTGTCCAGCCACCACCAACGCCAGTATGGTAGTAAACCCTTCACCGATCCTGAATCCTTCACCAGGCAGTGCAGAGATCTGCCGTGGAGCGGTACTTCAACTACAGGCTAATACCACTGCCAACGTTCAGGTAAAATGGACGAACTATAATATTTCGGATGCCACCAATGTTTCTCCACAGGTAAAACCAGATATAGATACCGTGTATCACATTACAGCTACTAACGAATATGGTTGTACGAATCAGGGAGAAATACCAGTGAAGGTGACGCAACCTTTTCGTATTTATGCCCAGGACCAGGAAATATGCGCGGGCGAAAGCGTGAAAATGAATGCCGGTGGAGCACTGCGCTACCAGTGGATTCCAGCGCGGGGACTGAACCGGTCAGATATCCCGGATCCGGTAGCTACACCGGACGGCAATATTACTTACCAGGTAGTAGGATATAATAACAGCACTTGTTTCACGGATACCGCACTCGCCAGAATATATGTACGTGACGCCCCGGTAATAAATGCAGGCCCTGATATCGTAACCGCTACCGGTTCCGTGATACCGTTGCCGGTAAAAGGGAGCGAAGACATTATTAAAATAGAATGGACGCCGATAAAGGGACTCAGTTGCTACGATTGCCTGGCGCCTACTGCTACCCCTACAGATGATATTACCTATCATGTAAAGGTGACGAATCAGTTTGGTTGTGTGAGCACAGATGATATTGCATTGAAACTGGTATGTGATGAAGGTAGCATCTTCATTCCCAATAGCTTCTCCCCTAACGGAGATGGCCAGAATGATGTTTTTTATGTGCGTGGACAGGGAATGCAGACCATCCGCGTTTTCAGGATATTTAATCGTTGGGGACAAGTGGTGTTTGAGCGTACCGGTGTTAATTCAAATGACCCTACCAAAGGTTGGGATGGCCGGTATAAAGGAGTCATACTGAATCCTGATGTATTTGTTTATTACGTAGAAATAGTCTGCGATAAGGGCGCAGTGAATTTGTTGAAAGGCAATGTTACCCTTATCAGATAACAACAGATTTCACGTTTTCCGGTACCTGAAAGGTGTTTTATGCCTCTGAAACAGCATAAAACACCTCTAATATCAAAAAAATTGAAAATCAAAAAATTTATATATGTAATTTTTGTTAATTTGTGGAGCTATTCAGTTAATGGAAAACCTGTGTACCCTATGAAATACCTACAGGCAAAGTGTTTATGTACATTGCTGCTCCTGATATCTCTATTGCAGGCAAACAACTTATTGGCGCAGAAAGCGGACTTTACCTATACAGCTGCACCGGGCAACGGGTGTACACCCGTTACTATTACTATAAAAAATACCAGCACCGGCACTCCCCTTGCCTATAACTGGGATTTTGGCGATGGCAGAACATCACATGATGTTGATCCACAGGTGACTTACACCACAGGCGGGCCCATAAAAATTACCCTGGAAGCGAAATACCAGGTAATCGGAGGCGTAACTACCAGCACTTATTTCCGGACAATGGTAATTGGCAGTACTCCTCAGGTATCTTTTTCTGCGGATGTTACCAAAAGCTGTAAAGTATTCAGTGCTAATTTTACTGACGCCACGCTGGATGCTACCAGCCGCACCTGGGATTTTGGTGATGGCACAGTTATTACCACCAGCAATGCCTATATATCACATAATTATACCCGCGCCGGTAAATTTGATGTCACACTTTCCGTTACTAACAGCAACGGCTGTACGGCCACATTAAAAAAGCCAGCCTATATCGATATCTCCCTGCCTGATATCACACTTTCTACACCACTGTCGGGCTGTGTGCCTTATACGGCTGCCTTTGCCGCCACCTCCGCCAATAGTGTCAATGATCCGGTTACTTCATGGACGTGGAACTTCGGAGACGGAAATACACAAACAACTACTAACGGCAACATAAATCACATTTTTACACAAACCGGCACTTATAATATAGGCGTTACCGTCACTACGCAAAATCAATGTGTGATCACCAAATCATTCGATAAATACGTACATACCGGCAATCCGCCCACCAATGTAAGCTTCAGCGTGTCGCCCACCAGTACCTGCGTGGGAGACCCGGTAAGACTGCTGGCCAACGCTAACTACGCAGATACCTATAGCTGGGATTTTGGTGATGGTACCACAGATGAAGGCAGCAATAATGACATCAGGCATTCATTCAATGCCAACGGCACACTGACCGTTAAAATGAAAGCTGGCAGCAATGGCTGTTTCACCGCCGCAGCTCCTGCCCAGGTAGTGGTAACCGGCCCGGTATCACAATTCAATGTGGTACGCGACTGCACCGACAAAAGCAAATTCATCTTTACCAATAACTCTATCGGCATTAATGCTAACACTACTTATGAGTGGGACTTCGGAGATAATACTCCTTTGCTGAATACCAAAGATGCAATACATAATTATACTACTCCAGGCAATTATACCGTTCGTCTTACTATCGGAGAGAACGGCAATAACTGCCGCCATAGCAGCTTCCGGAGCATCTATTATTTCAGGGCCGATTTCACCGCCGGTGTCAGTTCTATCTGTCGTGGCAGCAAAGCCACCTATGAAGTGCTAAATGTACCACTGGGATTGGTATCCAGCTATACCTGGCAGTTTGGAGATGGAGAAGTATATACCACCACCAACCAAACGTACGTAAAAACGTGGGCAACAAAAGGTGCCTATAGTAATCAGCTAACGATTCATTATAAGGATGCCGCGTATTGCGATGACATTGTCACAAAGCCAAACGATATTAATATACTGGCGCCACTAGCAGATTTTACAACAGGTCCCGCTACCTGCGCAGGTCAACCGGTATCTTTTATTAACAACACCATTACCTCTCCTAATATCCCCATCACCAACTGGACCTGGGACCTGGGGAATGGACAGAAATCTACTTCGCAAACACCTCCCGGCACAAAATATACTGCTTCCGGCGGACAGGCGATTAAACTGGTCGTAACAGATGCCCGCAACTGTATGGACTCGGTGAGTAAAACCATCACTATTCATCCTACTCCTTTTGTGAAAGCATCTGCCAAACAACCTAAAATATGTGAAGGTAATAGTGTTGACCTCAACGCATTGTCTGATGGCACCGTACAATGGCTTTCCGCCAATACACTGAGCTGCGTTTTCTGTACCGATCCCGTGGCTACTCCGGTAATCAATACCCGCTACCTCGTACAGGCATCTAACGTGTACGGATGTACGGTATTTGATTCCACCGATGTGGCAGTTGTTCCAAAAGTCAATCTCACCGTGAGCAGGGATACCCTCGTTTGTTATGGTTCTTCCATACAAATAAAAGCTACAGGGGCTACCATCTATAACTGGACACCGGTGACCGGCTTAACCAATAATACCATTGCTGATCCTTTTGCAACGCCGTCTACGGACATTACCTACCAGGTAACCGGAACAAACGATGCGCTGTGTCCGATGAGCGCACCGCTTTCTGTTAAAATAGCGGTGAAACCGGTACCTGAGGTCAGTGCAGGCAAAGATCAGACGGTAATGGTAGGCGATGTGGTAAAGCTGATGGCCAGCGGAAGTGCAGATGTAATAAGCTGGAAATGGAGTCCGGAAGATTACCTGGATAATACCACTTCTCCTTACGTAACCGCTGCCATACGCAAGCCCATATCTTACAGCATTACCGGCACTAACCAGTATGGTTGCAGGAAAACAGATGTGATGAATGTGGACTTGATCTGCAATACAGATGTGGTGTTTATACCCAATACCTTCAGTCCTAATGGCGATGGGCAGAATGATATTTTCTATCCGCGTGGAAAAGGTATCAACTTTATTAAATCCTTCCGCATTTTCAATCGTTGGGGACAGGAAGTATTCCATCGGGAACGAATCAATATAGACGATATCAGCGCAGGATGGAACGGTTCCTTCAATGGTAAACCACAGGCCTCCGATGTATATATTTATTTCATCGAAGCATATTGCGATACCAACGAATTTTTCCAGCTGAAAGGCAATGTAACATTACTAAGATAATTATTTAACCTGGCTACCATGAAAATCGTATACCGCATATTACTGGCGATAGTTTGCATAACAGGTGCAACGCAATTGTATGCACAGGATATACACCTCTCACAGTTCTATGAAACACCTATACTCCGCAATCCTGCGCTGATAGGTATTTTCAATGGAGATGTGCGTGTGCAGGCTGTTTACCGTAATCAATGGAACAGCGTTACGGTTCCTTATCAGACAGGCACCGTGAGTGGTGAAATAAAATTCCCTGTAGGTCGTAGTAACGACTATCTCACTACGGGTTTGCAACTCACCTACGACCGGGCGGGCACCTCCAAATTACAGTCTACACAAATCTTTCCGGCGATCAACTATCATAAATCACTCAATGAAGATAAAAGCAGTTTCCTGTCTTTAGGATTCATGGGTGGTTTTGTGCAGCGTCAGTTTGATCCTACCAACATGACCTTCAATAACCAATATACCAGCGGACGATTTGATCCGGCGGCACCTACCGGCGAAGAAGGTAAGCTGGCATTCAAAGGCTACAGCTATCTGGATGCTGGTGTGGGTATAAGTTATAACAGTGTGATAGGGGAAGATGTGAATTACTTTATCGGGGCCGGCTATTTCCATTTTAACCGGGCCAAAATTTCATTCTACCGGGACCAGAATATTGAATTGCAGCCGAAACTGACATTTAATGCGGGTATTACCATACCGGTAGATGAAAGAGTAAAAGTGATTGCACACTACAATCAGTTGCATCAGGGTACCTATTCCGAGTACATTGGAGGTGCTTTGATTGGATACGGTCTCATGAATCAGGGATTGGAGTCAACCCGGGCTATCTATGGCGGTCTCTTCCTTAGGTGGAATGATGCCATTATCCCCACTATTAAGATAGATATGGATAAATATGAGATAGGAATGAGTTACGACACCAATATTTCGAAACTGAGAACCGCCAGTCAGACATTCGGTGGCTTCGAAATATCGTTGGTTTTCAAGGGATTCCTGAACAGCCGGAACTCAACCCTGGAAAGTGTGAACTGCCCTCGGTTTTAAATGAATGATAATCAATTGTTTATAAAAAATGTTATCAAGCGTTAAAGTTTACATAAAAAAAGGGGAAATGCTAACAAAATGGCAGGTGGTTTGTTATTTTTATGTGGAAACAATGGCACTTAGATGAGCTGAATTTATCAAACAAAAATTAGGAAATATTTGAAAAAAACTTTATTTTTATAATACTATGTGGAAAACCTCTACCCTAATTCTCATAACGGTTTTCAGCTTGCTCTCAGTAGTTGGCAAGGCTCAAAGCGATAAATCCCAACCAGGTCAGGACGGGGGTGTTAAAAACGTGAGCAAAATAGTGAAGTTGTACCCTAATCCTGCTACTACCAATATTAACTTCGTCATTCAACAACACAATAACGATCAGGTGTATGATCTTATTGTATATAATTTTCTGGGAAAGAAAATAGATCAGTTGAAAGGCGTTGGTGCACGCACTACTATGAATTTAGATAATTACTATAATGGTATTTACATATTCCAGTTACGTGATCAACGGGGCAATCTGATTGAATCCGGAAAATTCAATGTCGTCAAATAGTTTACATCTGGCATCAAAATAAAAAAGGAAAAGTCACGATTTACATCGTGACTTTTCCTTTTTTATAATAAGCTGTAAGTTGATCAGGATACTTCCACGATCAGGAACTTCAGGTAAGTAGTGTTCTCAATGTTTCTTAAAATAGGATGATCCTGTGCCTGTGTCTGGAAAGTTACCTGGCGCAATCTCTTCTTCGCATCTTTGGCAGCGGCATCAATAGTTTGCAGGAACAGATCTGGTGATACCAGGTTGGTGCAGGAAGCTGTTACCAGGAATCCACCTGGCTTCAGCAGCTTCATTCCACGCAGATTAATTTCTTTATAACCAGTTACCGCTTTCTGAATATTCTCACGGCTTTTGGTGAAAGCCGGCGGATCCAGGATCACAACATCAAATTTCTTTTCTTCCCTGGTCCATTGTTTCAGCTGATCAAATGCGTTGACCGCCTGGAACTGACAAATATCCTGCAGGTTATTGAGTTCCGCATTTTTTCGTGCGGTAGCTACGGCTGTTTCCGAAATATCCAGTCCCAGTACGCTTTTAGCGCCATAAAATCCTGCATGACAGGAGAAGGTACCAGTATAACAGAATGCTTCCATTACATCTGCACCTTTAACGATATGCTTAATCTCACGACGGTTATCCTGTTGATCCAGGAAATAGCCGGTCTTCTGGCCATTTACGATATCCACATGAAACCGGAGCCCGTTTTCATTAATAATAAGATTGGTATCGAAAGGTGCGCTGAGGAAGCCCTTTTGCTGGGTCATCCCTTCCAGTTCCCTTACCGGTACATCATTCCTTTCGTAAATACCTTTCGGTGAAAATATGCGGTTGATAGCATCTACGATGGCATCTTTCCATTTTTCCATACCCAGAGCCAGTGTCTGAATAACAAAGTAATCATTGAACTTATCTATTACCAATGCAGGCATGTCATCTGCTTCACCATATACCAGGCGGCAGTTTTCCACATAACCCAACTTCTGCCGGTATTCCCAGCATTTCAACAGGCGGCGGTAAAAGAACTCCGGATTTATTTCTTCGTTCTTATCACGGGTCAACAAGCGAACCAGTATCTGGGATTGAGGATTTATATAACCACGACCCAGGAAAAAACCTTTATGCGTATATACATCTACAATATCACCGGCATTTACATCTCCTTTTATTTCGGCTACTTCGTTGCCAAAAATCCAGGGATGCCCTTGTAATACCCTGTTTTGTATCTGCTTCTTTAAAAAAACTTTAGTCATTTATTGTATTTCGAGGTGCAAAGGTAGCTATTTAGCGGTTAGCATAGCTGCAATTCTGCCTTTTTGTCGCCTAAACCGCTGTTGGCAAAGAAATTGACTGGTTACCCCGCAGACAATTATTACTTATTATGACAGAAAACGAAAAAGACATGCAGACAAACGGACAGGCTAACACTGGTAGCGAAAACGAGAAAAGCATGCCAGAAGAAAATATAAGCGATAGTTCAAATACGAATAATGAGTCAGATGAAGTGACAGAGCTGGAGAAGAAAGAACAGGAAGTAAACGAAATACGCGATAAATATCTCAGACTGCAGGCAGAATTTGACAACTATCGTAAACGTACTGCCAGGGAACGTATAGAACTTATGCAAACCGCCAGTAAAGAAGTTATCATATCTTTGCTGGATGTACTGGACGATAGCGACAGGGCTTCCAAACAATTAGAAAACGCTACTGACTTTGAAGCCGTTAAAGACGGTATTCTGCTGGTGTTTAATAAATTGAAAGCTACCCTGCAAGCAAAAGGACTGAAGCCAATGGAGAGTATCCACACCTCGTTTGATCCCGATTTACAGGAAGCCATTACAGAAATACCTGCTCCCACACCAGACCTGGTTGGAAAGGTAGTGGACGTATTGCAACCTGGTTATTACCTGAGTGACAAATTAATACGTCATGCTAAGGTAATTGTGGGCAAATAAAATGACGATGTGGCATAATCTCCAATGATTGCCTATGCAAAGCTGACGTAAAACAATTTTTTTACTGAAACAAAAGCTGGTGCCTGCACCAGCATTAAGTGATTTTTATAATGTCTACCAAGAGAGATTATTACGAAATACTGGTTGTTACCAAATCTGCCTCCCAGGATGAGATTAAAAAGGCTTACCGTAAGGTGGCCATGCAGTTTCACCCTGACCGCAACCCGAACAACAAAGAGGCGGAAGATAAATTCAAAGAAGCAGCTGAAGCTTATGAAGTATTAAGCGATCCTGATAAAAGGGCGCAATACGACCGCTTTGGCCATGCCGGCATGAATGGCAACCGTGGTGGCGGTGGATATGGTGGCGGTGGAATGAACATGGATGACATCTTCTCCAACTTCGGTGACATCTTTGGTAGCGATGATATTTTCGGAAGCTTTTTTGGCGGTGGTGGCGCCCGTGGTGGTGGAAACCGCCGTGGACGCGGTACACGTGGTTCGAACCTCCGGGTAAAAATCCGTCTCACCTATGAAGAAATCGCTAAAGGCGCTAACAAAAAAATAAAAGTAAAAAAATATGTACCCTGCCAACATTGTGGAGGCCTGGGTGCTAAAGATAAAAATGCATTCCAGTCATGTAATACCTGCGGCGGTTCCGGCCAGGTAAGGAAAGTAACACAAACTTTCCTCGGACAAATGCAAACGGTTACCACTTGCCCTACCTGTCATGGTGAAGGCCAGATCATCACCAGCAAATGTGGCCACTGTAAAGGTGAAGGTCGTATGTATGGTGAAGAAATGGTTAGCATCGACATCCCGGCAGGCGTACAGGAAGGCATGCAACTGAGCATGAGCGGCAAAGGTAATGCAGGTGAAAGAGGCGGCGCCCCCGGCGATCTGCTGATCCTCATCGAGGAAGAACCACATGCAGAACTGCAACGCGATGGACTCAATGTAGCTTACGATCTGCACATCTCTTTCCCGGATGCAGTGTACGGTACCTCCCTGGAAGTGCCTACCATTGACGGTAAAGCGAAAATAAAAATCCCTGCTGGTACTCAAAGCGGTAAAATATTCCGCCTGAAAGGCAAAGGATTCCCTTCTGTTAATTCCTACGAAAAAGGCGATCAGCTGATTCATGTGAATGTATGGACACCACAAACGGTAACCGCAGAAGAAAAAGAAATGCTCGATAAATTACAGTCCTCCGATAACTTTAAACCTAATCCTGAAAAATCTGAAAAAGGATTTTTTGAGAAAGTAAGAGATATTTTTAGCTGAGGATAAAAGATAGTTTGAAACGGAGGGGAAGGCCGAAAAGCCTTCCCTTCTGCGTTAATAAAAAGTACACATGGATTCTAAACTGCAGATGTTCGAAAACCGGCTCACGAAAGTATTCCGGCATATTTCCAAACTGGCCAGGCGGCAAAATATTACCTGTTACCGGGTATATGATGACGATATCCCTGAGTTTCCCTTCAGCATTGAAATGTATGAAGATCATGTGTACATCGCAGAATATAACCGTAAACACGGCATGGAAGAAGATGCCCACGAAGAATGGCTCGATACCTGCCTGGAACTGATCAGTAAAGTATTAGAAGTAGCCCCCAACAAAATTTGGGTGAAACAACGGCAACGTAAAGAAAACAGGAAAAGCCAGTATGAAAAACTCAGCCTGGAAAGTCATATCATGACTGCCTATGAAGCCGGACTTCAATTTAAAGTAAACCTCTCCGATTACCTTGATACCGGCTTATTCCTCGACCATCGCATTACACGCGGCATGGTAAGGGAAGAAGTAAAAGATAAAAAGGTACTCAACCTTTTCTGCTATACCGGATCATTCTCTGTATATGCCGCTGCAGGTGGCGCAGCAGAAGTAACTTCTGTAGATCTTTCTAAAACCTACCTCTCGTGGGCAGAAGAAAATATGCGGCTCAATGGCTTTGATAGTCCCAAACATACTTTTGTACATGCCGACGTACTCCAGTACCTCGATACTTTGAAACTGAATACCTACGACCTCGTTATCATAGATCCTCCAACATTTTCCAACAGTAAACGGATGAAGGATTTCCTGGATGTACAGCGGGATCACGCAGATATGCTCAACAAAGTGTTACTGGCCACGAAAAAAGACGGCGTGGTGTATTTCAGTAATAACTATCGCAGGTTTGTAATGGAAACAGAAAAAATCAACGCTGCCAGTATAAAGGATATTACCAATCAAACCCTCCCTTTTGATTTTCAGCAGAAGTTAATCAGGAAGTGCTATCGCCTGACAAAATAAGTGCTTAATGCTTTCCTTTACGCACCATTTTTACCATCTTTAGAAACTCCTGCCGGTAATGACCATTGTCATCGCCCAGAGCATTACGCGCTATCTGTATCACCATGTCTGTATTGCCAGTACCACAATAAGACGATTTACGCAATACCATACCAAACAACGCTACCGCCGTTGCAAAACGGCAATCATCTGATGCTTTGTCAAAATTTTTCAGCTCCGCAGAAATAATGCCGGGTAAGTACTTTACTGTTGTGTCCTGCGGATCGCGATAAGTTATTCTTATATGGGCAAGCAACGTATCCTCCACTGGCGTTGCTGTTGCAGGTATTATTTCATATAACGCCACAGAGCAATGCCCGCTGCCTATCACTCCTCCGTTGTATTCACTGTTCATCGTAGTATCTGCCGGCAATATTTTATTTTCATAACCAATAAGCCTGTACGATTTTACCAGGGCAGGGTTAAACCATACTTCCGACTGCACATCGCGGGCAATAGTAAACAGGGTGCTGCCAAATTCACGGGCAAATATTTTATTGGCTTCTTCCAGATCATCTATATATGCAAAGTTGCCATTTCCTTTACTGGACAAGGATTGCAGCTTGGAGTCCTTATAATTCTTCATCCCAAATCCTAAGCAGGTCAACAGTACACCACTTTCTTTCTGTTGTAGAATCAGTTGTTCCATTTCCTCATCACTGCTGAGGCCCACGTTGAAATCACCATCAGTAGCCAGTATTACGCGGTTATTGCCATCCGGAATATATTGCTCTGCTGCAATGCGGTAAGCCATTTTTATGGCGGCTTCGCCGGCGGTAGATCCTCCGGCATTCAGATTGTCGATGGCATTTAGAATTTTAGCTTTCTGATCACCAGGAGTAGCTGGCAGGATCACCCCGGGTTCACCGGCATAAGCTACGATGGCTACTTTATCTGTTGGACGGAGGTTATTTACCAGGATACGAAATGCGGCCTGTAGTAAAGGCAATTTATTGGGTGTACCCATAGAACCGGAAACATCTATGAGAAAAACGAGGTTACTGGCGGGAAAGCTGTCTGTCTCCAGTGCGCGGGCCCTGATAGCAATTTGCAGGAGGCGGTGGCTGGTTTCCCAGGGACAGGTGATATAGTTACTATACAGGGCCATACTTTGACCTGCTAACGGCAACGGGTAATCGTAATGAAAATAATTGATCATCTCCTCAATCCTTACAGCATCTACCGGTACAGGCTCTTTGAGACGCAGGAAGCGGCGGATATTGCTGTAGGCTGCTCTGTCTACGTCGATGGCGAAGGAAGACAAAGGATAGCTGTCTGTGCGCACAAATTTATTTTCGTAGATAGCGCCGTAAGTTTCATTATAAAAGGAGTGAATACCCATACCGGTATTGCCATAATTAGGGTTGCTGCTATGCAACATTTTAGACCTGGCTTTGGCCATGGCAATGGGGTCCGTATCTTTTCGTACAGGCGATAACGTTACTAGTAGTCTGTCGGATTTACTTACCGTTATCTCTTTGGGTAGATAACCGTTTTGTGTGAGCAATAGTTTGGAGGTAGCCCTGGGGATTACAATTCTAAAAAGACCGAAAGCGTTTGTGACCACATTAGCTGTGTCATCCATCACCTTCACCTGTACGCCGGAAACGGGGCGATGTGATATACTGTCTTCGACCGCTCCCGATACCCAGATTGTTTGCGCTTGCAGCCCTCCACCCCAAAACAACAAGAGTAAAAGGAATTTCTGCATGTATTAAGATAAGATTTTTTCCGGGCACTTGCCCGGAAAAAATAATTATTCTGCAGATGCTACCAGCTGGTAAATAGCCGGTAAATTCCGGCCCAGGCCATCATAGTCGAGTCCATATCCTAACAGGAACTTATCCGGTACGGAGAAGCCGAGGTAGTCAATTTTAATGGGATGTACCATTGCATCCGGCTTGGTAAGCAGGGAGGCAACGATCAGTTTTTTCGGCTGCTGATGTTCCAGCTGAGGGAGAAACTGGCTCATGGTTTTACCGGTATCCACAATATCTTCCAGGATTACCACGGTACGGCCAAAAAGGTCTTCGTCCAAACCTATGGCCTGTACTACATTACCTGTTGATTTGGTCCCTTTATAAGAGGCTAGTTTAATGAAGGAAATCTCCGCCTCTATAGTGAGGTACTTAAACATATCTGCGGCAAACATAAATGAGCCATTCAGAATGGCAATGAACAAAGGGCGCTCTCCCTCCAGATCTTTATTAATTTGTTCCGCCATTTCCTTAATTCGCTGCTGCAATTCTATAGCACTGATGTAGGGCTGGAATTGCTTGTCATGCACTTTGATTACCGACATAATACTTCTACATTTCCTTATTTAACAATTATAAGCGCAAAAAGATCGCAGCTTATTTATTCACCAGCAGGCGCTGACCGATTTTTATATCGAAGCCCTGCAAATTATTCCATTCTTGTATCTGCGTAACAGACTTGTTGTACATTTTAGCAATACCATACAGTGTTTCCTTGGGTTGCACATCGTGGTACTGTGATCCTGCTTTCTGCACCGGCGCTGGTTTAGGCGTTGCAGGAACTGGTGCAGGCTGCGGCATAGAAGCCTTTGGTGTAGTGATGCTACCGGAAGTGGTCACCTCTCCTGCTTTCTTCAGATCTTCAATCATGGCAACGGGTATACCACCTTTGGGCTGCTGGGCAGGTTTGGTTTCCGGCACTGCGGTGGGCCCGGAAGCATTTTTTGCCACTTCTTCCTTCATGCCTTCCAGGGCTTTACGTGGAGAAAAGTCCTCTGGTGGTTCCTGGTCTTCTTCCTTCAGCACCCGGGTATTTTTAGCTAATCGGGGAGCGCTGTTGGCAAAACCGTCCAGTGTTAAGCGCTGTCCGGCTGCAGGCTCCTCACCTTCATTCATTTTATTACGGCGGCGCAGCCATCTAAGCTGTACCCCTTCTGCCTGGGCCACGTCATGCATGGTTTCGCCATTAGCTACCGGATGAAATTCTTTATTACCCCGCTTACTTTTCTTTTGTAAGAAGATGATCATGTCTTTTGCAGGAGGATTATCATTTTCCAGGTCGTTGAAACGTACCAGTTTACGTAGACGCATGTTGCGCTGATCGGCTACCTGGATCAGGGATGTACCGGCTTTTACGTAAACGGCTTTACGGCCATTGATTTCAAATATGCCTTTCGGATAATTACCGGCTACCGGTTTATTGTAGTTATGATTATTTTTTCCGGAAGATGCTTTCCCTTCCTGCTTGGGCGTTACCTCAGCATACAATGTATTATCGACCTCAATAGCACTGCCTGGCGCGGCCTTTCCCATGGCAATCATCGTATATTGTTGCAGGTTATAGTCTTCTATTACCTTGATCAACTGCTGTGGGTAGGTTTTGTTAGTGGCGTATCCGGCCTGTTTTAATCCAAATGCCCAGGATTTATAATCATCTCCGTCAAATTGGAAAAGAAATGCATAACGAGGATTATTATGCAAAAAATCGGAATGATCCCGATAGGAATCACGCGCCGTTTCATACACCCGGAAGCACTCCTGGGCAGCATCATCATCGTATTTAATGGTTTTGCCGGTCCAGGTATTCTTACATTTAATACCAAAGTGGTTATTCGACTGCAAACACAAAGTACCGTTGCCGGATTGTGTTTCGATAATACCCTGCGCCAGTTTGATGGCGGCAGGCACGCCGGAACGGCGCATTTCCTCAATGGCTAAGTTTTTATAGGTAGCAATATACTGCGGGGTGGTCATAGACTGAGCCTGCAGCACGGAAACGAAGCCAATAAGAAAACTGACAACCAATAAGAATTTTCTTACTTGCATGTATTTTCGGATTTAATGGGCGTGTTATTTCTTCCTGATCATCAGGACACCATCACGGATGGTGAGTAATACCTGTTCGGCACGATCGTCCGCCAACACTTTCTCACAAAAACTGATCATTGCCTTCGCCTGGCGGCCCTGCTCATTTTCAGGTGCCAGCACCTGTCCGTGATACAGTACATTATCTGCCAGGATAAATCCACCAGGACGTAATTTATCCCATACCTGGTCGTAATATTGCTCATAGCCTGATTTGTCTGCATCAATGAATACCAGGTCAAATACTTCGTCCAGTTGTTCAATGATGTCGGCAGCTTTGCCTATGTGCATTTTAACTTTATCTGCTTGTCCGCTTGCCTCAAAATAGCGATGACAAAGGGTTTCCAGTTCTTCATTGATATCTACGGTATGCAAAATGCCGTCTGTGGTAAGACCTGCAGCCAGGCAAATAGCAGAATATCCTGTATAAGTGCCCAGTTCCAGGATACGGCGTGGATGAATCATATGACTCACCATGCTTAAAAATTTTCCCTGTACCTGACCGCTTAACATATGCGGCAGCTCTACTTTCAGATGTGTTTCCCGGTTCAACTGATGCATCAGTTCACTTTCTGCGCTGGTGTATTTTTCTGAATAGGCCTCTACTGCTGCCGGTATGAGCTCCATATATTAAAATATTAGAATTTCTGCAAAGCTAAGGAAAAAGCAGAAGGCAGAAARCAAAAAGGTAAAAGCTATTATAGCGGATGACTATCGGGATGCCCACCTGATATATACGTAAACGTTATTTATGGGCATTTTATTCTGGCGAAAGCTGAAAGCAGAAATCAAAAAGCTATTGCAGCGGATAACCATAAACGTTAATTATCCCCTGCAATAGCTTTTTGCTTTCTGCTTTTCGCTTTAAGCGCTCCTATCAGAAGTTAGGTCTTAATTTATTGGTGGTGTAGAAAACACGGAAATATTCCACTACTTCTTCTGCCGTATCAAACAACTGCAGCAGATCGAGGTCCTGTGGATTAATGTTGCTTTCTTTTTCCATCATCACGTTACGGATCCAATCCAGCAGGCCACTCCAGTACTCACGGCCTACCAATACCATGGGGGTTTCCTCCATTTTCTTGGTTTGAATCAGGGTGGCGACTTCGAAAAATTCATCCATGGTACCAAAACCGCCCGGCATCATCACAAATCCCTGGGAGTATTTGGTGAACATCACTTTGCGGACAAAGAAATAGTCGAAATTCAGGCTATTCTCCGGATCAATAAATACATTGGGATGTTGCTCATGTGGGAGGGAAATATTGGCGCCTACTGATTTACCATGTGCAGCCTGTGCACCTTTGTTGGCAGCTTCCATTACACCGGGGCCACCACCGGTAATAATACCGAATCCCTCCTCCGCCAGTTTGGTGGCTATTTCCTGGGCCAGATCATAATAATGGTTGCCCGGTTTTGTACGTGCCGAACCAAATATAGATATACAGGGGCCGATTTTTGCCAGCTTCTCAAAGCCTTCAACAAACTCCGCCATAATTTTGAATATCTGCCAGCTGGAATGCGCTCTTGTCTCCGTCCAGTCTCTTTCCTTAAGATTCTTTATACTGCTGTTCATGCGATTACTTTTTATTATACATAAAACACCTTCCACCTGCATCCACGTGGAATACTGTAATTTATATAATAATTAGCTTACAGACACTGCATTAAAAACAAAAAAGCAGGTAACTATAGAGAAACCTGCTTTACATTTAACACGTTATGAACGTGCAGCGATGTTTAAAAAACATCGCTGCAGAAACGTTGCTAATGCTGGCAATTAAAAATAAATATTGTTGAAAATGATTCGAAAGTTAACTATCGTTTTATTCAACAGGTGTTTTCATAACGCTTAATCTGAATTTAATTTATCAATTATTTGAGCAATAACCTAATTTAAATTTATCGAGATTACGCAAAGTATCCTTTGTAACACTGAAGGCATAAAGCGTAAAGCAAAAAGCTATTATAGCGAATGAGTTAAGCGGGTATTGGCTCCCCCTATTGCTCCTATCATTCGCTATAATAGCTTTTTGCTTTATGCTTTACGCTGTTATCTCCTGTGCCAGGCCAAACGACAATGTCATTCCGGCACCGCCCATTCCATTTACAATCGTTACATTTTTTTCAGGTGAAAACACCAGGTCCGTTTCACCATTGGTGAGCTTTGGATAAATGCCATGCCATTGTTCCTGTATTGTATAGTCTGGTGCCTGCAGGAAGGTATGCATATATTTCAGGATCAGGTCATTGATAAATGCCTTATCAAATGGTTCGAAGTCCAGACCATATTCATGTGAGTCTCCGATAGTGAGTTCACCGGCACCATTTTGAGAAATAAGCAGATGAATGCCCCATTTCACATACTCCGGCATCTCCGCCGCAAAGCGTTGTTTCAAAGGTACCAGGGCATCACAGCTTTCAAACGCTGAATAATGTGACAGTGTTAAACCTGCACACAGCGCTGGGCCCAGCTGCCAGTTGCCTGGTTGCGGAATCGTACGCATCATCTGCAGTTTGCACTTTTTCAGTGGTGCAGCCGCAAACTCAACAGGGTAAAGCGTTTCAAAGTCGGCTCCGCTACATACAAACACTTCGTCCACTTTCCACTTTTCTGCCCTGGTTTCAATGTAAGGCATGTTGATGCCATTTACAGCGATACCAAAACGAACGGTGACATTCATTTTTTCTTCGAGGTGCTTTGCGATGGCAGCACTGGCCTGACGCGGATTTACGGTCATTTCAGTAGGACTCCACATGCCACCTTTTAATCCGCCGGTTTTAATGGCCTGCGTATATTTCCCTACCTGTGATGGCGTCAGTAACTCAACGTTATATCCGTTGCCGGGAGCAGCCTGCGCAAATTCTTCCAGCACGGCCAGCTCATCTTTTTCATATGCCAGGTGCAGGGATCCCGTTTCCTGACACTGCAGGCCAGTGGCGGCTGCCAGCTCCTTCCAGGTAGCCCGGCTACGCATGGCACGGTCATGCATTTTTCCAGCCGTTTGCCCTACCGGCCATACCAGGCCGAAGTTGCGGATGGAAGCACTGATCGCTTTACTGTTCCGTTCAAATAAAACAACTTTTTTCCCTTTGGCCGCCAGATGGTAAGCCATTGCTAAACCTACAATACCAGCGCCTATTACTGCTACATCTGCCTGTTGTTGTTGCATGTTATAAGAAATGAATAGTATTAAAAAATGGAGAGCAGTTCATCCAGTGTAGCCACTAAATGTGTATGCGGACCCTTCTCCAGTTCTTCACGGGTATATGCGCCGGTGGTAACACCTATCACATAACGGCATCCTGCATTGGTACCTTCTTCCAGATCAGAAATGGTATCGCCGGTTTTAGCTACCGACTGTATACTGCGGATTTCCAATTCTTCCATAATACGGTATATCATGTACGGATAAGGACGACCAAAAGGTACTTCATCACTGGTAGCTACGGCATCTATCAATCCGTTTTTCTGCCAACCTACTCTTTCAAGAATTACATCGGTAATAGCACGATCAAAACCTGTATCCAGGGCCACTTTAATACCCTTTGCTTTTAATGCGGCAAATACGGCTGATACACCTTCCTTTTCACGTACCGCCGGATTGGTAGCATAATATGATTTCATATCGGCCACAAAACGATCATGCAACTGGCTGATAAATGCTTCGTCACTATAACGGCTATCCTGTTTATGCTGCAACAGGTAACGGATGGCATACGGCTTCGCATATCCCATTACTTCATTTACTTCTTCTACCGTTACGGAAACTCCCGCCAGCTGAACGGTTTGCTGTAATACTTTCGCCACATTGGACTCATCATGCAGGGTAGTACCCGCAATATCAAAAACAACTAATGCTATTCCCATCTTTTCCTGATTATTAAAATATTCCGCAAAGATATGTAGTCGGTAAAATAAAGTTTAGCATTTATAAACATTTAACATGCGGTTAATATTGTAGCCAGGATACCTGCTGCCAAAAACAAAGCCGGATCATCTGTTGAACAGATGATCCGGCTTTCCAGTTATATGTCTGCCTGAAAAAATCAGTAAAAAGAATACTATTTAAAACCCTAAACCCGCACCCACCCTGTATATCAGGTTATTGTTATAGGGAGACCGGTTATCCTGCAATACATCATATAAAATTGAAATACCAATACCAACTCTTCCACCAACGCTCTGTGTATAACCTGCACCTATCAGCAAACTCGGCACACCATAGTTGGTTTTAAAGGTTCTTTTATCATCTCTTCCCGGTGTGTCATAAACAGTGGAGGACTGCGTTACAAAGTTGTATTCCGGCTGAATATGTATAAACAGCATAGGCAGCGGATATACACGTCCCCATACTCCCCCACCAAAAATGGTATACTTGTCACGTTGTATGGTCCTGTCAGTAACATAATCAATGGACTTGTATTGTCCGTATTGTGCATTCACATTAATACCGGCCGCGATGTACTCTGAGAAACGATAACCCACCAGCGGAGAAATATCTACATTGGTATAATCTCCAAACACTACTCCCAGAGAGCCTCCCAGTATCAGCTTAGAACGATCAAATCCTTTATGCGTGAGCGTATCTGTTTTATAATATTGGGCATGCGCCAGCTGCACAGCAGCCAGTAAGAAAAAACATATCAATAAACGTTTCATGTTCAGATTTATTAGGTTTAACTATTTCCCGGAAGAAAAGTTTAACAATCAAAAATTTTACCCCGGTTTAATATATTTTTCGGATCAAAGATCTGCTTTATTTGCTTCATGAGCTGCATAGACGTCTGATCAAAAATTATATCCATATAGCTCTTCTGCACCAACCCAATACCATGCTCTCCGGAGATGGTACCACCCAGTTGTTTCACCAGTTCAAATATTTCCCGTATTCCTTCCGTGAGGGTACCATTCCACTGTTCTTCCGTAAGGGTACCCCTGATAATATTTACATGGAGATTACCATCACCGGCATGCCCATAGCATACAGAAAGAAATCCATACTTACTACCGATTTCCTTTACACCTTTCAGTAAAACCGGCAACTCGGCGCGGGGCACTACTGTATCTTCTTCTTTATACACGGAATTTGCTTTCACTGCTTCTGCTACCCGGCGGCGCAGTTTCCAGAGTTCATCTTTCTGCTGTGCATCTTCTGCAAACAGGATTTCACCGATATCGAAACTTTCTACCACACCTGCTATTCCTTCCATTTCCTGCATCAGTACTTCGGGATAGTTACCGTCTACTTCTATCAGGAGATGGGCTTGTATATCGTCTTCAATTTTAACAGCATTACTTTGTACATATTGGGTCACCCATTCCAGGGCATCTCTTTCCATAAACTCCATGGCAGAAGGTGTATATCCTGCGCGGAAAATAGCACTTACTGCTGCGCAGGCACTTTCGGCAGAACGGAAAGGGACAAGCATCAACAGGTCGTTTTTGGGCAATGGAATCAGTCTTAATACTATTTTAGTGACAATACCCAGGGTGCCTTCGCTGCCCACTATCAGCTGGGTAAGATTATACCCGGTTGCGTTTTTCAGGACATTGGCGCCGGTCCAGATAATTTCCCCGTTCGGCAATACCAGCTCCAGGTTCAGTACATAATCCTTTACCACGCCATATTTTACCGCTTTGGGCCCACCGGAATTTTCGGCAATATTTCCGCCTATAAAACAAGTGCCCCGGCTGCTGGGATCCGGTGGATAAAACAATCCCTTTTCCTTCACTGCATTCTGCAGCTCTTCGGTGATGACCCCTGGCTCCGTGATGACCTGCAGATTCCTTTCATCGATCAGGGTAATGCGGTTAAACCGCTCCATAGAAATCAGGACGCCGCCAAACTGCGCCAATGCACCACCGCTGAGGCCAGTACCCCCACCACGAGGCGTTACAGGCAACAACTCCTGGTTACATAAACGCATAATACGGCTTACTTGTTCTGTGGTATCGGGCTTCACCACCACTTCGGGTAGGTAGTGCAGGTCTTCAGTTTCATCCTGCGCGTAACGGCTCATACTTTCTTCGTCGGCCAATACATATTGCACTCCGGCTATTTCCCGTAATGCCGCTATATGAGCGGCAGTTACTTTATTAAACGTTGTCATGAAACAAAAATAATCATAATGCCGGTTTGGTGGTAATATCCGGCAGATTAAAAAGAGGGACAGATGGTAGACCTTCTTGCATTACTGAAAGAGCGGTTGGTGTACAAACCTGTATATACAATTCCCAATTCATAAGCACCACGGCGATTGTTAGCTGCAGACAATCCAGACGTGGTAATATCGTAGTTAAACATAAACTTTATAGCATTCAGCTGGTACCCTACCAGGAAAATTGCCGCATCATTGGCCCTGTAGTAAAGTCCACCGAATAATTGCTGTACCCCATCTCCGGAAAGGTTATAGGCAGCATTTGCACCCAGCATCAATTCCTTTGCCCCTGCCTGTGTAGCATAATACGCTGCCGGATTAAGGATCACTTTGTCACTCATCTTGATACTGGCATTCAGGAAACCAATATAACGGCGTGGTATAACATTGTTGCCGTCATAAAAAGTTTCCCGGGGCGTGTTAATATGTTGTACCGAAAAGCCGGCATTTACATAAATATTCTCTGTAGGAAAATACGCGTAGTTCATACCTGCCTGTAAATCAAAATAATTCACACTGCTTTGCGTAATAGGCTCGCCGGTAGGAATCTGCGAATCAAAGAATTTTCCATTCCACTGATCACCAAATGTCAGCTTGGTGATATCCACCCGTTTACCGGCTGAACCGGCGTTAAATCCTAATGACAATAAACTGCTTTGCCCAAGTAACTGATGGTAAGCTATAGACGCATATCCTTTGGTAGAAGTAAGATTGCCGGCACCTGCCACATCACGAAGCAGTACCCCGCCAATACCTACCCAACCATATTCAAGTCTGTCGCGGAACAACTGGAAGTCGCCATACACAGACATGGTTTTATAAGGCACTGGAATAGTGGCCCACTGATCACGGTAATTAATACCAATACGGTAGTTTCCATCCGGAATAAAACCAGTATTCGCTGGATTAGTTGTCAATGGCGAATTGAAAAATTGTGAAAAGTGAAGGTCTTGTGCATAACCTCCCACAGCAACAATTAACAATATTGCCAGGCATGTTGATAATTTAACAATCTGATTCATGGCTCATCATCTTAACAAGGTTACACTTCCTGATCTGCTGCCTTTCGTGCCATCTGTAAACTCAAGGTTTACAATATAGGCGTAAGCATCCATGGGCTGAATATTTCCTTTAAACCGGCCATCCCAGCCGATCCGGGGATCCGAACTTTCAAAAACCAATTGTCCCCAACGATTAAATATTTTAAGATTGAATTTGGTCGCACCAAAAGCTTTCACATAAAATATATTGTTCTTGCCACTGGGTGCAAAAGCATTCGGCACATCGAACAACGGTACTACTATTGCACTCACCTCTTTACAGGTGGTAGCAGTACATCCTTCTCTGTTAAAGGCAGTCAAACAAACATTATAGGTCCCTGATCTCAGGTATTGATGTGAAGGGTTTGCCACTGAAGTAGTATCTCCATCTCCAAAATTCCAGAGGAAATGAGATGCATCCGCTGTGGAAGTATTCACAAATTGAACAGGTGTATTTTCTATTGGTTTAGTAGGCGAATATTCAAAATCAGCTACCGGCGGATTTGCCACCAGTATAAATTTGGAGATACTGTCTCTTTTATTGCAGGTATTGGGATCCAGCACCAGCAAGGAAATTTTCCAACGGCCCGCTTTCCTGAAAGTATGCAGTGGATAAGGATCTGATGAAGTACTGCCGTCATCTTCAAAGGTCCAGGTAAAAGATTCACCACCGAGTGTAGTATTATCCATCTGTAATTCTGTGCCTACACATACCGTATCGGGAAGCGTAAATGCTGCTACCACGTTAATGGCTACACGCAATGCCTTTGTTTGCGTTTGCGGGGCATTACAGAAGTTGGTATCTATCAGTGTTAAAGTGGCATTATAAATACCGGCTGCCTTGTAATAATGGAAGAGCGGGAAAGTATCCAGTCCTGTGTAGAAAGGAGGTGTACCGTCACCATAATCCATGATAAAAGAACTATCTCTGAACTGGTTGGCCGGTGTAACAGACAGATTGGTGAACATGTATTTCAGACTGTCGCAAGGATCCTGTCTTTTTGCGTCAAAGTTGAAGTCTGCCTTATTATTACCCAGTTTCACGGTGATGTAAGCAGTATCTGATACATTACAGCTTTCGGGGTCAATCTTCACCAGTCTTATACGATAGCTGCCCACTTTGGTAAACGTATGTTTCACCGTATCCAGTTCCTGTCCTCCTGTCAGGAGCGGGGAACCATCATCAAAAAACCATTCAAATGTTTTACCGGGCCGACGGGTAGTATCCACAAACGTAATTGTTTCCGGTACGCAATAATTCACGCGGCGATCCAGTGTTTTGATCCCCGCTTTTATACCATCCAGGTTAAATGCAATTTTCAGCGCACCGAAGTTACAACCCGGAGGCGGTGTACTGGAGTAAGCACCCGGTGTGGTTGGATACCTGGGTTTGAAACTGCCCTGTACATTACACCAGGCACAGATACCCTGGTAAATGATCCCGTTTTTATCAAACCGGCTGGTACCTCCATCTACGTGTTCAAACAGACCATTACCGCCAAAGAAGCTTCCATAGAGTTGTTGGGTGGCATCACGTTTTAATACAAAGAAATAAAAGTCCATACCATCAGTAGTACGTTGCAATGCATCAGGCGTAGTACGAAGACCTATGGTACCGGAGTTAGGATATCTCAGGTTGATATTAATACCACCGCCCCAGCCGGATACGTATACATTTTCACAACGATCTACCAGGAAAGCAGTAGGTGAAATATTAGGCGCGCTGATCATGGATTTGCTACGACCAAAGGTGGTAGAATATACAAATTCACTCAGGTCTGGTTTTAGCTTGGATATAAACTGAAGGCTGTTATCATTGTAATAACCGGCAGGTATCTTAATTGGCCAGTTGCCTTCTGTTGTACCTGTTACATACACAAAACCGTTTTTATCCAGCTGAATACCATATATCTGATCAGCAGATGCATTGTCTGACCCCAGAAAAGTACTTTGCAAAATAGTTTTTCCGTCATTGGAGATATGCGCTATAAACCCGTCACATACACCACCACGATAATCTTTATACAACGGAGTTCCCTTTATGGGAAAATCGCTGCTGGCGGTTCCACCAGCCACATACAAGGTATTGAGACCATTTAAGGCTATCACATAAGCAGCATCCTCTTTGGTACCTCCCAGGTAACTGGCCCATACCAGGTCTCCACACATGGGGTTTATTTTCATAATCACTCCGTCCTGAGAACCACTGATTTTGTCCTGGAAAACACCGGGCGTTACCGGAAAGTCACCCGAGCGTGTACAGCTGGCTACATAAATGTACCCTGCATTATCTATCACGACTTCGCTACGTGCATCATCACCATAGTTACGCAACAACACAGAAGGACCCTGAAAACGATCTGCCCTGATATTTACCCCATCATCTGCACTACCGGCTATGATCAGGGAACCAATCAACGCAGTACCTGTTGCGTTTAATTTGGTAATGGCAATGTCCCATCCTCCCCTGTGATCCGCGCCAATAATTTTTGTACTGGGATAATCAGCTGAAGTAGTTCTGCCGGAAATTACCAGGTTACCCTGGGGATCTACAAACAAACTATGTGGCTGATCCAGGCCATTTCCACCTAAGTAAGTAGCATAAAGGAGTCTGGTGCCGTTCGAATTAAACTTGGAAATGCCGATATCGAAAGCGGAATTACCACCACCGGGTCCCTGGAAAACACTTTGTACGGCCCCGGGCGTTACCGGGTAACCACTTCCAAATACAATACCCCCGCCGTAAAAATTACCCGCATCATCATAAGTAGCGGTAAAGCCCCAGTTATCTGAACGGGAGCCGGATACGGTAGAGAAAACATAAATCGGATCTATCACAAGCGTATACGCCGGATCATACTCTCCTGATACTTTAAAGCCTACTTTATTGCCACTCAGCTTATAGGCCACCTTTACGGATATACGTTGATTATTAATGTACTGGTAAGCATAGGGTAACTGTTCAATGGCATCACCTACAGAAGTATGTACATAGAGTTGTCCTTTCTTCAGTTCCATGCTGGTAGCTCCTTCATATTCCAGTTGAATTTCATTCGGATTAGCACCAGGATGCACAATCAGGTCGTACTTCAGCTGAGATGCTTCGGAGTAAATGTGTGCATCTATGCCTGCGTAAATGCCGTTATAGGTAACTCCCTGAAACGTTTTCACATTGGAAGCCCATTTGCTGGGGTCATTACCCAGGATATAGTTACTCATGGCTTCCTGTTCTTTTTCAGGAGCGATTTGTAAACCAGGAGAGGTGTTTAGAAAATTGACATTGTATGCATGCCCTCTTACGTTGGGGAGCGAGCCTGCTGGTCTTGGTGGCGAAGGCGTACCGCCATCGCCCGGATAAGGATGCGGGGGAATGGCGCTTGCGGCAGTAGCATTGCGGGGAACAAGCGCAACGCTGTCATGAGCACCAGGGTGTCCATGTACGGCTTCATCCAGCGCATACATATCTGCTTTGTTATACAGGAGAAAAGTAAAGCTTGTTTTCCGCAGGAAGATAGAAGCACCATCCAGCTCTGTTTTATAAATAACGTCCTTGTTCCACTGCCCTTTGTTCTCTATAAAATTCAGCGGGGTGTAATTCGCAGATTGCTGCTGTGCCTGGGCGATTCGTCCTGGCAACAAAAAGCAAATCATCCATCCAATAAGACCAGTCGGGAAGGTAAATTTCAACGGGATTAGATTTATTTTTATTCTTAATAACTAATATAATACTATAAACGCAGAAGCCTGTCAAATTGTTACGGTCGGGAAAACACAAAACTTCTGATGCGAAGAATAATAGGCTAAATGGGAAACAAGGTGAAATCTCTGGCCTCAGAAGCTGTTTTACTTTATCACGTCATCAATTAATAAACGTTAAAATCCTCAGGAAATTTTACTCCAGATAGATTTACTTCGCTGGGCGGCCAAAAATTCCTTTAATGCCTGATTTTCAGGCAACAATAAATCGGTGTCTTCTTCCAGTATCTTTTCGGCACTGGCGCGGGCAGCATCCAGAATGGGCTTATCTGCGATGATGTCTGCCAGTTTAAAGTCCAGTACCCCGCTTTGCCGGGTTCCTTCAATATCGCCGGGGCCTCTGAGTTCCATATCTTTCTCTGAAATAATAAAGCCGTCATTGGTTTGTACCATCACATTAATCCGTTCTTTGGAGTCATTACTCACCTTATTACCGGTCATGAGTATGCAAAAGGACTGTTCTGCCCCACGCCCTACCCTGCCGCGCAACTGATGGAGCTGCGACAGGCCAAAGCGTTCCGTGCTTTCTATGACCATCACAGAAGCATTGGGCACGTTTACTCCTACTTCAATCACCGTAGTGGCTACCATGATATGTGTATCTCCGGATACAAAACGCTGCATATTGGTTTGCCGCTGTTCTGCCGGCTGACGCCCGTGTACCATACTGATATAGTATCGCGGTTCCGGGAAAAAAGCTTTCACCTCTTCATATCCTTTCATCAGATTTTCATAGTCCAGCTTCTCAGAATCTTCAATCAGCGGGTAAACAATATAAGCCTGCCGGCCTTTTTTCACTTCTTCCTTAATAAAATCCATTACCTGCGGGCGCTGATATTCAGTGCGGTGCACGGTGGTAATAGGTTTACGTCCCGGCGGCATTTCGTCTATAACAGATACATCCAGATCTCCGTAGATCGTCATCGCCAGCGTTCTTGGTATAGGCGTTGCCGTCATTACCAGTATATGTGGGGGTATATTATTTTTTTCCCATAGCCGTGCCCGTTGTGCCACACCGAAACGGTGTTGCTCATCCACAATGGCCATCCCCAGGTTTTTAAACTGTACTTCTTTTTCCAACAATGCATGCGTACCTACCAGTATGTCAATACTGCCATCCAGCGCCTCCTCCAGTATCTTTCGCCTTGCTTTGCCTTTGATGCTGCCGGTGAGCAATGCCACCTTTACATCCATTTTTTCCAGCAATTCCGCAATACCTTTATAGTGTTGTTGCGACAGGATTTCTGTAGGTGCCATCAGGCAAGCCTGAAAACCATTATCTTTTGCCAGTAGCATCGACAACAATGCCACCATGGTTTTGCCGCTACCTACATCTCCCTGCAGCAAACGATTCATCTGACGCCCGTGTACAGTATCTGTTCTGATTTCTTTCAGCACCCTTTTTTGTGCACCTGTTAAAGAAAAAGGGAGATGCTGATTATAGAATTCATTAAATGATTCACCCACTGCACCAAACACATAACCATGTGACTGCTTATGTCTTTTCAGCTTTAAACGGCATATACGTATCTGCGCGATAAACAGTTCTTCAAATTTCAACCGCCGCTGCGCCAGTCGTGCATCATCTTCATTAGCCGGCTGATGTATCCTGAAATAGGCCATGGACCTGGGCATGAGACGATACTGCTGTAATACTTCCAGCGGAATATTTTCCCTGATCTCCAGGGGAGATAATTGCTCGAGTAAGTTCTTAGTTAATTTTCCTATAGCCTTTGCCGTTAGTCCGCGGGCTTTCAGCTTTTCGGTGGTATAATATACCGGTTCCAGGAATTGTTTCCCGGTAGCAATTTCTTCAGTGAGTAAATCCAGTTCAGGATGCGCCAGTTGTGTTACTCCATTGAATACAGAGATACGGCCAAATACCAGGTAGGCTACGTTTTCACGCAATGATTTTTGCATCCACTGCCAACCCTGAAACCAAACCAGGTCAATAGTGCCTGTTTCGTCCTTGAAAGTGGCGACCAGTCTCTTGGCCCTGTTTTCGCCCATGACCACCATATTGATGATCTTACCCCGTATCTGCACAAAATCTTCGTAACCGCTCAGGGACGCGATTTTATCTATCCTGGTACGATCTACATAACGGAAAGGGAAATATTGCAGCAGGTCGCCAAACGTATATACCTTGATTTCTTTGCGCAGCAGCTCTCCTTTCTGGGGACCTACGCCTTTCAGGTATTCTATCGGATTGGATAATATGGCAGTAAAAGTAGAAATGGCAATTTCGATTTTATGAGGAACAAAAATAAAAAAGGCAAATGGTAAAAATTCACCACTTGCCTCTTTTAGTAAAAAACAATTATAATTATTCGGCTATTGCATCTACTTTACCTTCAACAAACTGTTTCATCCACTCTGTGGTAACAGATTTTGGTCTTTCCAGAGAAAGGCCTAATGCTCTGTCCCAGCAAAGAGATGCCAGTACACCCAATGCACGGGAAACACCAAACAATACGGTGTAGAATTCATATTCTACCAGACCATAATGTACCAGCAATGCGCCGGAATGTGCGTCTACGTTAGGCCATGGGTTTTTCACTTTACCCAGGTCCTGCAGAATTGGAGGAACAGTTTCGTATACCATCCACACAATTTTCACCAGTTCATCATTAGGAAGATGTTTTTTCGCAAACTCCATCTGCGCTGTGAAGCGGGGATCCGTTTTACGCAAAACAGCGTGACCGTAACCTGGCACTACTTTACCATCAGACAAAGTTTTGCGTACATAGGCTTCGATTTGTTCTTTGGTTGGTACACCACCACCCAGTTCTTCCCGCATTTGCAGGATCCACTTGATCACTTCCTGGTTAGCCAGTCCGTGTAAAGGACCTGCCAGGCCATTCATGCCTGCAGCGAAAGAGAGGTAAGCATCGCTCAGTGCGGAACCTACCAGGTGAGTAGTGTGTGCGCTCACGTTACCACCTTCGTGGTCAGCATGAATCACCATATAAAGACGCATCAGTTCTTTGAATCCTTCGTCTGAGTAACCCAGCATATGTGCAAAGTTACCTGCCCAGTCCAGCATGCCATTAGGCTGTATATGCTGTCCACCTTTATATTTGCGGCGATATACATAAGCAGCAATACGTGGCAGGCGGGCAATGAGGTTCATGGTATCCTCATAAGTATAACTCCAGTAATCTTTTTTATTCATCCCTTCTGCATAAGCATGTGCAAAAGAAGATTCTGTCTGCAACGCCATGATACCCACGTTAAACATGGTCATCGGGTGAGCAGTAATAGGCAAGGCTTCAATAGCATCAAATACGTGGTTGGGTACATGAGAACGGCGACCCCACATGCTGGACAGATATTGTACGTCTGCTTCAGTAGGTAATTCTCCAATCAGCATCAGGTAAAATAAACCTTCCGGCAGCGGCTCTGCACCACCTGGCGCTTTAGGCAAATGATCCCTTAATTCCGGAATAGAATATCCGCGAAAACGAATTCCTTCATTGGCATCCAGCAAGGATGTTTCAGTTACCAGGCCGGTGATACCGCGCATACCCTGGTAAACCTGTGCCAGCGTTACATCTTCAATCTTTTTAGTGCCGTGATTCTTTACCAGGTCTTTTACTTCAATGTTAAGTTCATCTGCTTTAACCTTGAATTTCTCTTTTATGTACCCCATTTTACTGCTATTGTTATTAATGAAAACAAAATCGATCAATAGTCAAAAGTAATGATTTGTTAACGAAGTTACCACCATTTCGTCGTATTTAATGCCAAATTAACAACGATCTGCCGGGGGAAGTATAAGGAAATATGGTCGCAGTAAGGCACTGTAATTATCTCATTTAAAATATATTAAATAGTAATAATAATACATATTTATACAGACGTTAAAGAAATGTAAAATTTTCAGAATGAATTGAAAATATTGAAAGAAAAATCTTCGAAAAAATAATGCTGCACACAAAAGAAAGCGAGAATATCAAAAATAAAAAGGCGGCATCACCATCGTGATACCGCCTTCAAAAAATCTATTCACAACGCATCATTTAGGTGCGCGGCGATATAAATAGAGGGCGAGTCCGCCAAATAATATATTGGGGATCCATACGGCCAGCAAAGGGTTCAGATCTGCCTTCACCGAAAATACCGTGGCAAATTGCAGGAAAATAATGTAGCTGGCGCTGATCACAATACCAACTGCCAGGTGCAAACCACTTCCCCCTCTTACCTTTTTGGCAGCAATGATGCCTCCTATCAGGGTAAGAATAACCACCGCAAATGCAGCCGCTGTTCTCCTGTAATACTCTACCCAATAGGTATTCAGGCCCTCAGATCCACGGATGCTTTCTCTTTGTATGAACTTTCTGAGGTCGGGTGTGGTCATCGCTTCCTGCAGGTTCTTTTCATCTACCAGGTCTTTAGGCAGCAGGGCCAGTTTTAACATGGTATCCTGTTTACTGCTCCATTGCTCCTTCAACCCATTCATGCTGCGCATCGTCACATAATCCAGTCGCCATTTCTTAGTGGTAGAATCCCAGCTAATACGATCCGCCTTCATTTTGAAGGACATGTTTTGTTTATCTACGATCGCCAGGGTAAAGTTACTTCCACTCTTATAATTGGGATCGTAGGTACCAAAGGTCACATAAGTAAAGCTGTCGATACGGGTGGTACGGTTGTATTGCGATTTCTCGTCATCATGATTATGGAGGTACTTGTTTTCAAAGCCGGTACGGATGCGGTTTGCATTGGGTACCACCCAATAGTTGGCCAGCCACAGGATGCCACCAAACAGGAAAGCTCCCATCCAGTAAGGACGCAGAAAACGGCGAAAACTCACGCCTGCCGCCAGGATGGCGATGATCTCGGAGCGATACGCCATCTTGGAGGTAAAAAATATAACAGATAAGAATATAAAAAGTGGAAACAGTAATGCCAGGATATGCGGAATAAAACCAAAGTAATAATCTACTATAATTTCATGCAGCGACAGATGATGTTTCATAAAGTCATCTACCTTTTCTGTCGTGTCTATCACTACAGAAATCAATAGGAATATCATCAGGGAATAAATGAAAGTACCTATGAGCTTGCGTAAAATGTACCAGTCAATTTTAGTCATGACCCCAAAGATATTAGTTTATTTTATAGTCCGAACTTTTACAGGCGTGTTTTCAGCTGATTCACCATACTGGTTTTCCAGGTGGCAAAAGTACCGGCCAATATTTGTTTACGGGCTTCCTGTACCAATTCCAGGTAAAACGCGAGGTTATGGATACTGGCCAATGTCATGCCCAAAATTTCCCCTGCCACAAACAAATGACGCAGATAAGCCCTGGAATACGTGCTGGTAGCAAAGCAGGGACTATTCTCATCTATAGGGTTAAAGTCAGTCGCCCATTTTTTATTGCGGATGTTAATAACACCATTCCAGGTAAACAACATACCGTTACGGCCATTACGGGTAGGCATTACGCAATCGAACATATCTACACCCAGGGCGATGTTTTCGAGGATATTCCAGGGAGTACCCACACCCATCAGGTAGCGGGGCTTGTCGACTGGCAACACTTCGCACACCAGGCCGCACATTTCGTACATTTCATTTTCCGGTTCTCCTACACTGAGGCCACCAATAGCATTACCAGCGCAGTTGCGGGAGGCAATGAATTCAGCAGAAGCCTTGCGGAGATCTTTATAGGTACTGCCCTGTACGATCGGGAACAACGTTTGTTCATGACCGTAGGCAGGCTGTGTATCACTGAGGCGCTGAATACAACGGTCGAGCCAACGGTGAGTGAGGTCCATTGACTTACGCGCATAGCGGTAATCAGATGGATATGGCGGGCATTCATCAAAAGCCATAATAATATCGGCCCCGATGGTGCGCTGAATGTCCATCACATTTTCAGGTGTAAAAAGGTGACGGGAGCCATCTATATGTGATTGGAAAACCACCCCTTCTTCCTTGATCTTACGGTTAGCCGCCAGGGAAAATACCTGGTACCCGCCACTATCAGTCAGAATGGGACGATCCCAGCCATTAAATTTATGTAATCCACCTGCCAGAGATAATACCTCCAGACCCGGCCTTAAATATAAATGATAGGTATTGCCAAGGATAATCTGCGCCTGCACGGCTTCTTTCAATTGCTCCTGTGTAACAGCCTTTACGCTGCCAACAGTACCAACCGGCATAAAAATGGGCGTTTCTATTTCCCCGTGGGCAGTGGTGATTTTCCCGGCCCTGGCATTACTGCCACTATCTGTAGTTATCAGTTCAAAATTCACTCATCAATTATTTCAGGCCGCAAAGATATTGAAATGAAGCGAAGTTCGGCAGCTTTTAGCCCTTCTCCTTTCCCCACTGGCTTTGCCGTCGTTAATAATTAATTCTTTTACAGATAATAAAAATATTATATTTTTGCCAGCATTATGCTGGAACATCTAAGTGAAATTGCCTTATACTTTTTTGCTACCGTTGCGGGGATACAGATCATTTATTTCCTTTTTGTCTTTTCCCGGGTTGCTTTTTATAACCGTAAATTTGACCTGGACCACGCACCGGACGGGCCCTTTTCAGTCATCATCTGCGCAAAGGATGAAGAGTTAAACTTACAGAAAAATCTTCCGGGGGTACTGCAACAACGGTATCACCATCACATGAAACCTGAATATGAGGTAATTGTGGTCAACGATAACTCCGAAGACGATACCAAATATTACCTGCGTTCTATTGAGCCGGGTTATCCACATTATCGCCACATAGAAATTAAACAGGCGGCCAAGTTCATTCCCGGCAAAAAATACCCTTTATCTATTGGCCTGAAAGGCGCCCAGTATGAAACGGTATTGCTAACGGATGYCGACTGCAAACCCGGCAGCACTTACTGGCTTTCTTTCATGAGCCAGGGATTCACCGGAGAGAAAGAAATTGTACTCGGATATGGTGCTTACTATAAAAAGCCTGGCTTCCTGAATAAGATCATCCGGTATGAAACTTTTTTCAGCGCCCTGCAACACCTGTCCTTTGCCATGAGCGGCATGCCCTATATGGGTGTGGGCCGCAACCTGGCTTATAAAAGAGAACTGTTTTTTAAACATAAAGGCTTTACCAGCCACCAACACATTGCCAGTGGCGACGATGACCTGTTTGTAAACACTGCCGCCAACAGAAAAAATGTAGGTGTAGTGATTGACAAGCAAGCGTTTACCTATTCAGAGCCTAAACAGAACTGGAAAAGCTGGTTCAGACAAAAAACCCGGCACATGTCTACCGGCAAACATTACCGCTTTGGCCACAAGTTTGTACTGGGATTATTTTCACTGACACATTTCCTTTTCTACCCCGCCTTTATCATCGGACTGTTTTTCCCTCCACCAGTACTTTGGTACGTGCTGGGCATCTTTGGTCTGAAAGTACTGATACAATCCATTATCACCTTTGCCGCCATGCGCAGACTGGATGAAAGTGATTTGTTTAAGTTCAGCTGGCTGATGGATATTTTTATGGTGCTGTATTATATCATCTTTACACCAGCCCTGTTATTCAAGGCGAAGGCCAATAAGTGGTAAGCGCGATTTTTTGTCTTTTTCCAGGATTATACTGATTTAGATGATATTCAACATAACCCGGAAACACCTTCTTCGGGTTATGTTACTTTCGACTGCTACCCGCCCCGCATCCAGGTGCTTTGGCATAGCTGGCAGGAAAGGCAATTTTATCCATAATACGTTCCACGACAACCTGGATATCCGGTGTAATGGCGGACGCATCAACTGAAGCGGCGTGCCATGGGCAGTTCTGACCTCCATCTACCTTCTGATTCAATTTCATCCTTATAATACATCAGGAAGTCATCCCCACATTAAGTCCACCTCATCCTCATATCAAGTCCACCTCATCCCCGTATCAAGTCCACCTCTGCGGCAGTGCTTCTATAGGTACATAGCGGGACTAAAATTTATGCTTAAAATTTACACTATCCCCAGGTTTTCAACTTGATCTCTAAATCAGTATAATCCTGGAAAAAGACAAAAAATCGCGTTAATCCTCAAAAAACAGGCTAATCCTCCCTACTTTTGCGCAATGGAAATTATTTTAAAATATTTCAGCGACTTTACACCAGAGCAGTTGTCGCAGTTTGAGGCCCTGAAGGGATTATATGAAGAGTGGAATGAAAAGATCAATGTGATATCCCGTAAAGATATTGAGGCCCTATATGAAAAACACGTATTACATTCTCTCAGCATAGCCGCTATCGCGGATTTTCAGCCAGGCACACAAATCCTGGATCTCGGCACAGGTGGTGGATTTCCGGGTATTCCGCTGGCGATCTTCTTTCCGGAAGTACAGTTTCACCTGGTAGATTCTATTGGCAAAAAGATCAAAGTAGTACAGGGCGTAGCGGAAGCACTGCAACTGAAAAACGTGACCGCTGCGCATAGCCGGGTTGAAGATATCAAGAACCGTAAATTTGATATTGTTGTTTCCCGTGCGGTGGCCCCATTGGGCGACCTTTGGCGCTGGTGTAAACCAGTACTGAAAAAGTCGGTAATACCCGGCAAGCAATTCGAGAAGGGTTTAATTTGCCTGAAAGGCGGCGACCTGGCCCAGGAAATATCGGAAAGTGGCTTAAAACCAAAGTTGCTGAAAGTATATGATATCTTCCCGGAAGAAAGCTTCCAGGAGAAATTTGTGGTATTGGCTAAAAGCTAAAAATACCCGATTTCCAGTGTAGAATGGCGAATGCCCAGGTGTTCAAGTTCATGACGAAGTTCCTTTTTTAACGCTTCTGTTCCGGTAGCATCCAGTTGCGGATCAACTTTCACCTGGGCGGTGAGTGCATTTTCTGTTGTACTGAGCGCCCACACATGTATATGGTAAATATCCTGTACCCCTTTCACTGCCAGGGCTGTTTTCCTTACTTCCTGCAGGTCAATATTCTTTGGCACCCCATCCATAGATAAACGTAAACTATCTTTTAGTAGTCCCCAGGTACCCAATACAATGACTACCATTACAATGATACTCAACAGGGGATCCAGCCAATACCATTTTGTATAGATGATAACAATGCCGGCTACAACAGTCGCTAAAGACACCAAAGCATCCGCCGCCAGATGCAGATAAGCTCCTTTAATATTGAGATCTTTTTCTTTGTCCTTAAAAAACAACCAGGCCGTAAATGCGTTGATACCAATGCCAATGGCTGCAACAATGGCGATGGGCGTTCCCTGCACTTCATAAGGCTCACTGAAGCGACGGATCGCCTCATATCCTATAATACCGACTACAATCAGTAAGAGCATGGCGTTAAAGAGGGAAATAAGTATTGTACTTTTGCGGTATCCGTATGTATACCCGGGGTTGGACGTTATTTTTGCCAGGCGGAAAGCCAGGAGTGACAGGGCCAGGCTGGCCACATCGCTGAGATTATGGCCGGCATCGGCCATGAGCGCCAGGGAATGGGTGATAAAACCGGCTATAAATTCTGCCGCCACAAAAATCAGGTTAAGGGTAATTCCCCATATGAAAGCCCGGTTAACCTTGGTACCATCCAGACCAGAACCGGAACCGTGAGCGTGATCATGCATAAAGGACTGATTTCCTGTCCTGTAATTTAAACAGATTTTTTTCTGTAATTATAAAATATCCTCGCCGTTGCTTCGTCATCCTTATTAAGATGAAACAGCTGGTCCTTACAAATAACATCATGGCCATAGAGCAAAACGAACGCATACAGGCAGCCGTGAAGCAGGAACGCAAGCGATTGCTGCATTTTATCCGGCAACGGGTAAATAATGCGTCCGATGCGGAGGATATTTTACAGGATGTTTTCTATCAATTCACCGAATACCTTAGACTGGGAAGCCAGGTAGACTCAATTACCGGGTGGCTGTTTGCCGTAACCCGCAATAAGATCACCGATTGGTTCCGTAAAAAGAAAGAAACTCCTTTTTCTGACTACACTCGCGAGATAGAAGGCGAAGAAGTATTATTTCTCCCCGAATTACTTTCCGACAAAAACCAGGAGGCAGATACGCCCATGATGAAGAAAATCATGTCTGAAGCCATTATGCAAGCCATTGGTGAGCTGCCGGCGGATCAAAGACAGGTATTTCTACAGCATGAACTGGAAGGTAAATCCTTTAAAGAAATGAGTGAGGAAACCGGCATTGGGGTAAATACCCTGCTGTCACGCAAACGCTATGCTGTACTGTTCCTGCGGGAACGCCTCACAGAACTGTACAACGAATTTTTAAACGACTGATTTTAAATTATTAAAGATATGAGAAACGAATACGGCAGAAGAAATGGAGGACGCATCGCCAAGTTCATTGTCTTCGGAATAGTGTTTATGGTAGCGGTGGGATTTGCCACCATGCAATTGTGGAACTGTCTGATCCCTGAGCTGTTTCATGGTCCGGTGATCACCTACTGGCAGGCATTAGGCCTCCTCTTATTAGGTAAACTCCTTTTTGGCTGGCATAATCACCATAACTCCTGGAACGACAAATGGCACCAGGGCGGCCGTGAATGGAAAGCGAAGCTCCGCGAAAAAATGTCCCACATGACGCCCGAAGAACAGGATAGAATGCGGGAAGCACTCCGCAACCGCTGCAGACCCGGATTTGGCAGAACCAGACGCGAGGAATGGGAAAGGTACTGGTCAGATGATCCCAGGAAAGAATCCGAAGATCCCAAAAACGAAGAAAAAGAATCACACTAAAATTTTTGTGCGATGATAGGTATATTCAAAACCAATATAGACAGCCTGGAAGACCGTCAGCAGATGATCCAGGCCATAGCATCCAGCTTCCCGGTTGGGTCCTGTCATGTAGACCTGGACGATTGCGATAAAGTATTACGCATTGCCGACTTACAGGTGGAAGAGGATATTATTATAGAATTCGTTCAAAAAAAGGGCTTTGAATGCCAGGTACTGGAATAATTTAAGTTTTTATTAACAGTACATCAATATTCCCGGGCCAAACAGCCGATTTACTATACATTTAACTTTTTTATATGTAAAAAGCTATTGGCCGCCTCGCAAATCTGACGTAACTTCAAAGAGAATGCAGTGGCCCGGGTATATTGAATAAAATGTCTGGAAATGTGTTTTTGAACCCTCTAAATTTTGCTCCTATGTACCTGAACCAGCACGAGATCCAATCTCTCCTCAATAAGAGCTTCGACAATTTCGTAGATTTTGTCAATACGCTGCCGGATATACGTTTTACCRCTTCTCCCTACGGTAAATGGTCGGCTGGTCAACAACTGGATCATCTTACCAAATCTATCAGACCCATTAGCAGTGCATTGGGATTTCCCAAAGTTACCCTGCGCTATTTTGGCATCAGCCAGTCACCCTCACGCCCCTACGATAAACTGGTAGCCGACTATCAACATGCATTGAACAATGGCTTCAAGGCAGGCAGGGCCTACCAGCCAGGCGTGATTTATCAGGCCCAGCGTCCGGCACTGCTACAGAGTTTTCTTCTTCAGAAAATAAAACTATCAGATAAACTCCTCACCTGGTCAGAAACTGACCTGGATAAATATCGTCTGCCACATCCCCTGTTAGGAAAAATTACCATCAGGGAAATGTTGTATTACATCGCACATCACAATCAGCACCATCTCTCTAAATTAAAAGATCAGGAACTGCAGGGCCACACCTGGCAAAACCAATTGCAGCAACTTATATTTTGATTTTTTAATTAAATTGTCCCTACCTAAAAAATCATCATGGCTACCACAGCGTTAGTCATCAGCGGCGGCGGCTCCCGGGGCGCTTTTGCTGTTGGCGCCCTCAAATATTTATATACACAACATCCTCCTGTTGCATTTGATCTTTTTTGCGGAACCGGTACCAGCGCCCTCATTGCACCACTCGCTGCCCTCGGCGAAATTAATTTGCTCGAAAAATTATTTACCAGCAACAGCACCGCAGATATCGTGAACACCGGCACCATGATGCAGCGATTTCCACAAAATAATTCGCTGTATAATGCCACCGCATTAACACATAAGATCAACAATATCTTTACAGACGCCAGGTTTCGTGCACTCCAGCAATTACAGGAAGAAGTATTTGTAGCCGGCAAATGCCTGCAAACAAACCGTACTACTTACTTCTCGCCCGGTAGTAATGACGCCGTAAAAAAAGACTACGACATTGTATCACTTCATGATAACTATACCTTCCGCGAAGCAGTACTGGCATCCTGTAGTATGCCCGTATTTATGCCACCAGTGGAAGTAGCTTCACTGCCGGACGATGTACAGCAATTCACCAACGGAGGTGGCGCACACTACAATCCCATCCAACTGGCTATAGATAAAGGTGCTACCACTATTTATGCTATCCTGCTTACACCGGAAATACCAGGAGAAGAAGACCTTCTCTTCAAAAATCTGTTGGATATACTGGAAAGACRGGTAGATCATACCACCAACGAAATGGCAGGGCTGCAACTATCCGGCTTTATCAATGATTCGCTCACTTATATCGAAGCGGTAAAAAATAAAATGAAAGCGGCCGGGATAACCGCCGTAGATGATTATTTCGATGTGCCCGTAAATCCTTTCCATGAAAAGAAAGTGGTAAACTTACATATCATCCGGCCACAACACGCGCTGGATGTACATATGGGAGGATTGGAGTTTATTCCGGCTGCCATGAAAGAGATGTTGGAAGCAGGAGAAAAAAGAGCCGCTGAAATTATGCGGGGAAAATAAAAATCTTATTAAAAAAAACGGGGCTGATTGGTATCAGCCCCGTCTCATATATCTTAGGATACCGCTTTATTATTACTCCGGTCTACATCTGCCATACGCTGGCTGGGATCTATTTCCAGTTCTTTGACGTCGGTCAGCGGAATATTCAACTCCACTTCGTAAACAGGATTTGTCCAGTACCAAACGGGATCGACTATACGTTTTATAGCCGGATTTTCATTTGGTTTTTCTCCATACATAATAGACAATGGAATGTAGTGCAGTTCTTTATTACCCTTCTTATCTGTCACCATAAAATCTATGGGCATAGGCATATATCCTACTCTGCGCAGGCGCACAACAGTTTTATTGTTTCTCTCAAATACACTATCAATACCATAGTCAATGTGTTTTACAGAATTGATAAAGTATTGTTTGTACCAGTCCAGTTCTATGCCGCTTTGCTTTTCCATCACACGTATAAAGTCATTTGCATTCGGATGTTTGAAGCGCCATTCTTTGTAGTAGCTTAACAGACCGGCATCGCGGTTGGCAGCACCAATCACATAACCCAGCTGCTCCAGGAATACCGCTCCTTTGGAGTAAGCTGTAAGACTGTAGCCGTAGTTAGTGTTATAATGATCAGAATGGGTGGTAGCTGGTTCCTCGAAAGGACTTCTGGCCAATGCAAAATAACCTGCATAAGAATCATCCAGCGCGTTGCTTCCTTTCAGAGAATCGATCGTATTATGGATCACATTATTTTCTGCAAAAGTGGTGAACCCTTCGTCCATCCATGGATACAGGCTTTCATTGGTAGCCAGCATTCCCTGGTACCAACTGTGCATCCATTCATGCATGGCTACACCATATAAACCATCCATCTTTCCATTACCCATGATCAGGGTGCCCATAGGATATTCCATACCACCATCACCACCTTGAATGAATGAATATTGTTCGTACGGATAAGCACCATAATGTGCTTTGATGTAAGCATAAGCAGTAGGAATCATCTTTGCCAACTGAGGCCAGGTATCGTGTGTATGCTCATTATCGAGATAGAAGAAATGCGCCGTAAAGCCATCTACTTTCTGGGTAATGTGCTTGTAATCCGGATCTGCGGCCCACATGAAGTCGTGTACATTTGGCGCAATGAAATGCCAGGTAAGCGTATTTCCGGCAGGTTGATTTACTTTCACACCGGGTGTTTCATATCCATGGCCAATCTGGTTAGGATTCTGCAGGTAACCGGTACCACCTATTACATACTTTTTATCGATGGTGATTTTTACATCATAGTCGCCCCAAACCCCGTAAAATTCGCGGGCAATATAAGGGGTGGCATGCCATCCTTCGTAATCGTATTCACACATCTTAGGATACCATTGTGACATGGAAAAGTCCACTCCTTCTGCGTTATTGCGACCACTGCGACGGATCTGTACCGGCACCTGCGAAGCAAATTCCATATCAAATACGGCCTTTGAATGTGGCAGGATCGGCTTATCCAGCGGCACTTCCAGGATCGTTTCCACTACCTTGAAATCCTGCGGTTTACCATCACGCTTCAGGGAAATAATTTTCTGATAACCAATTTCATCGGGCTTCAGTTCAGAGATGCGGTCACGTACCCGGCCGTCCCAGTCGCGGCGCTCGTTACCTTTTTTATCTCTTCCGATCACTATTTTACCCAGCTCACGGCYACGCACGTCCATCATGCTGTTAGGCTGAAAGGCGTTCCAGTAAAGGTGATAGAAGACTTTCTTCAACGTATCGGGGGAGTTGTTAAAGTATTCAAGGTGTTGTTGTCCTTTGAATTGATTAGCCGGCGCATCTACTTTCACATCCATGGTATATTTCACCCGCTGTTGCCAGCGATCAGATTGTGCGCTTAGTTGTAACCAACTGCCTGCCAGCATAGCGATGGCCAGACAGCTCCCTGTTGTAACCCGATACTTCATTCCGTTTCTTTTTGATTAAACAGCTAAAATAAACATCATTTGGGTATTTTGATGTTTTGACGCGGGTTATTTCGGATCCGCCCCGGTGAATGCAGCGAGGGTGAAACCCAGGAAGTCTGCATATTGCTGTGCTGCCGGCTCAAAGGCTTTCAGTGCTGCTTTTTTGAGTGGCTTAAATGATTCAACGGTAACGGTTACACTATCTTTTTTGAAAGTGCGCTTCCAGGTGCCGATGACCTGTCCGTTGTGCACCATAACAGGATTAAAAATGCCGTTGATGGTCATTACCTTTTTGGCGAACTGCATGTCTATCAGGGTACTACGATCTTTATACCCTATAAAGTACTCATCAAAAGCGGGGAGTAATAAGTGGGTATCCGGAACAGCTTTCTTCCTGCCGGGCGCCATCCAATAAATAGTATCATTTATTTCCTGTGCCTGCAGGTGTTCCTGCGCACCATTCAGACCTGTGCGGGCATCCGTTACAGATAATCCTGACCACTGGGCAAAATCGGGCAGGGTGGCTGGGCCGTGGCTAATAAAATAACGGCGGGCAAGTGTGATCAATGCATCTTGTCTGCTGAGCAAGGTAGATGCCGGCAACCACTCATCCAGTAATGTATAGGTAAATTGTTTGCCACTGAGGGGGCCATTACAAATGATCCCTTCTAGGGCAGCATGATAAATAATATGATTCATGCGATGATCATCGGTGGCAATACCTTTCTCCTGTAAATGGGTAGTGAGTTCTTTGCGGGTGAGGTGATTGCCTCCCTGTAAGGCTTTGATGATCAGCTGATTTGTTTTGTGGAGTAAGGCATCGTCCATGCCCAGTTGTCTTTTCATGCTCCCCATGCGTGTTTTCATATTGGGAGCGATGAGTTGCAGCATCCAACGCACATCTGCAGCTGCCACCAGGTGCAGGGTACCGCGAAAAACCGTGGTGCGGATCAGGGATTTATTGCTGAGGGCCTTTTCTATTGCGGCATCTGTGGTACCGGAGAGTCGTACGCCAATGCCCCATTTGCTGTGTGCATGTTCCTGGGCCTGCATAGCGCCAAAGAAGGATACAATGTCAGCTGGTTTTTTAAAAGAAGTATGGATCAGTTGCTGATGGAGTAATCGTTGTGCAGCGATATCGGTAACTAGCATGGGTAAATGGTTTGTAGTGCAAAACAACAACACGTGGATGACAACGGTGTGCCAACAGCTTCCCCCGTACTAAAATAATTATTCAACGCCCTGTACCACGAGTACAATTTCTCCTTTCACACCTTTCTCTGCGTAATAGTCATGAACTTCCTGAAGGGTACCACGTTTATTTTCCTCGAATATTTTGGTGAGTTCACGGCTAACGCTGCAGGGGCGGTCCGGTCCGAAGTATTGAATCAGGTCGGCCAGGGTTCTTACCAGCCTCATGGGCGACTCGTAAAAAACGATGGTGCGTTCTTCCGTAGCGAGTTTTGTAAAAAGGGTATGACGGCCTTTTTTGAGTGGCGGGAAGCCTTCAAAGGCAAAGCGGTTCATGGGGATACCGCTGTTCACCAGTGCGGGTACAAAGGCAGTGGCGCCGGGCAAACATTCTACCGGGACGCCGGCACGACTGCATTCTCTTACCAGTAAAAATCCGGGATCAGATACACCGGGAGTACCGGCATCGGTGAGCAGGGCCATCGTTTTGCCTCCCTGCATTTGTTGCAGCAGGTGCTGTACTATCTTGTGCTCGTTGTGCTGATGATAAGCCGTAACGGGCTTACTGATATTGTAATGCCGGAGCAAAACGCTGGAAGTACGGGTGTCTTCCGCCAGGATCAGATCTGCTTCTTCGAGTACTTTGACAGCCCTGTAGGTAATATCGGCAAGGTTGCCGATAGGAGATGGAACGAGATATAATTTCATAATTTAATTACGAATCACGAATTACGAACCTGTGGGGAGATGCAGCCCGGAGACCTTCTCAGATATCTCCCCACAACTCCGTCATTCGCAATTCGCAATTAATTATTGTATTTGTACTTCAAAAGATTCCATTACCTGATTTGCCAACAGCTTCTGGCAGGCATTTTCAGCGATCTGCCTTGCTTCTTCCTGGCTGGCGGCTTCAATTTGCAGAGTAATGTGTTTACCAATACGTACATCTTGTACCTGGCCCAGGCCGAGGTTCTTGAGACCACTCATCACCGCCTTTCCTTGCGGATCTAATAATTCTTTCAGTGGCATCACATTGATATGTGCAGTAAAAGTCATTGTGCTAGAAATTTTGCCGCAAACCTACTCAAAAATTACGAATTAAGAATTACGAATTACGGATTTGTGAGGATATAGACCGAAATCTACCCACAAATCCGTAATTCGTAATTCTTAATTCGTAATTCTTGGAGGTACTGCTATTGATAATACTACGTAACATATAAATATAAATGGTACGGTAGCGAATTTCAGGAAAGGTATGCTCAGTACGGTTAATCCGATCAGCAAAAACCGTGGCCAGTTGTCCGCGATGCGCTTACTTTTAAATTTCAGGCTGATCATGGGAATTTCTGCAATCATCAGGTAACACAGCAATGCAATGGTGATATACAGTACCCAGATGTTCTGGAACCAGTGCGCCAGGTTAAAGGGATTAAATAAAAGAATTAATGGAAAAGAAGCCACCAGCAAAGCTACTGCAGGGGTAGGCACTCCGATGAAGTTTTCTGACTGCCGGGTGTCTATATTAAACTTAGCCAGGCGGTATGCCGCAAAACAAGGCACCAGCAAGGCCGGAGCGAGGTTGAAGATAGATACATCAAAAACATCCGGTTGTTGAAAATACGCACTGCGGAGCAGTCTGTACAACATCATACCGGGTACTACGCCAAAAGTCACCACATCTGCCAGGGAGTCCAGCTCCTTGCCCATAGGGCCTGATACGCCGAGCAGCCGGGCTACCATACCATCAAAAAAATCGAAGATACCTGCCAGTACTACCAATGCAGAAGCCCAGTATACCGGCTCCGGTGTTAGAATCGTATAGTCGGCCCCGTTAATCTCTGCGCGGTATTCCGGTGCATGTAAGATGCAGATAATAGCCAGTGCCCCGCAAAAGAGGTTACATAGGGTAAGAATATTGGGTAGTTGCTTCATTTAATAGAAAGATTTAGTGCAAATTACGAATTACGAATTACGAATTACGGGATTTGTGCGTAAATGGTAAACGCAAAGATCAGCGTTTATTATCTACTCACAAATCCCGTAATTCGTAATTCGTAATTCGTAATTTGAAATTCTATTTCATCAGGGCCTCTATTTCATCGGCCGTAATCGGAATATTCTTCATCAGGTCCACATTACCTTCTGCTGTAAGCCAGATATTGTTTTCGATGCGGATACCCAGTTTTTCTTCTTCAATATAAATACCGGGTTCAATGGTCATCACTGCTCCTTCCGGAATAGGCTGATGGAAAGAAGGTCCCAGATCATGTACATCAACCCCCAGGTGGTGAGAGATGCCATGGTACAGGTATTTGCGGTATGCCGGTGTTTCAGGATCCTGGTTTTTCACTTCTTCTTCTGTGAGTAAACCCAGCTTAATAAATTCTTTTGTTGCTTCCACACCTACCATTTCATGGTATTTAGCGATGGTGATACCCGGACGCAGGATAGATTTAGCATAGTTGTGCAGATGCAGACAGGCATCATATACCTGGCGCTGACGTGGCGAAAACTTGCCGTTTACAGGTACACTACGGGTAAGATCCGCATTGTAGCCACCGTATTCTGCACCAAAGTCCATCAGGATAACTTCCCCATCTTTACATTCCTGGTTATTGGATACATAGTGCAGGGTACGGGCACGATCGCCGGAAGCGATGATAGAGCCATAGGCTTCGCCAGCAGAGCGGTTACGCAGGAATTCGTGCATAATTTCTGCATGAATTTCATGTTCCCATACACCTGGCTTGATGAACTTCAGTAAACGGCGGAAAGTCTTTTCAGTAATATCCATCGCTTCATGCATCACCTTGATTTCTTCCGGTGTTTTTATGGCACGCAGTTCTTTGAAGATAACAGCGGCACGCAGATAATTATGCAGCGGATAACGCTCCTTTGTTTCCTGTGCATAACGGTAATCTCTTACCGGTACCAGGTTTGACTTACGGTTATTTTCGTTGGTGTTCAGGTAGATGTTGGCCGCATCGTTGATCCATTGCTGTAATAATGCATCCAGGCTATCCAGCCAAACTACGGTAGACATACCGGATACGGCATATGCTTCATCTTTACGCAACCTGTGACCATCCCACTTTTCCTTTAACTCGTTAGGGCGCACCAGCACCAATACCTCACGGTATTTAGGATCCGGATTATCGGGAAACAATACCACCATCGTATCCTCCTGATCAATACCTGTCAGCCAATACAGATCTGAATTCTGCTTGAACTTATGCAAGGCGTCACCATTGGTGGGCAATTCATCATTGGAGTTGATAATAGCGATAGACTGTGGCTTCATTTTAGCCACAAAACGCTGGCGGTTCTTTACAAACAGCTGCGGATCTAAGGGCAAATTCTTCATATCTCTTAATTTCAAATGAGGTTTCAAACCTAGGTAAAATTTCGGAGGTAGAAATATTGCTCAACACTGAATCATCAAATTGGTTAATATCTGTTGTATTAAATGACAAAATCGTACTAATATTTCCTTGCAAATAGCTAATGCTATATTATCCGCTTTTTAGTTTGATAATCCTGCAATGAAATACCCGCATATTGAAGATATCGCAATAATCACCCCAAAAACGGTTACTAATTTCTAAATTTCAATGGTATAACACCGATAAAATTTGACAATATCAAAAAATCGCTAGTTTTGCTTTTACACCAAAACAATCTTGCTTTTATGCAAATGAGTAGCGTAAGGAATCCTATTGCTGACTTACGGGGACTTGGCATAGAGAACGTGGCTAACGTTTATTACCAACTTTCACCCGAAAAACTGGCGGAACAAACCATCGCCCGTAAACAAGGGGTATATGCTGACACTGGGGCCCTGGCTGTTAACACCGGTGAATATACCGGTCGCTCCCCGAAAGACAAATTCATTGTAAAAGACAACATCACAACGGACACCGTAAACTGGAACGATTTCAACCTCCCTATCTCTGAAGAAAATTTCGATCGTTTATACAGTAAAATTACCCGTTACTTCACCGGTAAAGAGGTGTGGGTACGTGATTGTTATGCCTGTGCAGATGATGATTTCAGGGTCAACATTAAAGTCATCAGTGAACTGCCCTGGTCCAGTTTATTTGCTTACAACATGTTTCTCCGTCCTTCAGAAGAAGAACTGGATTACATGCATCCCGACTGGACGGTGATTCAAGCCCCTGGCTGTTTAGCTGATCCCGCCACTGATGGCACGCGGCAGCGGAACTTCTCTGTAGTAAACTTCACTAAAAAAATAATCATCATTGGTGGCAGTGCCTACACAGGAGAAATCAAAAAAGGTATTTTCACCATTTTGAATTACGAATTACCTCATAACAAAAATGTGCTGAGCATGCATTGCTCTGCCAACATTGGCGAGAAAGGTGATACTGCTGTATTCTTTGGTTTGAGCGGCACCGGCAAAACTACCCTGAGCGCAGATCCTGCACGTAAGCTGATAGGAGATGATGAACATGGCTGGACGGATACCGGTGTGTTTAACTTTGAAGGCGGTTGTTATGCAAAATGTATTGATCTTTCTGAAGAAAAGGAACCACAGATATTTCATGCAGTGCGCGAAGGTGCCATGCTGGAAAATATCACCTTCTTCCCTGGCACTCGTACCGTGAATTATGCAGATAGTACCATTACGGAAAATACCCGTGTATCCTATCCGCTGCACTATATCGACAATGCCCAGGAACCTTCAGTAGGAGGCATTCCAAAGAATATTTTCTTCCTTACCTGCGATGCTTATGGTGTGTTACCTCCTATTTCCAGGCTGTCGCCCGGACAGGCGATGTACCAGTTTATTTCTGGCTATACCGCTAAGGTAGCAGGTACAGAAGCAGGTGTTACCGAGCCCAAATCCACTTTCAGCGCATGTTTTGGCGCACCTTTCCTACCATTGCATCCGGCACAGTATGCACAGATGCTGGGAGAAAGAATGCGTAAACACAACGTAAATATCTGGCTGATCAATACTGGCTGGACAGGCGGCGCTTATGGTACCGGCAATCGTATTAAACTCAGTTATACCCGCGCCATGATCACTGCCGTATTAAACGGACAGCTTGATAAGGCGACCTTCCATGCACATCCTGTTTTCGGATTTCAGATTCCGGATAATTGCCCGGGTGTACCAGATAGTATCCTGGATCCGCGCAATACCTGGGAAAACAAAAGTGCTTACGATGCGCAGTTAACTGATCTTGCCGGACAATTCATCCGCAACTTTGAAAAATATGCCGCAGCAGCCGACAAAGAAATACTGGATGCTGCACCAAAAATTTAAGAATAAATACCTGTGATCTGGTCTTCTTTTGTATATATCAATAAGAAGATTTATATTTATGTTTTGCCTTATAATTTCCACTGAACAATACGTAAGTTCCTGACAGGCGCAATGCCCGAGCAAAGCAAGTTCCTTTACCGGAGCTTGTTTTGCTGGACTTCGGCGACTCCCCAACGCTCTTCTCCCCAAATCAGCACTATCAAATCACAGTTTTCCTTACCTTTGCACATGCAAATTTTAGACGGTAAACTAATTTCTGAGGCTATCAAAGCCCAATTAGCCGCTCAGGTGGCTGAATTAAAGGCCGCTGGTAAAAAAGTTCCTCACCTGGCAGCCATATTGGTAGGTAATAATCCGGCAAGTGAAACATACGTAGCATCCAAAGTAAAATCATGCGCTGAATGTGGGTATAATTCTACCCTCCTTCGGTTTGATGCACAAATTTCTGAAAAACATCTGCTGGACCAGATCATTCTGTTGAATGAAAATCCGGATGTAGATGGCATTCTCGTTCAATTACCTTTACCCAAACATATCAACGAAGAACTGGTAATCAACACCATTGATCCCAGCAAAGATGTAGATGGCTTCCATCCCATGAATGTTGGTAAAATGGTAAGTGGCTTACCTGCTTTTATTCCGGCTACCCCATATGGTATTATGTTGCTGCTGGAACATTATAATATTCCTACCAAAGGCAAGCATGCCGTGGTGATAGGCCGCAGCCATATTGTTGGTACACCAATGAGCATTTTGCTGAGCCGCAACACCCATCCAGGTAACTGCACGGTTACCCTCACGCATTCGCATACACATAATCTGGCCGACATCTGCCGGCAGGCAGATATCATTATTGCTGCCATCGGTAAACCAGATTTTGTGACCGCCGACATGGTAAAGGAAGGCGCTGTTATTGTGGATGTAGGTATTAATCGTGTGGAAGACGCCAGCAAAAAGAGTGGCTTCCGCCTGAAAGGAGACGTTAAATTTGATGAAGTGGCGCCTAAATGTAGCTACATCAGCCCCGTTCCCGGTGGCGTTGGACCTATGACCATAGCCGCTTTACTCAAGAATACCTATCACGCCACCATCGGTTTGAAAGGAAGTATGAATTAAGAAAGCTTTAGCTTTTAGCAGTTAGCTTTTAGGCCTTAGCGGTTATTGTGCTTTTAGCTTTTATTAAATGTGTTACCGGTGGTAAAAAAACCGGAACTTTGTGAAGTAAGTCATGTCAGTAATAACTACAAATATTAAAATAAGTACCCTCCCGCTGATGGAGCGTTTTTACACCATTCAGGGGGAAGGCTACCACCAGGGCAGGGCAGCCTATTTTATCAGGCTGGGCGGCTGTGATGTTGGCTGCGTATGGTGCGATGTAAAAGATAGCTGGGATGCTGACAAGCATCCGCAAGTACAGGTAAATGATATCGTAACGGAAGCTGCTGCCTATCCGGGCCGCATAGCTGTGGTAACCGGTGGGGAACCACTCCTGCACAACCTGGACACCCTCACCAAATCCCTGCATAAACAAGGCTTTCAAACACATATAGAAACATCCGGCTCCTCGCCGCTCAGCGGAAGTTGGGACTGGATTACTTTATCTCCCAAAAAATTCAAAGCGCCTTTACCGGAAATCTGTAAAGTAGCCCATGAACTGAAAGTAGTCATCTTCAACAAAACAGATTTTGCCTGGGCAGAGAAATATGCTGCCTTGGCCGGCAAACACTGTAAACTGTACCTGCAACCTGAATGGGAACGCAGCGCGGAAATGACACCACTTATTACGGAGTATATCAAAGATAACCCGCAGTGGACCATGTCCCTGCAGATCCATAAATATATTAATGTACCGTAGAACAGCTTTTAGCCATTAGCTTTTAGCTTTTAGTAAAAATGCAGCGAACACCTCCGCTGCATTTTTACTAAAAGCTAAAAGCTAATGGCTAAAAGCTATTCTATTTTTCGATAGAATTTCGTTAATTACATAGCGAATACATTCTATGAAAAAAACCTTCCTGTTAATACTGGGCTGCCTGTTGGGCATCGGGATGCAAATGCAGGCCCAGACAGTTACCTATGAAACTGCTCCTAAAAAAGCAAAAGCCAGCTTCGACCGTGCAATAGACGCCGTAAGAATTTATCAGACACAAACAGCCATCACTTTTCTGCAGGAAGCCATCAAAGCCGCACCTAACTTTACAGATGCATATGGACAAATGGGATTGTGCTATGTAGAACTGAAAGATTATGCGGCCGCCGTCACTGCTTTTGAAAAATTAAAGCAACTGGACAGCAGCGGCCTGCGCCCTGTATCTGTAGCCTACTCCCGCGCAATGGCAGGTACCGGAAATTTCGTAGGTGCATTACAGTTAATCACACAATATCTTTCCAATATAAAATCTAAAAGTCCTAACGCAGAAAAGCTGAAAGCGAATTATGAATTTGCAGTAAACAACAGCCGTCAGACCGTTCCTTTTCATCCGGAAAATCTGGGTGATCCGGTGAATAGCAAAGATCCGGAATACTTTCCCTCCCTTACCATTGATAGTAAAACATTGATCTTCACCAGGCGCGTAAATGGCCGTAATGAAGATTTTTATATTACGTACCGGGACAACAATAAATGGTCAACGGCACAAAACATGGGTGAACCTGTAAACTCCTCTTTCAATGAAGGCGCACAAAACATTTCACAAGATGGTACCATGCTGGTATTCACAGGCTGCGAATTTCCAGAAGGCAAAGGCAGCTGCGATCTGTATTACTCGGAAAAAACGGCTCAGGGATGGACCGCCCCAAAGAATTTTGGATCGCCCGTCAACACACGTGACTGGGAATCACAACCCAGTCTCAGCACCGACAAACAAACACTTTATTTTGCACGTGAAACATCAGATAATGGTGCAGATATATTTGTAACCAGCCGGCAGCCAAACGGACAATGGAGCATTCCTCAACGTTTGGGACCTAATATTAACACCGCTGGCAGGGAAACTACTCCCTTTATTCACGCGGACGGACAAACGCTTTACTTTGCCTCCAATGGTCATCCTGGCTATGGCGGACTCGATATTTTCTATTCCCGGCGGCAACCGGACGGCAGCTGGGGACCAGCTACCAACCTCGGTTACCCCATCAATACCATAGATGAAGATGCATCCCTGGTAGTAGAAGCCGATGGTAAAACCGCCTATTTCGCATCTGATCGTTCCGACACCCGTGGCGCCCTGGATATCTACCGGTTTGAACTATATCCGGAAGCCCGCCCGCTGCAAACGTTATATGTAAAAGGCTATGTGTATGATACCCTCACGCACACCCGTTTAGCCACCAGCATTGATATAATAGACCTGCAGGGCGGCTATAGCATTGCCACCGTAAAAACCAATGACAACGGTGACTACCTGGCGCCCTTACCGGTAGGAAAAGATTACGCCATGCACGTGAACAGAAAAGGCTATCTCTTTTACTCCGATAATTTTTCGCTGAAAGATCATAATCCCGGTGTGCCATTCGAAAAAAATATTCCACTGCAACCGCTGGCTGCCAATGCCAGTATTGTACTGCACAATATTTTCTTCGACAGCAAACAATACACACTGAAACCTGCATCCGTTACAGAGCTGAATAAACTGGTCAGCTTACTTCAGGATAATCCAACCATTAAAATTGAAATTGACGGCTATACCGACAACGTAGGCACAGATAAAGACAACCAGGTGCTGTCTGAAAACCGCGCTAAATCAGTCGTTAAATACTTAACCGAGAAAGGTATTGCTGCTGCACGTCTTGCTGCAAAAGGCTATGGCGAAAGTGATCCGATTGCCACAAATGATACCGAAGAGGGAAGAGCAGAGAACAGACGTACGGTATTCAGGATCATCAGCTTGTAATCATTCAAATCATCATCCGTTATGAATGCATCAGAATTCTTAACCGCCACCTCACTTGATAACTACCTATCACGGCTACACGAAACTACGGTACCTGAATGGGGAAAAATGAATGCGGTGCAAATGCTCGAACACCTGGGTTTGGCTATGGCATTTTCCTGCAACAAGCATGAAACGTTAGCTATTTTAACACCACCTGAAAAAATAGAACGATACAAACAATTTCTGTATAGTGAAATGGAAATGCAGCGCAGTCTGCCTTCACCCTTACAGGGCGATGTACCACCTCCGCCTCATTCAGATAATCTGATGATGGCCAGGCAATACCTGCTCGATGAAATCAGTGATTTTGATACATATTTCCAGCAGCATCCAACGGAAAAAACGGTGCATCATATATTTGGTATGCTGGATTATGAAGAATGGAAAGCATTTCACAGAAAACATTTTCTGCATCATTTCAGACAGTTCGGGATGTTGTAGTACCCAGGCTATCGCCACAAACGTAAAAGGCCGCAAAGCTGCATTTACCTGCTCTTTGCGGCCTTCAACATTTCCATTATTACTTAGTAATTTCTCAACCTGCTTTTCATGATAGAATCCTTCTGTTGGGTAGTGAGTTTATACTGAAAATTATACAACGCTCCTTCCCAATCGCCATACATGGGATTGGGTAACACAATGAAGCGGCTACCAAAGCTGGCAGCAGATTGCAGTGCCGCATTATTTCTTTCATCTACCGGTTTTTTATCGAAGATCGCAGCAAAATCACCGAGGTTATCCCCAAACAACATCACGATCTCATATTGCTGTAACACCTGTTGTCTGCGGGGTTCTTTACCAGAGGTGGTTGTTTTCAGCAGCAGGTGCTGGTCATCTGCATCTGGAAACTGATAGCGCTGCAGGTTTTGGAGGGTAACGGCTCTCTCACTTTCTGCGCGGTTAGTGATGTAAAATACTTTTACACCTTTGGAAGCAGCATATTTAAAAAATGCCGGGGCGCCGGGAACCGTGTCTGCAGCAACTTTCGCGGTCCATTCCATCCAGCTTTTATCATCGTATGTTTTACCGGCCAATGCCTGGTGTACAGAGTAAGGACTGTTATCCAGTACCGTTTCATCTATGTCTGTTACTACAGCCAGCGGTTTGCTGCCTTTAGTGGAGAGGTATTGATCCAGTCTTAATGCTGCCAACTGATACGCCTGCAGGCACAGGGCTTTATATTCACCGGATTGTTGCTGCCACAAAGCAGCCCATGCCGGACCGCCCGGTATCAGTGCAGTAGCGGTACTTTTTTCTGTTACCGGTTGGGTGGTTTTACAGGCAAACAACCCGATCATCAGTACTACTGTCAATAGCCATTTTATCTTCATAAAAATTATCCGTTAGTGGCTGCAAAAATAAATCATGTGGCCGACAAAAAGTGCCATGAGAAAATTGTAAATTATGCGGAAATATTGTTTGTTATGCCCCAGGAATTAATGTATCAGATCGCATTAACCCGGATTGATCGCCCATAAAACCGCCTTAAAAGAGCAAACGCCTACTATTGGCGTGCTGGCACATGGACTGGACCGGATATATCCCCTTGCGCATAAGCAAATGGCCGTGGAAATGCTGGAGCAGGGCGGTTTGCTGACCGACTATATGAGCCAGACCCTGCCGGATAAACAAAATTTCCCTAAGCGCAACCGGATTGTGGCCGGCATCAGTGATGCCACTATTGTGATAGAAAGCGGGGTGAGGGGTGGTTCACTCATCACAGCCGATCTGGCCAACGGCTATAACCGGGATGTGATGTGTATTCCGGGCAGGCTGAATGATCCACAGTCAGCGGGCTGTAACTACCTGATCAAACAAAACAAAGCCGCACTGCTCACGGATGCTGCCGATGTACTGGAACTGATGGGCTGGCAGGAAAACGCGCGTCCGTCTGTTTCCGGCGTAGTGCAACCAGGGCTGTTTCCGGAGTTAACAGCCGATGAGCAGCTGATTATGTCACTTTTCCGGGAAAAGTCACGGCGGCACCTGGAAGAATTGTACCTGCAAACCCGTTTATCAGGCAGCCAGGTAGCTACCGCAGTGTTCAACCTGGAGATGCAAAGTGTACTCCGCAGCCTCCCGGGCCAGCTCTACGAGCTGATTTGAGGGCTGTTTGTTAATGATTTATTAACAAGTAACACAAGAGGGCTACAGGCGATTATTTTATTTATTCCGTAATTAAGTGTACATTTGCGTGCAATTATTTTTTAACTGATTAATAGTTGCATCATGCCTGCGGGAAAATCTAAACCCAAATTTGTAGCTGACGGACTTACATTCGATGATGTGCTCCTGGTACCGGCCTACTCTGAAGTTCTGCCTAAAGAAGTAAATCTCTCTACGCAATTAACAAAAAACATACGTCTGAATATACCAATGGTATCTGCAGCGATGGATACTGTTACTGAAGCCACGCTGGCTATTGCATTGGCGAGAGAAGGCGGAATAGGTATTCTCCACAAGAACATGAGCATCGAACGACAAGCCGAAATGGTGAGACGCGTTAAGCGTAGCGAAAGCGGTATGATCATAGATCCCGTTACACTGAAAGTTGACGCCACCATCGGTGAAGCGTTAAGACTGATGAAGGAAAACGGTATCGGTGGTATTCCCATTATCGATGATAACAACAAGCTGGTAGGTATCCTCACCAACAGGGACTTACGGTTTGAAAAGAATAAAAAACGCCTTGTAAAAGAGGTAATGACCAGTGAAAACCTGATCACTGCACCAGAAGGCACTGACCTGAAAAAGGCAGAAAAAATTCTCCAGCATTATAAAATCGAAAAATTACCGGTAGTTAACAAACAGGGTAAACTGGCAGGGCTGATCACTTACCGTGATATTCTGCAGTTAACCAGCTATCCTAACGCTGTAAAGGACGAATTCGGCCGTTTACTCGTAGGCGCTGCACTCGGTATCACTGCAGATCTGCTGGATCGTACACAGGCACTCGTGAATGTAGGTGTGGATGTAGTTTGCCTGGATAGCTCCCATGGTCATTCTATTGCGGTATTAAACAACCTCAAAAAATTAAAGAAAGCGTTCCCTAAACTGCAGGTGATTGCTGGTAACGTAGCTACTGCAGAAGGTGCACTGGCATTGGCACAGGCAGGTGCAGATGCAGTGAAAGTAGGGGTAGGACCTGGTTCTATCTGTACCACCCGTATTGTAACAGGCGCAGGTTTCCCACAGCTATCTGCTGTAATGGAAGCTGCTGACGCACTGAAAAAACTGGGTATCCCGGTAATTGCAGATGGTGGTATCCGTTATACCGGTGATATGGTAAAAGCCCTCGCAGCAGGTGCATCTACCATCATGGCAGGATCTATCTTTGCAGGTGTGGAAGAAAGCCCCGGAGAAACTATTATTTACGAAGGACGTAAATTTAAATCCTATCGTGGTATGGGTTCTATTGAAGCCATGCAGGAAGGTAGTAAAGACCGTTACTTCCAGGATGAAGATGATATTAAGAAACTGGTACCGGAAGGTATTGTGGGCCGCGTTCCATACAAAGGCATGCTCGCTGAAATAGTGCAGCAATTTGTAGGTGGCTTACGGGCTGGTATGGGTCTTACCGGTTCCAAAGATATCAAAGCATTACAGGGTGCACAGTTTGTAAAAATTACAGCGGCTACTGTAAAAGAAAACCACCCGCATGATGTGGTAATCACCAAGGAAGCACCTAACTATAGCAGATAATCACAAAAAGATAACAGAACGCCTGGCCTGAAAGTGCCGGGCGTTTTTGTTTTCAGTAATTCCGCACTTATCTTCGTTCCTATCCGTAAATAGAAATTCATCATTATAAAATGAAGAAGCCTTACCTGCTGTTAAGCATTCTGAGTGGTTTAATATTCTGGCTTGCCTGGCCTACTATGCCGCTTACGCCGCTTATTTTCATTGCATTTACCCCATTGTTGTATATCAGCGAAAAAGTGCAGCATCGCTGGAAATATTTCGGTCTTGTGTTCAGCACCTTCCTGGTATGGAACGTAGCTTCTACCTGGTGGGTAGGCAATACTACCCTGCCCATGAGTGGCGTATTCGCCAATTGCTTCAATGCATTACTCATGAGCATTCCCTGGCTGGGCTTTAAAAATACCCGTAGAAAATTACCTGAGCCCGTAGCTTACTTTGCCCTAATCGTATATTGGTTAACGTTTGAATATATTCATCAGACCTGGGAGTTCAGTTGGCCCTGGTTGGTATTGGGTCATGCATTTGCATTGCGTCCGGGATGGATACAATGGTACGAATATACCGGTACCAGCGGCGGCACCTTCTGGGTACTCTGCGCCAATATTCTTATCTATAACGTATGGAAACGTGCCCGCCTATACGATTTTTCATGGAAGCAGGTATTACGTGAAATCTGGAAGCCGGCAGTGGTGATTGGTTTGCCATTGATTATTTCTGCTTTTATTGCACCCACACCCGATGATCCGGCGCGGAAAACAGCCGTAGTGATTGTACAACCCAACATAGATCCCTATGATGAAAAATTCAGTGCAGGATCTGCCATGGATCAACTGGGAAAATTTTTGCGGCTAACAGAACAAAAAGCGGATAGCAATACCCGTTATATTATCTGGCCGGAAACTGCGTTGTTTCCGCAGGGCGCCTGGGAAAGTGAACTGAACTATCAACCGGAAGTAATGGCCATCCGGGAAATGCTGCGCAAATACCCTAAAGCAAAACTGATCAGCGGCGCCGCTACACTGAAGCATTATAGCAGTATAGAGGAGATCCCCGTTACCGCCAGAACACTGAATGATGGTACCCGCTGGGATGCGTATAACAGTGCCATACAGATAGATACTTCCAAAAGTATACAGGTATACCATAAATATGAACTGGTACCTGGAGCCGAACTGGTGCCCTATGTACGTTACTTATCGTTCATGCAAAACGTAGCGTTGGATTTCGGCGGTATTTCCGGCAGCTACGGCCGTATGCCCGGCGTGGAAATGTTTACCAATCCTGCAGACAGCATCAACGTTTTCCCGGTAATCTGTTATGAATCAGTATTTAGTAATTATATGGCCACGCATATTAAACCCGGGGCCAATTTATTAGTCATTATCACCAACGACGGATGGTGGGGCAATACAGAAGGTCACCGGCAGCATTTACAATATGCCCGGATTCGTGCCATTGAAACCCGTCGTTGGATAGCACGCTGCGCAAATACCGGTATATCAGCAGTTATTGATCCGGCAGGTAATATTCATCAACCGCAAGCCTACTGGCAGCAAGCTGTTTTTAAAGCAACTGTAACACCGAGGACGGGTATTACGTTCTATGTAAAAAATGGCGATCTGGTGTCGAAAGCGGCATTAATATTTTGTATCTTGTTCCTGTTACACGCTTTTATTTCACGATTTATTCCCGGTTTAAAACATGCGGAAATCAATCAATAACGGAAACATCACCTGGTTGGATGAGGGCCAGGGCGCAACGGTAGTGCTTATACATGGTTTTGCAGAGAACTCAGGACTTTGGAACATACAAACTACGCAGCTTAAAACCCAGTATCGCGTCATTATTCCGGATTTGCCGGGAACAGCAGTATCGCCGCTGTCTTCGCCACTGACTATTGAATCCATGGCGGAGTACGTATATGCGATCCTGTTAGCAGAAGATATCAGTGACGCAGTTATTATCGGCCACTCTATGGGTGGCTATATTGCACTGGCATTAGCTGAAAAATATCCTTCCATTGTAAAAGGATTGGGACTTTTTCATTCTACTGCCAAAGCAGATAGTGAAGAGAAAAAAGAAGGCAGACGAAAGTCTGTTAAGCTGATGGAACAATATGGAGCAGAAACATTTTTACGGCAAACATTGCCCAATATGTTTAGCCCTGCTACCAGAAGCACCCTGCCATCTGAGGTAGATGCATATGTGAAAATGGGTATGGAATGTCAGCTCCCGGCGCTGGTAGCGTATTATGAGGCAATGGCCGCCCGTCCGGACAGAACAGGAGTACTGAAAGGGCTTCGGGTACCGGTATTATTTATGATCGGGAAAGATGATAATGCAGTGCCGCTGGATAACGTGTTACCGCAAATAACTTTGCCGCGGATCAGCAGCATTCATATTTTTGAAAATGTGGGCCACATGGGTATGTGGGAAATAGCAACAGAGAGTAATGTGATATTGGAGCAGTTTATAGCGTTTTGTCAACTATAATCATAAAAATCGCATGTTTTGAAAAAACTACTTGCCATCCTGCTATGCATGGTGTGCGCCCTGGTGGCGCAGGCCAGTCATATTATAGGCGGACAGGTATACTATAAGTTTGTAAGCAGGAATGGCAACATGATTACCTATACGATCACCCTGAAATTATATCGTATCTGCGGTAATGGCCCCCGGATAGCCAAAATGCCCGATGCCGTTTACCTCTCTGCCTTCGACAAAAAAAATTACAGTAAGCTCGCTGATTATCAAATCACCCGCTCAGGTTTTGAGGAGAAAAACCTGGGGCAGGTAGACCCTTGCATTGTGAATCCTCCAGTGATCTGTTACCAGATAGGAACGTTTACAACCAACATTACAATACCTGCTAACGACAATGGTTACACCATCGCTTTTTCAAGTTGCTGCCGCGATCCGTTCATGCTCAATATAGTAGCTGAGCCTCTCCCCAACAGCCCGGATGTGGGCACCGGTGCAACTTATTATATTGACATCCCGGGTAAAATCGACAACGTACAAATAATAAACTCCAGTCCAACATTCAATAAGGAAGAAGCCACCCTGGTATGTGCCAGTAAAAAATTCACTTACGACTTCTCTGCATCAGATCAGGATCACGATTCCCTCGCCTATGAATTCTGTGACGCCTTCAAAGGCGGAGCACTTACGGGCGATAACAACATACCTCCTCCTGCGGAAAATCCACCTTATGAGGAAGTTTCCTACATATCGCCGTTCAGTGGTGGCAGCCCACTTGGATCAACTGTTACCATAGATCCCAAAACCGGGATCATTTCAGGCATTGCCCCCACAGCAGGTAAATATGTAGTGACTGTATGTGTAAAAGAGTTTCGTAATGGTAAACAGATAGGCACCCTGCGCAAAGATTTTCATATTAATGTGACTACCTGTGTCAAACAGGTGACCGCTTCCATGCCTGATAAATACAACGACTGCACCAGTTTAACCGTCACCTTCACCAATAACAGCACACTTGGAAAACCCTACTTCTGGGACTTTGGAGACGGCACCACACTGGCTACCAACAGTACTGCTGCATTCACGCATACTTACGCCAAAGAAGGTTTATATACAGTGAAGATGTGGGTAGATAAAAACAGTAACTGTGGTGACAGTGCTATCGCGCTCGTGTATGCGTACCCGGTATTGAAAGCGGCATTTACAGCTGCAGGCTTTTGTTCGAATAAGGAAACAAAATTTAACTCTTCCCCTACCCGCTCTGATGCCGGAGGTATTGCTTATTATAAGTGGGATTTCGGTAACGGTGACACCACCAATGTGGCGAACCCTAACTACCTGTATAAAACACCCGGAAATTATGCTGTAAAGCTGTATGTGCGCAATGATAAAGGATGCGAACAAACCATTACCAATCCGATTACTATTTACGACAAGCCTCCATTTAATGCCACGTCAGATACATTACTATGCGCCAAAGACAGTTTGCATATGTGGGCCAACAGCACATTACCAGGCAAGTTTAACTGGACACCGGACAACTACTTTATACTAAATCCCAACACGCCTGATCCTATCGTGTTTCCTCCACGTACATCCACCTATAAAGTAACTTTTGTGGATAATCAGGGATGTGTGAACGATAAAGATATATTGGTAGATGTAAGAACTACCATACATGTAAAAACAATTGCTGACAGTACGGTGTGTACAAATGATGAGATTCATTTACAAACTACCGCCGATGGTTTGTATACCTACCGCTGGACAGACCTCACCAGGAATAGCGTTATATCCTTTAATCCTGACGTGTACGTGATACCAACTCCACCCAAACAAACCTACGAAGTACAGGTGGCGCTGGGTACATGTCGTGGGGCCGATACCGTTAGTCTTAAAGTGGTAGACCCTCCTAAAGCTACCGCTGCTCCAGATACCACTGTTTGTTTTGGTGTACCCTTAACGTTGCGTGCTACCGGCGGCGCCTATTACCGCTGGTCGCCAGCCTTTTATGTGGATAACGCTTCTTCACCGGTAACTATAGCACACCCCGTAGACACCACTTTATTTACAGTAACTGTAACGGATACACTCGGATGTCCCAAGCCGGTTACTGCCAGCACGTTGGTAAGAGTAGTGCCTAAAGTGCATGCTTTTGCCGGCAACGATACCATTATTATGCTGAACACTCCATTTCAGCTAAATGCCACCGGGGGCGTACGCTATACCTGGATGCCACCAGACGGATTAAACAACCGTAGTATTTATAATCCGGTTACTACGTATAACCACGACATTACATATACCGTTACCGCCTATACGCAGGAAGGTTGTTCCGGTACCGACAATATTTTCGTCCGCTTTATTAAAGGGCCGGATATTTATATACCTAATGCATTCTCTCCCAACGGAGACGGATTAAATGATATTTTCCGCCCACTGCCGGTAGGTATTGTAACCATGGAATTTTTCCGCGTATTTGATCGCTGGGGAAAGCTGGTATACTCCACCACAGCCTATCTTCAGGGATGGGACGGAACAGTAAATGGTCAGACTGCCGGCATTGGTACCTATGTTTGGGTAGTACAAGGAAAGGATATCAACAATAATACTGTTCAACGTAAAGGCACCGTCACACTCGTAAGATAAAGTTGTCCGAAATGAACCGGATCTGCTCTTTTTTTGTTAAATTCAGAGAGCAGTATCCCCAATCATGAAGAGAGCAGTATTACTGGTATTGAGCTGCTTTTTGTTCCCTATTTTCGCAGCTGGATATCATATTATTGGTGGCGAAATTTTTTATAAGACATTAGGAATGAGCGGAGATAATACACGCTACCGTTATCTCATCACCCTCAAGTTGTACCGCGACGCAGATTTTACCTGTGGCGAGCGACAAGGTTGTATCGACAGATTCGAGAACCCTGTAACAGCTAACGTATTTACTTCCAATGGTTCCAAAGTTTTATCTTCTGTATATCTCTACATTTCTGAAACACGTCCACTCATTGATACGCTGAAAAATCCTTGCCTGGCACCACAGGCACAACACCTGGAAGTAGCCTTCTATACCGCAGTGATAGAACTGGCGCCTGTTCCCGGCGGCTATTACGTAGCGTCACAACGGTGCTGCCGCGGTGAAAACCTGAACAACATATATGATTCAGAACATGAAGGTTCTACTTATTATACCACTATTCCTGGTACAGAATCAAGACCGAATAACAACAGCGCTTATTTCAATAAGGATACATCCATTATTATTTGCAGTGCTATGCCTTTTACACTGGACTACGCTGCGTATGACGAAGATGGTGATAGTTTGACCTATAATCTTTGCAGTGCATTAACAGACGGCTCCAGCACCAATGAAAACACATCTACCACACCACCTCCCTATAATTCCACTGTACGGTATATACCACCTTATTCGGGCAGCAATCCAATGGGTGGCAGCCCGGGCATATCCATTTCTGCTCAGGGCCTGATTACCTGCAGACCCAATAAACCGGGAAAGTATGTAATAACAGTGTGCGTGAATGAGTACGATCCATTTACAAAAAAATTCCTGGGCACACATAGCAAAGACATATTGTTGACGGTATTTAACTGCCAGACCAGGATCACTGCCACTTTTCCATCAGTGCTGAATAACTGTACAGATGACCCTGCATTACACGTTCCTATCAGCAATTCCAGTGTAGCGGGTTATTCATCTACCTACTACTGGACATTTGGTGATGGCACCGATACCCTTACCGATAATAAAACGATGTTCTATCACCAGTATCCTGACACCGGTGTGTACAAAGTAAAAATGGTGGTGAACCCCGGACTCTCCTGCACAGATAGCGCAGTGGGTACCATCAACAACTACCCGGGACTGAAAGCCGGATTTACCTCCACAGGAATCTGCAAAGGTGATCTTATTCAGTTCAATGATACGTCCTCATACCAGTATGGAAATATTACTTCCCATGTATGGGATTTCGGTACTACAGATAGTGTTGTTACGCCCGGCATACAACGATCGCTCCAACATACCTTTACTAAAGGTGACGTATATACGATTTCACTGACCCTGCAGACCGATAAACAGTGCGAAAAAACCGTCACAAAAAACATACGGATATACGAAGTCAATCCATTTGCAGGACACGATACCATACTAGCCAGGGGGCAGCCACTCGTAATGCAGGGTAGCGGTGGTGATTTTTATTCGTGGACACCTTCAGACGGATTGACCAATCCTAACATCGCGAATCCGGTACTCAACTATAACCGCGACATTGCTTTTAAACTTCGTGTATCCAATCAGCAGGGATGTTTTGGGTATGCAACAGTGACCGTAAAATATTATACAGGACCGGAAATGTATGTGCCAAACGCCTTTACCCCTAATGGTGACGGGCAAAATGATCATTTCCGGTTTATCCCCGTAGGTATCACCACCTACAAATTCTTCCGCATATATAACCGGTGGGGAGTGGAAATTTATGCATCCACAGATTTCCGTACCGGATGGGATGGTACTTTCAGGGGCGCTCCGGCTCCTGTGGACACGTATATCTGGATACTACAGGGAACAGATTTTACGGGTAAAGAAATCATGAGAAAAGGAACAGTAACGTTGATCCGCTGATCCTTTGTAAATTGCATAAAAAATTACATCTCATGGGTATTGTTCTTATCACCGGAGCGACTGCCGGTTTTGGCCAGGCATGTGCAACTACGTATGCCGGTAAAGGTTATGATGTGATTATAACCGGACGGCGGAAAGAAAGACTGGATGCATTTCAAACACAACTCACACAGGAATTTGGTGTAAATGTTCTGGCATTAAATTTTGATGTAAGAAATGAGGCGGAAGTAAAAGCCGTTTTAGGCAATATTCCGGAAGAATGGAGGAAAATTGATATCCTCGTAAATAATGCGGGCCTTGCAGCCGGATTAAGCACCATTGACGAAGGTAGTACCGATGACTGGGATGCCATGATAGATACCAACGTTAAAGGGCTGTTGTACGTGTCCCGTACCGTTATTCCGTGGATGCGTTCCCGTACTACCGGCCATATCATCAATATTGGCTCTACTGCCGCCAAACTGGTATATGCCAAAGGCAATGTTTACTGTGCTACCAAAGCCGCTGTAGACGCTATTTCCCAGGGTATGCGGATTGATTTGCTCCCTTATCGTATAAAAGTAACCGCCGTTCACCCCGGTGCTGCAGAAACAGAATTTTCGCTGGTAAGGTTTAAAGGAGATGAAGAAAAGGCGAAAGAAGTGTATAAAGGCTTTATTCCATTAACACCGCAGGATGTAGCAGACGTGGTATACTATTGCACCTCCCTGCCACCGCACGTTTGTATTAATGATCTGGTAATGACACCTTTGCAACAAGCCAATGCTTATTACATAGATAAAAAATAACACATAGATGTGATTTGATGTTGCGACAGGAGTTATTATATTTGGAAACATTTATATATTTTTTGCACACATATAGCTATAGCAGCAAAAAATTTATGCCAATGCGACTAAACTAACTGACTATCCAAACATTGAAAACCATATCCCTATGCTTACATTTATCACTATGTACTTGTTACGTCTGTACTATCCCGCGTGGAAAGAAGGATGGCGCCTTTACTTTGGCAGCTCCCGTAAAGGTAACTACGGTCGTTGGGCATCGCGTAAAGATTGGGCCGGACAAAAAGGCTTTTCTTTGGGTTACAGCTGAGAATTTTTTAGAATTTGGGATGTAGATATTTTTCAATAACTCATCGTTGCTGAAAATCATCTACATCCCAATTTATTTTCAGTCAGGATCCCCCCTGATAAAGCCTACTGAACATTTAACCTGGTTACCACCACTTCACTCCTGTTTCCACTGCGTTTTTTATAAGCCAGCAGTGCTTTATCCTCCCCCACCGCACTGATCACCGGAAAATTTGCATAACTGCTGTCAGCCGTAAGGAGACCTGCCGTTATTGTTTTACCATCGGCCGATTTGTATTGAAAGCCCACCCTGCTGTTAAAATCATTTTTCCATTTTACAGGTTCATCCCATACTACCAGGAGCTGATCATTTATGGTCGTCATCTGCGGATGTTTTGCCATCGGCGCTTTGCTGAGAGACTCCTTTTGCGTATAGGTTTGGCCGTTATCTGCAGAGCGGCAATAAAACGCTCCCTGTCCACCGCCCATGGTGAACCAGGCGAAATGCAATCCGGTACTATTGGCGGTCAGCGTTGGCCCAGTATGCGGGCAACCATTCACTACCCAGTTATCCGCACTGATGCGTACCGGCGTAGAAAACGATTTACCTCCATCGGTAGATACCTGGTGTACCATATCACGAATAGAATCGTTGATGATATCCCGGTAGGCAAGATGAATATTGCCATTATCAGCTACATACATTTTGGTACGGCAACACTGGCAAATGGTAGTCGCTACCGGCATCGCAGATTGAAAACCACTTTGCCCGCTTGTCACTGCAAAATAAAGCGTTGAACCTTCCGCGTTAGTTTGCTTCCTGTTATCCAGCCAGATAGCTGCAGCCTCTCCTGCCGGCAATAAAGCCATATCAAAATAACGCTGATCATACCCCGCAGTATCCGTTACCAGCGGCACTGCTGTCTGCCAGGTTTTGCCATGATCAAACGACTGTGTATACATAACTTTACCTGCATACTTGTTACGCGGATCATTCGCCTCTACCCCAAACAGCGCAATGACAGTGCCGCCCGGTTTAAACAACAGCTTCGGCAGGTTTTCATCATGCGGAAAAACACCGGTGGTAGCCGGAATAACAACCGGTTCAGAAAACGTATGCCCGTTATCGTTAGATACAGCATAGTACATCAGCCCCGTGTCTGCACTACTATCTTTTTCCACCCAGCTAATCACCGGGTGGCCATCTGTATCTTTCGTCATAAAAGGACAGGAAGCATCCTTTCCTGCGTGTGATACTACTACCGGTCCTTCCGGCTGTATCCCACTGCGATGGCAGGATAGCGTCAACAACAACAATATCGCGGCTGCAATTGGTTTCATCTCTTTAATTTTTCCCGGTAAATGTATAAGCAACGCCGAAGTTGAACGTCTGCCGTGGGCCAACCCTGTATGTTTTTCCATATGCAGATTTCTCTGCAGTGGTGGCATACAACTGATCTCCAATGTTCATGCAGTTGAGCCAGCATTCAAATCCTTTAAATACATATCCTGCCCTTGCATTAAATAAATCATACCCATTGTACACCGAAGTATTGGCCGCATCCATAAAGTACTTACCTATATGCTGCCACTCTGCACCGATCCTGAAACCCTTCAGTACAGCAGGCTTCCAGGTAACTTCTGTATTGGCTATCCATTTAGGGGCTCCATTCATCTGGTTATCAGTATATACTTTACTACCATCTGCATAAGCTTTAAAAAGATGTTCCGCATATGTACCACTGCTGCGTATCAGCAGACTATTAACAGGTGCATATTTTACATTCCACTCTATCCCACTATGCGTAGTAGCACCTGTATTCCTGTTTTCATAAACGCCATCAGCATTTCTCACACTGATAATTTCATTGCTGCCATTCATACGATAAATACTCAGATCGGCATATCCTTTATGATTGGCAAACCCAAACCAGCCACCTGCTTCATAGTTCTGATAAGTAGCAGATTTCAATACGGGGACTTTAACACCGGTATATAATTCCGAGATATTAGGAGGTGCAAAACCCACACTGTAATTGGCATACAAACCCCTGTTACTTCCGAGGTTATAAGTAAGTCCCAGCTTAGGCGTAAGCGCATTAAAATTATTACGCTCACTGGGCGCGCCGGTATATGCAGATGGTGTTAAATGATTTTCAAAATTGTAATCCATCCGGTCGTAGCGCAACGCGGCCACCACCCTCATTTGCTGTATCGGTGAAAATTCAAATTGCGTATATACCGCACTGTTAAGCAATCCTACCCGGTAATCAGTTAGTAAAGAATCTGTTTGCCGGTAACTGGCATAATAACCCGCTGCATCTTTTGTGATTGCAATATAATCCGCCACATAAGTAGCAGGGCTGTAATCCGCACTCACACCTGCTATCAATGCGGCATCCTTCCAGTGAAATTGTTTCTTATGCTGTACAATAATGCCATAGCTGTTAAATCCATCCTTATTGATCTGCCCATTGGCTTTTTGTGTACCTCTCACATCCTGTATCGCATAAAAGGGATTTTGCCCGATGGTATTATTGCGGAAGAAGCCCGTAAAAGTAGTATGGTTGCTACTGTTCCATTCATGATCCAGCGTGCTGCGTATACGTAATGCTTTCACTTCGCGGTAGGTGAACGTCTGGAAATTGCGGTAGTTTTTTTCAAAAAAACGGGTACTATCAAGGCCGCCTGTTTGATCCGTTTTATAATTGATCAGGGTGGCAGCATTGGTCCACTTCGTTTTTTCATTGATCTGGTAATCTACTTTCGCCGTTAGCGCCAGCTTATGAAAGTCGCTATGATCCATGTAGCCATTGCTTTGATTGGCATAATAGCCACTGACTGCAAAACCCACTTTTTTAACGGTATTGGATACACTGAAATCCGCTCTTCGGTATCCCCAGTTACTGCCTTCCAGTTGCACTTTGGCGGTAGGTACCAGCGTAGGCGAGGCGGTAATGAAATTTACAGCACCACCTACTGCTTCACTACCATATAAAGAAGAGGCGGGCCCACGAATAACTTCAATGTTCCTCAATGCAGCCATATTTATTTCTATCAGCGCATTATGGTTGAAGTCTCCTATTGTTCTGATAGGTATACCATCTTCCAGATATAAAAACAGGCTTTTATAGCCAATAGGCTGACGGATAGCCATGGTATGCTGCTCGTTACCCAGATCCACCATATAAACTCCGCTTACCTTATTTAATACCTGGTCCAGGGTAGTGGCTTTGGTATCATTCAATGTTTGGGCAGAGATGGTACTGATGGCCACCGGAACAGCTGTCCGCTCCTGCTTGTCCCGGGAAGAGGAAACGATGATCTCATTCAGATTGGTAGTTCTTTGCTGGAGATAGATCACCGGCATATGCGCGGCAGCATCAACGGCTATCTGCCGGGTGATGTAGCCGATATAGGATATTTCAATAGAGTCGGTAGTGGGCGCTGATAATTCATATTTGCCCTGTGCATTGGTATTGCATCCTGTTGCGGCATGCAACAGTCTTACATTCACACCAGGTAAAGCTTCTTTGGTTTGCACATCAGCCACACGCCCATGTAATTGCTGTGCATTACTGCTATACGCAGCTATACACGCAATGATGAGTAAACAACATTGTTTCATGTAAATAAAATAGTTTACTGTTCGCTGTAGCAAACAGAGTTAGTCAGGTAGTATAAAGGAACGTCAGGAAACTACTGACTGGGGCGGGTGGAAAACAGATGATACAAGTGTATCCGGGTGAGGGGCCTTATAAAAAGAGATAAATGTAATCTGATCAGGTAATGGTGCTGCATCAAACGATTGGATCGCTTCTACAAACATCACTTCATATTTTTCTTTATTGTTATTATTATTCTGGTCCTGTTGTGCATCCCGGTCCAGCTCTTTCTTAAGATGACAGCGGCCATTACAGTGCATCTGGGGCTTGTCTTTGTTTTCACAAAGGGCACTGGCGATATAAGACTGGTTCACCTTAAACTGCATCACAATAAGGCTTCTGCTGAAATTCTGCAGCAACAACCCCATAAATATGCATATAATAGCGAACCCTTTCACGCCGCAAACCTAGGAAATAATTACCAAACCAATATTAAGAAAAACGGATTTATGGTTAGAAAAACGTGCATAATGCGCTCGTTTATGATCTATCCATAAATCCGTTTATGTGTAATACTTTCTTACTGCGACAATACGAACCTGAACGTAATACCTCCGCTGGTACTGGTAATCGGGTACGAGGTAGATATTACTGGTATGGTTTGTCTTCTGTCATAGAAGAAACGAAGGTTCAACCTGTTATTCACCACATAGTCAATAGACGGCGATATGCCTATTACTTTCTGCCCGCTGGTAGGAATCGATAAATCTGCATCCAACCGGTTATTGGCAGTTTTATCATCCCGGAAACTCAGGTCCAGTCTGAAGTTCATATCGTTTTGCAGCTTCTTACCACCATTTTTACTGAAGGAGAAAGGTAATTGAACCCCTCTTACACGATAGCCTGCTCCAATAATAATTTCACTGGAACGTACTTCTGTTAGCTGGTAATCAATGAGACTCAAGCTCAGGGAACGGCTTTTTCTGAACTCTACCCTGGCATTCAGGCTATTTACGAATGTAAGATCCACTCCCAGCAATGGAGAGAAGGACTCTGTCAGCGTAAGGTTAGGCACCAGGAAATAAGGGAAGTAATTTCCGGATACGGTATCCCTGAACGCCGGGAAGCCGGTGAGCCGCGGATCTTCAAAGTACATAGAGGTATTATAGGAGTTCATACTGAGTGAACCTGTATAAGCATGTCTGACAGTAAAGTTGGTCAGGAATGATTTGAAAGGTTCCAGCTTGGTCAGCCCATTATATGTAATGTTCCAGTTGGGTTTAGGAATATAATTACTGAAAGGATTGCTTTTCACGTTATCATTTCCTTGTTTCAACAGGGCTATCTTATCGGGCGAGGTTCCGGTATATGCGGCCAGGAATGCCGGTATCAGCACGTCCTGTGCATACCTGGTATAACCGTATGCGTAGTTTGGATCTTTAGGATCTCCTGTTGGTACGCCCGGATCTTTATTGTAGGGGTTGATGGCACCTAATCTTTTTGAGATCTGGTTGCGGTAAGCTTCAAAGTTCCGGAAGGTATTTGAAATACCATCCGATGTATTGATTTTACCAAACATGGTTTTGATAGCAATATAGGTGATTTCAAAACCGCCCGCATCGTATGGACTCAGGTGCTGGAAGTTGCTCGGATCTGTCAGATTTTTGAACAGTTCTGTATGCGTTTTGGTAAACGACTTGGTCATGGTCAGGTCTATACGCAGATCGTTCAAAGGTTCCAATTGAGCCTGTAAATCCCATCTCTGCGTAAACTGTTGCTGGGCCTGTATATTAAATAAGGTGTCCGGCGTAATCAGTCCTTTTTGTGCAAATTTGTCCAACCACTTTCTATCCGGCTGATAACCAAATACGAAATTGAGGCCTGGCGCCATAGTGGCCCAGTTCATACCTATAATTTTGCTACTGTCTATATATCCCGGTAACCGGGTACCTGCATTTTCGTTATAGTTAAATCCGACCCGTTTCAGCATCATCAGCGGTTTCAGCAATCCTTTCACCCACGGCGATATTTCATCGGAGGCAGGTTGATTCTGGTTTGGCTGATTAGCCGCAGTTTTGTTGTTCTGATTATTGTTGTTATTGTTGTTGTTAGTCTGCGGTTTGCGGGCATTGATCTGTCGCAGGAATTTCGATTTGTTATAGAGTTCTGTAAACTTAAATTCTGCCGTAAGTGTTTTCTGCTGGGTGTTTTCTATTGCGTTACCCAGGTACAATGCCAGCTGTGAAGCGCCTGTCCACCGGTATTCCGTGCTGTAGCCAAATGCGATATTGGTCCAGCTGAGTGCCGGGAATTTGGAAGTAGGCAGCGTATAGGTGAAGTTGGCGTTGTGCATGTAGTTGGTGTTACGCCCACCTTTGAAGAAGTTCCTGCGTACCGTGTCTTTCTTCGCTGCATCATCTAAACGGCCGTTTGGCTCATCAATACGTGCGTTATTCACCGCATTGAACTCAAAGTTGATACTACGGGTAAGATCCCATTTCACGGTATAATACCTGTCGAACGTAAAGTATTTATTATAGGTTTCGGGGAGCTGGTACTTAACATCTCCACCTACGTTACGTACGCGGGTAACACCAAACTGCCGGGATATATCTACCCGGAAGCTCAGGATAGCTGGTACATAGTTAATGTTGAAGTCGCGGATCAGGTCCAGCCAGTGCGATTTACTTTTAATCAGTTTCTTAAACGGCTCCAGGTAATGCGGCTGACCGGCGTAGTTGTACCCTAATCCTCCACGGTGCTTGGTAAGCATATCATTTTGGATCAACGGGTTATGCCGCAATATCTGGGAGAAGGAATAACTGAGATCAAAGTTTTCCACATCCCACAGATGTCGTTTACCACCACCACCGAGATTCAATTTCCGGACGTTGGTAAAGTTCAGACTTTTGATAGAGGTGAAGTCCTGGGCATTTTTCCGGATAGAATCTCTTTCCGCACGGTTTCTGGCCAGGGCCATTTTATCTTTCAGTTTAATATCCAGGTCATAAGGATCATACTCCGGATTGCTGGCGGACTGTGAATAGCCGGCATATACTGGAATAGAGATACCTGCTTTCTTTGGTAATAGTTTACCAAGATCCAGGTTAGCAGCGGCATCATATTGCAGGAAGTTATCCCTGAACCTTTCATTTACGCGCTGATCAATATTTCCGAAACCGGCGGTATGCATGTTACCGGAAACAGAGATGGTACCTAAATCGGAAAGTTGTACATCCACCCTGGCGAGTGCAGCATAACCACCTTTCTCATCAAAATCAGAGAGGCGCAGTTCATCCAGCCATACCTCAGCGCAATGTGGCTGTCCGTCATCTTTCGGGTTTTGTATACCTATCATCATGGTGCGGGCGTCACCCAAACTAGGGTTACCCACTACCGTCATAAAGTTTCCATACTGATCGGCTACTGGTGTTGCCGGGTAAGGCAGTATCGGAGAGCAGGAATCACACATGTTACGTTTCTGCTTCAATGCACTGAGCTGAGACATCACCAGTTCCATGTTATTACGTTCCGGCCAGATGTCCAAAGCGGTTTTAGGACCATTCCAGTCTGTTACTTTCAGCGGAATGCGGTACTCATAATAGTTACTTACAAAGTCGCTACCAATACGGATCACGGCTTGCATCTGTCCGTCTTTCAGGGCAGTAGCAGCACCTACTGCTTCCGCGTGTATGTACATCTGCAGTTTTTTATATTGACGCAGATCCATATTCAGCGTTTTGTACAGGGCACGCATTTCACCATCTTTCAGATTGCAAAGCTGTACGGATAAAGACTGCTCATTCAGTTGCAGTGTAGTATTGTTGGTGCTGATTGTATTCTGTCTTACTACTCCCGGAGGCAACACATAAGGAATAGGTGTGCGGGAAGAGTTTTCTTCAATATTAACAGCAGAAGAATTAAAGGTAGTAGAGTTGTCCAATGGAATTGGATCCCCCGGACGCAGCTCATACATATACCGGCGCCATTGGTTACGTACCAGTTCCAGCTTGGCAAAACGTACGATCACGGAATCCGTGAAGCCGGTCAGGAACATACGCATGAAACGGATGGATTTGAAATCCGGTATGTTACCCACTTTCGTGTTATACTGGTTCAATGGTACTTTAAACTGGTACCAGGTTTCTGTTGTTTTCTGATTATTGGGTAAGGTTACATCCGCCTCTATCTTATCCACAATAAAGTTGGTACCTACCTGCATGTTCGGTTTCAGATCCACTCTATACTGGAAGTATTCCTCTGTTTCATTCATCGTATTATCCCTGTTCAGATCTTCTGATTCAGGAATATTGGTGGCCGCAGAGGAGAAAGTTGATTTCGGATCAGATACCGGAGAGTTCCCTTCCGGATTGCTATATCTTTTATAGCGCTGCAGAATGTTCATTCCGTTATATGTCGGATCACGATAATGTTTGTAATCATCATTGGCAGGATCCTGCACTGCCTGGTTATATACAGGGCTACCTCCGAAGTTCATTCGCAGTGTATCCATATATGTTTTATAGAAGGCACCTTCATCCTGTGATTTCAAACCATCGTAACCCACATCCTGGTAGCTGCGGATATTAGGATCATTATCAAATGCCTGGGTGATCTGCTGCTGGAATTTCGGTAACCGGCCCCATTTGGAAGAATCGATCTTATTAGGATCCTGGTGCGGATCAGGCATCCCGTTTTCAAAGAATTTCTTGGAATCTTTGAGGATGTCTTCAGATACATTACCGAGGTTAAAGTACATCGCACCACCGGAACTGTTGGGCTGTTTAATAAATGGATCCTGTATCCAGAACTCAATATATTCAATGTTCGCAGTTTCAAAATCACTGTTGTCGATCGCCCTCATGATACCACCCCAGCGGGTTTGTGGCCTTGCCAGCAAACCATCCCGGCTCATCATGATCGGGTTGTTGGTAAAGTTGTAAGGGCCTCTTTCTGTAGGATAATAGGCCAGATCAAGGGTACTCAACTGGCTTTGTCCGAAGTCGGTAGACCTGTTTTTGAATACTTCCTTCTGATATACTAACCTCGAGCGGGGGTCGGATTGATCATCTATCGTAATCCCTGACGGCAGACTTGGTGATTTCGGTAATTGAAGAGTAGGTTCAATGATGTACCAGGCCAATTTTGCCCTGTTTTTTCCGTAATCCAGCACATTATTCAATTCTGCTTCCGGGAACATCACCCTGCCGGAGGCATCTGTAGCTCCTTTAGGTGTAGAGGCCAGCGCCCAGCTGGTAGCCGGAAACTTCAGGTCGTATCCACTTTTCACGCCCTCAAAATCATCTATATAAGCCGTACCCTGTTTGCTGCCAGGTTCATTCACCAGCTTACTATGGCCGGGGAACAAACGGGCTACTTCACCGGTAAACAATATATTAGATGGAGAAGAGCTGGTATAGTTCGGCAACTTATCCAGGAAGCGGTTTAATCCTTTCCATTCGGAAGCATAGTTCGCATCCAAACCTACCATCGTATTTTTAATCGGATCCTCTCCGTAGTTCACCTTCTGGTAATAAGGTCTTTCACTCATGCGCACTATTGTACCGCCCAGGCTTAATTTATCATTGACGATATAATCCAGTCGGGTACCAAAATAGTTGCGGACCTGTTGCCCGAACAGCGCATTATTTTCAAACTGTACATTAATAGGTACGCCGGCGTTCAGCACCCCGCCGTTAATAATTTTCAGTCTGCCCAGGTTATAATCAATAATGTAATCCACATTTTCCCGCAGTTGCTGGCCGCCGGCGGTCACCGTAACGGATCCTGGCGGGATGGTGGTACCAGAGCCCAGGTTAATTTCTGAGGAGCTGGCCGATTTATAGGAACCACGTATCACGTATCGGTTCAGTTGTGGGAACTGCTGGGCCACCACTTTAATGGAGTCATACAGTACATTATAGAGGTATTGCTTTTCCAGTGCCGCATCTCCGCCGAACGCCTTTTTAAGGCCGGCAGAAAAAGGTTCCAGTGTCGGGAACATGATTTTACCAGTCAGGGAGTTTATCGTATAGCCTTCCACGTAATCAAACACCCCATCTGGTTGCGGATCCAGCTGGTTATTCAATCGGTCGAGGTTAAGAATGGTAATGATAGGGGCACCGGCGAAATCGCCTTTTGCATCGGGGATATAACGTTTATCACTGGGTGGACGGCCTTCTGCACCCGGATCTTTATAGTATACATCCATCCGGAAATCTTCCTTATTTACCTGGAAGGCGCCGGTGGCGTAAATATTCTTCATCATCAAGTCCCATATGGGTAAGGTAGGACGGGCAGATGTTGCTTTCAGCAATTTGAGGAACAGGACAGGCTGATTGGCACTGTTGTTTTGGTCCGGAGGTACATCCTGCGAAAATTCACCCACCTGGTATACCCTTCCGTTGTAGGTATACTGATAGGCAACTGCCAGCACTTCATCGGCCTGTAATTGTTGGTTAAGGGAGATGAAACCTAGTTGTTTATTATAGATGTACTCTGTAGAATCAAGTTTACGGGCAAATGTTTTCTCAAATTCCGAGACCGGTTGCAAGCCTAAGGCGAGCAATCGGCTAACGACAGTTCCCGTATTCCGGCTCATCGGATCTCGGATCAGATTGGAATACAGGTCATTGGTTCCTCTGTCCGGCAGTTTGGAAGTGGTATTAACGCGTATCGCTGTTTTATTAAAAGGATTCTGTTCTGCAAGGTCCATTAAACCCACGATATCACGCGTTTGGGTAGTAGCCCCGGTTTTATTGGTTACCCATACTTCCATACGGGTAATATTTGTCAGTGACCTGATGATTGGCAGGTTAGACATGGCATAATTGAAKGTATCACGGAAGAATTGGGCCAAAAGGAAGTGGCGGTTGTCTTCATACTCATCTGCTCTCAGGTTATAGTCCTGTACCTGGGTACCGCCTTTGAGCATGAGATTTTGCTTCTGTGATTTCTGATTAGAGAGTACACTTGTAACAGTTAAACGTCCGAACTGTAACTGTGTTTTCACCCCAAAAAGTGATTGGATCCCGGATATCAGGGAGCTACGCAGGGGAAAGCTAACGTTACCGGCTTCTATTTTCTTGATAATTTCATCATTATAGCCGGTATACTCGAGTTTTACCTGGTTTTCAAAATCAAACTGGGATTGGGTATTATAGTTGGTGATCAGTTTCAGTTTATCCCCGATTTTACCTACTACGTTCATGTTGATCCCCATATCAAAATTAAACCCGCCGTTCTTTCTGGCTTGTTCTACCAGTACGGGGTTTTTGATATTCTGGCCCTGATAACCGAAGGTGAGGTCCAGGCTACCCTGGGGGCGTATATCTACTTTACTGCCGCCAAAGATGCGGTCAAAGAGGTTATTGCCATTATACAGTGCGGGACCATTGCTGCGTTGGTTCAGGTTACCGAGGGCGCTGGCTCTTTTTTGCCAGTAATCCTGTTCACTCTGGTGGGACTGCAGTTTATAGAACTCGTCAAAGCTCATGTAGGTAGGGTTACGATAATACTGACTACCGATTTTTTCGGTAACCGTATATTGCTTCGTAACGGGATCGTATTCTACTGTTTTGTTGATATTTGCGGGATCCTTCAGATCAATACCACTTCTGGACCCCGGATCCGTTATATTGGGGCCGCGTCTGTCCTGAAGGGGGTATTTCAAGGTATCTTTTTTTCCGGTAGTATCGATTTTGGTTTGACCTGTAATGGTGGTATCCGGCTTCCAGCTCCTTCTTGATAATTTCAGATTCCCAGAACGATCCCTAGCGGCAGTGTCAACAATGATAAAGGATACAATTGCTATCACGGCAAAAGCACCATAGTATGTTTTTCTTGCCAAGAAAAATAGGTTTTTATAGAGGATTTTATGTATTTATTATAAACTTTTCAGGGCTTTCTTTATGAGCTCTTCCAAGTTTTGCAATAGTGGCTCATTTTTCATAACTCTCTGAATTGCCGATTCTGCCATGTTCCGGGCTATGCCTAGAGTTATCAGAGCATTTAACGCATCTTCGTGCATTGTATTGTTTACAGTAGCAGATAAATGTGTTCCGGTATCCTTGTGCTTCGTTATTTTATCTTTCAGTTCGAGTATTATTCTTTTGGCTGTTTTAGCGCCGATCCCCTTCACGCTTTCGAGCATCCGCTCATTTTCCATCATGATAGCACGTTGTATATCTTCTGGTTGTAAAGACGACAACATCATTCGGGCGGTATTGGCCCCTACACCTGAAACACTTATCAGCAGGAGAAAAAGACTCCTTTCTGCCTCTTCAAAAAAACCGTACAGCGTATGCGCATCTTCTTTAATCTGGAGGAAGGTTAACAGTTTGCAACTTTCCATATTCTGTATCCTGGAATATGTATTGAGGCTAATCTGTACTTCATAACCGATTCCGTTCACATCCAGATGAACAAGAGCTGGTGACTTATACGCCAATTTTCCATTCAGATAAGCAATCATACAAGGTAAAGGTTCAGTAATTTAATTAAACTTTCGGAAATTGATTAATAATGTATTTCGGGTAAACCGGGGCAAAGATGCTAACTTTTAACGGATTGTCAATCGTTAAAGTTCGTCATATTCGACTTTTTTAGGAAATATACGTTTATATCGTATTTTTACGCCTCGTTTTAAACACATATTTAGTTTATATGAATAAAATAACGGCCGCTATTACAGCGGTGGGTGGGTATGTTCCCGATTACGTGCTAACCAACCAGGAATTAGAAAAATTAGTAGATACAACAAACGACTGGATAATAACCCGGACGGGCATTTCAGAGAGGAGGATATTGAAGGGAGAAGGGAAAGGGACATCTGATCTGTGTGTACCGGTAGCTCTTGAAATTTGCAACAAGAGAGGCATTTCTCCGGAAGAAATTGATCTGTTAATTGTGGCCACTGTTACCCCGGACATGACCTTCCCAGCTACAGCCAACGTAGTAACCGATAAAATCGGTGCTAAAAATGCTTTCGGCTTTGATATCAGTGCTGCTTGCTCAGGCTTTTTATACGCATTGGATACCGGTGCCCGCTTTATTGAAAGTGGCCGTTACAAAAAAGTAATGGTAATTGGTGCTGATAAAATGAGTTCCATCATTGACTATACCGACAGGACTACCTGCATCATTTTTGGCGATGGCGCCGGCGGCGTACTGCTGGAAGCCAACACCGAAGGATATGGCTTAATTGACAGCATCCTGAAAAGTGATGGCCATGGCCGTGAATACCTTCACATGAAGGCCGGAGGCTCTGTTAAACCCGCAACTGTTGAAACAGTAAACAGCCGTGAACACTTCGTATACCAGGAAGGCAAAATGGTGTTTAAATATGCGGTGTCTAACATGGCGGGTGCAGCAAAAGATATCATGGAACGTAATAACCTGACCTCCGAAGATATCGCATGGCTGGTACCTCATCAGGCCAACAAACGTATCATTGGAGCCACTTCCCAGTATATCAACGTTCCCGATGAAAAGGTAATGATGAATATTCACCGCTATGGCAACACCACTGCGGGTACTATTCCTTTGTGCCTGTGGGACTATGAAAAATTCCTCAAAAAAGGCGACAACATCATGATGGCGGCCTTTGGCGGCGGATTTACCTGGGGTGCCAACTATATCCGTTGGGCATACGATGGCGATCAATACGGAAAAAAATAAAAATAGCATCTTTTGATTTCCGGATGCCCATACTTTGTTTCAGAAAGAAATTTTCCAGAAACGCAGTACGGGCATCCGGGATTTATATTATCCCGTAAATATCCCCGTAAATACCAGGTATTTCCCCTCACTCTCCGTTACCTGTAAGCCACCATTCATTTTATCAATAAAGTCTTTTGTAATAGCATAACTCAGTGCGTACACATCCTGTTGCCAGTCCGATAAGGTTTTTATAATGACAGCCGCATCTGCCCCGGTATCTGCAATGATGCGGCTATATATCAGTCCTTCATTTCTCCAGGCAGAAATAATGAGCAAACTTCCCGGCTGGGCATAATGTACAGATAGCCGCAATAAGTGCTGGTGCACCATGCGAAGCATTTCCCCGTCTGCGGGTAAGGTAAAGTCCTCCGGCACCAGGTTCACCACCACCAAAGATTTTTCCGTAATAGCGGCATATACAGGTTTCAGTACTGTCTGTATCGCATCATACAACCGGCACGGGACAGGGTGATACGCAAATCCCGCTAACTGCAGGCGTATCCACTTCAGGATATTGTCAAAAACACACAATGTACTGCCGGAAACATCTGCTATCTTCTTTATCAGCGCAGTCATGGTCACTGGGTCTTCTTCATGATCTTTTAACCGCCCCGCTACATTTGAAATGTAGTACAGCGGCGCCCTGAAATCATTGGCGATAATCGTAATCAGCTTATTCTTAAACTCATCATTGGCCCGCAGTGCTACACGCTTCAGCGAAATGTCGGCATAACTATCTGACAGTTTCCGTTCCTGCTCCTGCGATGCACTGTATTGCTGATAACGGCTGAAAAGCAATATGAATAACAGGATCACAATAATAAATAACCCGGCTATCACAAACTGGCTGTTCAGTTTTTTTATTCTCCCCTTTTCCAGTTCCTGCTGCTGCTGCAGGTTGCTTTTGGATAGCTGCCGTAAGGCCTGTTCTTTTAAAAAATAATCGATATAATTCACCACATCCCGGTCCGGCTGATAGCGATGTTGAGCGGCCATCCGCATGATTTCACCGCTATAATAATTCACTTTGTCCGTATCATTTGCCAACCGGTAGTAGTCATATAAACCGGCAATGGTAGCAAGATTTAATTCTATACAGCCTGCTTGTTTAGCCAGTTCATAAGATAACTCCCGGTAATGGGTGGAGTCTATCGTATATCCCATCCCGTGGTAGTTTTCCATGCGATTATATATATCCATCGCTACGTATAACAATCCTCGTTTCAATGCTTCGGCAGCCAATTGATTCATCCTTACTTCCGCCTCTTTTCCACGTCCTTGTATTACCAGGGTATCTGCCTCATAGGCGTCAATATATAGTGGCAGGCGGCTACGGGGGTATTTTTCCGAAATACACCGTGCGGTTCGAAACGCCCATTGTACGGAGTCCTTACGGGTAGTATCATTATAAAACCGCATCGCATAATTTACCAACAGTATGCTGTATATCGAATCTGCTGAGGGCGGTAGCCGGCTGGCCATCTTAAAGGCTTCATAAAAATAATTGTTGGCATCTACCGGTCTGCCCATATTCCTGTAATAGAGATACAGATTACTGAGGGTTTTGCAGATACGCGCACTGTCAGACAATGATTTATGTAACTGTAATGCCCTGTACGCATAGATGCCGGCAATGTTGAAATCTGTTCTCAGCGCAAAGCAAAAACTCAACACATCATAGGCATCAGCCAAACCTTTTTTATCATGCAGTCTGTCAGATACTTCATATGTTCTGATAGCATACAAAAAGCTACTGTCGATGTTGATCATCATGTACAACGCCCCCAGCTTGCCCAACGTATTTACATAGTGACTGCTGTCCTTCGTCGTTTTCAGTTCCTGCAACAATTCAGGTAGTTGCGGACTTTGCGCGTTTGCGTTGTATACTGCGCACAGCCATACAACAGCTAACCATAAGGCAGCTAATTTATGTTTATAACATGCTTCAGTAGAGGTTTTTCTCATTTCTCGCTTGGTGCGCTTTTCAACGATTCCGGGAGCCGGTAATAAAAAGTACTCCCTTGCTGCTCATTATTTTGTGCATTAATGTCCCCGTCCATTTTATCCATAAAGTCTTTACAGATGATCAACGCCAGCCCCGCGCCTTTGCCGGATCGCTCCTGTTCATAGGCTTTGCTGTTCCAGGTAAATAACAATGGCAATACCACCGCATCAATGCCCGAACCCTCATCTGTAAAGGAAACTGTCAGCCATCCATTATTCCGTATAGCCTTTATCGTTATTACACCATTTTCAGGCGAAAATTTAATGGCATTGTGTAAAAAATTCCGGTGAATGAACTGCAGCATTTCAAAATCGGCCAACACAGTTGTTCCTTCTGGGATATTTGTTATTAGTTGTATTTTCTTTTCGTTTAATAAATGCTGTAAACTCTGTGTTACTGTACGGATCATATCTGCCAGCAAAAATATTTCCGGATGATATACAAAGCCCGACAGCTGGGTACGTATCCATTTTAATATTTCTTCAAATACCCCGAGCGTGGTGGTAGCGGTTTGTTCTACCTCCAGGATCATCTCTGCCGCCTCTGTTACACTGAGCGCTTTTTCATCTATAAACCCGGTAATATTAACTATGTTGTGCAGAGGTGTTCTGAAATCATGTGCTATCATTGAGATCAGCTTATTCTTGAAATCATCACTATCCTGTAATGCTTTATTTCCTTTACGGATTTCTTCCTGCAACGTGGCCATGCTGGCGCTGTTAATCTTTGAAAGCCGGTAAGCCCGGATAAAATAAGTCAGCAATATCACCAGTAGTATGGCGATAGCTGTGATGATGATGAGCTGGTAGTACCAGAAATGGTTAGTCGTTTGGGTATGTTCCAGTTGTTCTCGCTGCGACTGGTGTTGCATTCTCAAAGAGTCCATCAGCTCATCTCCGAAATTATAGGCCAGGTAATCTGCTTCTCCTGCCTGCATATCTTCCTGTTGCTGTTGCATAATATGCAGGGCCATCCGGCTGTATACTGCGGCCTGCCGGGCATCCTTCCGGTGCTGGTACCAATTAAACAAGCTAGTCACCACTGGCAGCATTAACCCGGTATAGCCACCGGCAACGGCATAGTTGACTGATTGCTGCTGATATAGTAAGGAATCCGCTTTTCTTTGCCAGATCCGGTAACCTGTTAACTGTGCACAGGCATACATGGCGATGTAATTAAGTCCTGCGCTGTCGGCTACCCATATTACTTTTTTCAGCTTTTCTTCTGCTTTCTTTATTTCTCCTGCCCGGAGATCTTCATGGGCCTCAAATAATTGCACATACAACATCCCTAACCTGTCATGATACCTGGCAGTAAGTGCCACGGCTTGTTGCAGCGCCTTTTGTGCAAATGCCAATGCCGCCGTATCTCCCGCATTCACCAGGTAGTAGTTCACCAGCACCCATGCCCGCACAGAATCCAGCCCGGGCGCCCAGGTTACTTTCAATGCCTTGTTCAGGTAATTTTGTGCTTCCGCATGTTTACCCTGGTATTGATAATAAGTACCGATGTTCATCAGCGATACCGCTACACCTGTTGAATCACCGGCAGCCCGGCAGGCTGTTAATGCATTATCATAAAATAAGAAAGACAGGTAACGATGGGGGCGCAGGGAATAATAGCGGCCCAGGCCACGCAGGGCGTCCCGGTGGCCTTTATCGTAGTGAATCCTCGTGGCGATGTCATTAGCCGTTTTTGCATACCCGCCACTGCTATCCAGCTGACAGGGAAGATACAGGGACGAAAGCCTGTTTAGCGCATCCACATACTTCGCGCTATCCGTTATCCCCGATAACGCATGCTTAATTGCTGTAATATCATTATGCTGCCCGCACAATGTTTTTGAAAGGAATAGCAGACAACAAAGGCCCGCATGGCGCATCCATACCATAATTGGGAATCAACAATCCGTAAAATAGTTTTATTTACGGTGCTGACTGCCATCCATTTTGTTCATTTTCAGCCCTTAGATTTCAAACACCAATCCTTTGCGTTTCAGTGCTTCATATTTTTCAGGATCGAAGCGGTACAGATGTGCCCCTTTTTTGGAAGATGTTTTGTCTTTTTCCTCCAGCTTTTCCATTACATCCAGGGATAATATCTTCTTACGGAAGTTGCGCTTATCCAGTGTTTTCTGATAAATTTCTTCGTAGAGACTTCTTAGTTGTGAGAGGGTAAATTTCTCCGGCAGCAGTTCAAAACCGATGGGATGGAATTGTGCATTATTGCGGAGGGCTGCCAGGGCATCTTCAATCATTTTACCGTGATCGAAGATCAGCTGGGGTATTTCGTGCAGCTCCAGCCAGTGGGCACCATGCTCTCTGGCCAACGGCTTATCGTGGTTTTTAATACGTATGAGTGCATAATAGGCAACAGATATCACCCTGGCGCCCGTATCGCGGTTTACATTGCCATAGCAATGCAGCTGGTTCATATAAATATCATCCAAACCGGTTGTATGTTCCAGCACACGGCCAGCCGCTTCATCCGTACTTTCATCTTCCTGTACAAAGCCTCCTACCAGCGACCATTCGCCGGCCATAGGAGCCACTTTACGTTGCATGATCAATAACTTCAACCGGCCTTCATCAAAACCGAAGATGATACAATCTACTGCCACCAGGTGTTTAGGGGCTTTAGCATAAAAAGAAGCAGCATTCATAAAGGAATTTTAAAGGCAGAATATCCGGTAAAAATAATAAAATCGACCTATTTTTTAGGTTTAAAACGACTGTAATCGGTAACAGGTATTTTATTGACACCTAATAGTCCTAACATATATACCAGTTGTCCCCGGTAAAAGGTACTATTATTACATACCTGAATAATGACGTCTTGAACGGCTATTTTATAATGTTCACTCTTTTTGAGTGTATAGGCAATGGTATGATTCAACTTCACCTGGTTGGCTTTCCCTACCCATTCTTCCAGCAACAACGATTGTTTTAGCCAGGTAGCACAGGCCACCGAAAAAGATTCGCTGAAGCCAATGGTAGGATCCGTTGTTTTCTCTGTGAGCTGTAATCGTTGATACCAGGTACTTTCCACCCGCCACAAATGGTAAACAGTGGCACGTACCGTTGAAAAACCGGCGCCCAGCGATTCGTCCAGTTGTTCTTCCGTTAGTTTAAGCAACCCCTTTACCAACTGTTGATTAGCCCAGTGGTTGTAAGAAGTATAGTGCACCAGCATATTTTTCATGTAAAAAAAAGATTAATGCAATCCCGCAGCAAACATCCTACAAATTACAATATTGTTTTTCATTTTAGCACACGATATTTGCCCTCCCTATAATCTTGAGACCATGAATACGCTTACCTATCTAAGCAGGTGCATCATCAGGAACATCCCGCAGATAACCGACTACCGGCACTTTCCCAATGCCCCGATCCGGCTCAACGGTGTTGTCAGGAATTTTGAAGATGCCCGGTCCGGCTGGAAAGAACGCACCATTACGCATACTTACCATGGACGGCCACAGGAAGCGCTGCTATCTGATTTGCTGGCACAAACCGGTTCCACCGCCTGCATTGTAATGCAACAAAACAAAATACTCCTGGATGCCTGCTTTAATGGTTACACCTCCAACTCCATCAACACCTCTTTTTCTGTCGCTAAATCTATGGTATCTGCCCTCACCGGCATTGCCCTGGAAGAAGGCGCCATCCATAGTATACAGGACACTGTAGGGAGATATATACCGTCATATGACGTTCCGGGGCTCCGGGATATTACCATTGCGCACCTGTTGCAAATGTGTTCCGGATTGGAGTACCGGGAAGGCATAACGCCCTGGTCGGATGACGCCCGGATCTATTACAGGACCCATTTAAGGGAACAGGCGCTGACAGCCAGATTGGTGGAAACACCGGGTAGTACGTACCACTACAACAACTACAACCTCCTGTTACTGGGTATGATCCTGGAAAAAGCCACAGGACAGCCGGTGCCGTTATATTTCCAGGAAAAAATATGGCAGCATATAGGCGCCGCCGCTGATGCCTCCTGGAGCATGGACAGCCGCACATCCCGGTTTGCGAAAATGGAAAGTGGATTCAATGCTATCGCCATGGACTTTGTACGCTTTGGTGCCTTGTGCCTGCAAAACGGCGCCATCAACGGCAAACAGGTGATTCCCACAGCATGGCTGGAAGAATCTGTGAGTCCTCCGGTGCTTAAAGCCGATACACAAAAATATCTCTCCCGGCTATCTCCTCCCCTGTGTAAATGGACAGGCAGCTCATCCGGTTATTACAAATACCTGTGGTGGGGCCAACAGGTGGATCCGCACAATTTTGATTATTTTGCGTTAGGAGCAAAAGGACAGTTCATTTACATTTGTCCCCGCAAACAAGCTGTGATATTACGTTTTGGTAAGCACTGGGGTAAAACAGACTGGTGGCCCGGTATACTAAAACAGATAGCTGATTCACTCGATTAATATTTACAGATATGGAAGATATAACGTTAAGGGTTGCACGAAAAGAAGATTGTCCGCGTTTGATGGAACTGATCCGTGAGCTGGCTGAATATGAAAAAGCACCGGAGCAGGTAACGGTAAGTCTGGAACATTTTGAAGAAGCGGGTTTCGGCGCCCAACCGGTGTGGAAAGCATTTGTGGCCACCACCGAAATCAATGGCAGGGAAGTCATACATGGAATGGCACTCTATTATACCCGCTACTCCACCTGGAAAGGATGTCGCATGTACCTGGAAGATATCATCGTAACAGAAAAATGGCGTGGCAAAGGCATTGGTAAGTTATTCTTTGACGAACTAATGAAAGAAGCGAAAGAAAAACAATTTAGTGGCATCATGTTCCAGGTACTGGAATGGAATACGCCTGCCATTAATTTCTATAAAAAATATACCACCAAATTTGATCCTGAATGGATTAATGTCAGCATAGAATTGCAATAATTTTTCCGCTCATAAAATTCCGGGAGGGTATGTCATCAATCATTGCTAATATTGATGACATACCATTTTGCTATGATTTTTATTAACGATTTCCGAACCCTTCACAACGTTACCACGCCTCATCTCTGCGACACATTCAACGCAGCTTTCAGCGATTATATAGTACCACTGCATCTTACGCCTTCTATAATGGAACAAAAGATGCAGGGAGAAAATCTGCAACGCAATTATTCCATTGGCGCATTCGCAGGAGAAGAACTTGGTGGTTTCATTTTACATGCAGTAGATAACCTGGCACATCCTACCATTTTATACAATGGTGGTACCGGCGTAATACCAACTTATCGTGGACAACATCTGGTGCAGAAAATGTACTCACAATTTATACCGGTTTACCAGGAACAGGGTATCCGGAAAATAATACTGGAARTAATCAGCACCAATCTGCCGGCTATCAAAGCCTATACAAACAGTGGGTTCGATAAAACCCGCATCATCCATTCGTTCAAGGGCGAGGTGGATATGCGTAAACCCGCGGCAGACATCTCCATAAAAGAAAATAAAACACCCGACTGGGCCTTGTTATCAACGTTTATGGATATGGTGCCTTCCTGGTCTAATACCATGAGCAGTATTCAAAGAGAAGGTGCATTTACCATTACCTGGGAAGCAATCGCAGATGGAGAAACTGCCGGATATATCAGTGTACACAGAGATACGCGGCGAATCCGAAACATTGCTGTAAACCCCGGTTTCCGCAGACAAGGAATAGGTACTGCATTATTACAGCATGCAGCAGAGGTGCTGGAAGGCCCTATGACGATCATCAATATTGATGAACATTTCCCTGAAATAGGTACATTTCTTAAGCAGGCCGGCCTGGCACATTATCTATCGCAGTATGAGATGGCGATAAGCTTTTAGCCATTAGCAGTTAGCTTTTAGCAAAAATGCAGCGGAGATTAAGTATTGCTTAATCTCCGCTGCATTTTTATTTTCGCTGCATTTTGCTAAAAGCTAACTGCTAAAAGCTGTATCAGTTGATTCCRTTTACCACGGTTTCTTTATTAATTTTCTGAATCAGTCCCTGTAATACTTTACCAGGGCCTACCTCGGTGAATTCATGGCCACCATCAGCAATCATTGCCTGAACGGATTGTGTCCATCTTACAGCGCCTGTTAACTGATCAATCAGGTTTTGTTTGATTTGTGCAGGATCTGTCACCGCTGCAGCTGCTACGTTCTGATAAACAGGGCAGGTAGGCGTATTGAAAGTAGCGGTGTCAATAGCTGCCTGCAATTCGTCTTTGGCAGATGCCATTAACGGAGAGTGGAAAGCACCTCCTACCGGTAATACCAATGCACGTTTGGCACCGGCAGCCTTCATTCTTTCGCAGGCAATTTCCACGCCTTTGATCGTACCGGATATTACCAGCTGACCAGGACAGTTATAGTTGGCAGGTACTACTATTTCGCCGGTTTCGGCGGTAACAGCAGCACATATTTCTTCTACTTTGGCGTCATCCAGTGCCAGTACAGCAGCCATGGTAGATGGTTGCTGTTCACATGCTTTCTGCATGGCATTGGCGCGGATAGCTACCAGTCGTAATGCCGCTTCAAACGACAATACACCATTAGCTACCAKGGCAGAAAATTCACCGAGGGAGTGGCCCGCTACCATTTCCGGCTGTGAATGTTCAGAACACAGAAAAGCGATAACAGCATGCAGGAATACGGCAGGCTGTGTAACATTAGTTTGCTTCAGGTCTTCATCTGTACCACTAAACATGATATCAGAAATACGGAATCCTAAAATTTCATTGGCTTGCTCAAAAAGTTCTTTAGCTTTTGCATTGGTGTCGTACAGATTTTTGCCCATACCCGGAAACTGTGATCCTTGTCCGGGAAATACGTAAGCATGCTTCATGTTGATATATTGTGTTTTAGCTTTTCAAATTAATAATTTTCCAAATATACAAGTAAAAGAATTATAAAAACATTTAGGGATTTCTGCCGGGTTTACGCCAGCAAAAATCCCTATATCGTTATGTCTTTTATGTTATTTGGAAATCAGTTTCATGAACTCTGCTCTGGTATCACCATGTTCAAACTGGCCGCTGAAAGCGGAAGTGGTGGTGATAGAGTTTTGTTTCTGCACTCCGCGCATCATCATACAGAGATGTTGCGCTTCTATTACTACTCCAACACCTTGCGGTTGCAGGGTTTCCTGTATCGCATCCAGGATCTGGTGTGTTAAGCGTTCCTGTACCTGTAACCGGCGGGCGAATACATCCACTACCCGGGCTAATTTGCTTAGGCCCGTAATATATCCGTTCGGAATATAGGCTACATGTGCCTTTCCGAAGAAGGGCAACATATGGTGCTCACACATAGAATATATTTCTATATCCTTTACGATCACCATTTCACTATATGATTCTGTGAATTTTGCGCCCTCCAGGATGGCACGAGCGTCCTGCTGATAGCCCTGGGTGAGGAATTGCATGGCTTTGGCCATGCGCTCAGGCGTTTTCTCTAATCCCTCCCTGGCAGGGTCTTCTCCTAACAGGTGCAGGCATTCTTTATAATTTTCTACAAGACCGGACGTGATCTTTTCGTTGTAACTTTCAATCTTATTATACGCCATTCTTATATGATTTTAGCAAATTTCAAAGGCTGACATATACGCTACCTGTCTTCACTATTTTCCTCCGTAATATTCTACGTATATGCGAGGGGTTTCGTAGAGCTTAATACAATGCAGTTGTACATCTACCGGCAAATGTTTGGCCAGTTGGTCCCAGATAGCAATAGAAAGATTTTCGGCTGAGGTGAACTTCCCTGCCATGAAATCTACATCCATATTCAGATTCCGGTGGTCTATCTTTTCGATCACAGCATCCCGAATAATCACGCCTAATGTCTTGGCATTGAATACAAAACCTGTTTCCGGATCAGGATTACCTTTTATAGTGACGTGCAGTTCATAATTGTGACCATGCCAGTTTTCGTTGGCGCATTTACCAAAAACTTCTTCGTTCTTTTCTTTGCTCCAAGCCGGGTTAGATAACTTATGCGCAGCATTGAAGTTTTCTACTCGCGTTAAATAAATCATTATTGCAAAAAATTTTTGCAAAAATACCACTATTAAATGAGTAGCCCCAAATTATCCTAATTCCTGTCAATTGTTTTACATGGGGAGCAATCAATTTTGCCGTATTTTTACGGCATGAAATTACTGGTAACCGCGGCTACCACACTGGAAATACAACCTTTTTTACAGTTCCTGGACCAACACCGCCCAACCTTATCCGCCGCTAATTGCGAGATCGATATCCTCATTGCCGGGATTGGCATGATGCACACTGCTTTCAGTCTGGGTCGGCACCTGATCCTGCATAAGCCCGATATTGCCATACAAGCGGGTATCGCAGGCACTTTCCGCCACGATTGGGAGCTTGGACAAGTAGTCACCGTGAAACGGGAATACCTGGCCGATCTCGGAGCAGAAGACAATGATCAGTTTAAAGATTTATTTGATATACAGCTCTGGCAGCCTTCACAAACACCCTTCACCGGCACTTGCCTGGAGAATACATTTGCCGGCCTGCCCGAACTGCCTCCCCTTCCTATCGCCACCGGTGTAAGCGTAAACCTGGTCAGCGGCAGCGAAGCTACCATCAGGAAACTGGTGGGTAAATATGATCCCGATGTAGAGAGTATGGAAGGTGCTGCCTTCCATTATGCCTGCCTGCTGGAAAATATTCCTTTCCTTCAGCTGAGAAGTCTCTCTAATTATGTGGAAATCAGGGATAAAAGTAAATGGAAGATTCCCCTCGCGGTAAAAACACTCAACGAAGAACTGGTAAGAACGGTACAAACACTGGCCGGCATTTAACAACAGACAATAAAATTTTGATAGCATATGCATTTATCTTTAGGTTTTTCACCTTGCCCGAATGATACCTTCATTTTTGATGCAATGGTCAATAACAAAATAGACACACAGGACTTCACCTTTGATACTCACCTGGAAGATGTGGAAACGCTCAACAACTGGGCATTGCAGGGTAAACTATCGATTACAAAACTGAGCTTCGCCGTATACCTGAAAGTAAAGGATCAATATGAGCTGCTCAATAGCGGCAGTGCGCTGGGACGTGGTTGCGGCCCTTTGCTCATCGCTAAAAAAGATATTCCCCTGGAAGAAATCAAAAACATGACCATCGCTATTCCAGGCGAAAATACCACCGCTAACCTCCTCTTCTCCATTGCCTTCCCGGAAGCAAAGAAGAAAAAAATAATGGTATTCTCTGAAATAGAAAACGCCGTGTTAAATGGCGATGTAGATGCGGGTGTGATCATTCATGAAAACCGCTTTACTTATCAGCTCAAAGGCCTGGTAAAACTGATGGACATGGGCGAATACTGGGAGAAAACTACCGGCAACCCCATTCCACTGGGCGGCATCTTTATCCGTAAAGATGTACCGGAAGCTACCCGTGCCCAACTGGATGCACTCATACACCAAAGCCTGCGAAACAGCTATACCACCTATCCGCATCTCTCTGAGTATGTGAAATCACATGCACAGGAAATGGACGAATCAGTTATGCGGCAGCATATCGACCTCTATGTAAATGATTTCAGTCTTGACCTGGGCAGTGAAGGAAAAGCAGCAGTAGCAGCGCTGATGACGGCTGCGAAAAAAATCGGTCGTTAAACCAACTGTTTTTTTCGTTCTTTTGTTGCGGTATGATCGAAAACAAGGATACAGACCTGTGGAACAGGTTCCGGCAAGGAGAGGAGCAGGCGTTATATGCATTGTATGATCAGTATTATCATCTGCTCCTTTTCCTGGGCCTGAAAATATGCGCGAGAAGCGAACCAGTGAAGGATTGTATTCAACAGGTCTTTCTTTATCTCTGGGAGAAAAAAGAAGGCCTCGGCACCGTTACCAACGTACGGAGTTATATTATCACCTCCTTCAAACGCAAACTGCTACTGCATCTGCAACAGGAGAAAAAAGACAACGGACTATTGTCGTTGTGGATAAACCAGGCCCCAGGCGATGACATACCCTCCCGGGAACAACTATTAATACATCAGCAACAAAACAAAGAAGCCATCGGACGTATACAGGAAGCGATTTCCTTACTCAGTCCACGGCAGAAAGAATTAATTAACCTTCGCTTTTRTGAAGGCAGGAACTATGATGAAATAGCAGGCATCACCGGACTTACACACCGTACTGTTTATAATCATTTATATGAAGCACTGAAATCCCTCAAACAATCACTGGAACAGGATCTCAAATCGGGTAACCTCAATTTGAGAATGCTGTTGCTGTTACTTCCCTTATAAATTCCCTTAGATTTTTTTCAAGAAAGCACGCATAAAATAAAAAATATCAAAATCTGAATATTTACCGGTCTACACCCGGTAAAAAGGAAACGATTGTCGCTCTACTTTAAAAATGGATGGGGAATGCAGCCAATAGACCTGACCGAATTAGATCTGTTACTTGATGATACCTTTCTGCAATATATCCGGCGGAATAACGATGGAGCTATTGAGAAATGGGAAACGTACATCGCACAACATCCCGAAATACGGGAGAAAGTGGCCGCAGCAGTGGAACTATATTATACTATCAATACCAGCGAAGCGGAAAGCGACAAAGCCACTCAGCTCACCCGCCTGCAACAGGCGGTAAAAGCAACGGCTCCGGCGCGGGCAAGCCGTATTAACTGGCAAAACTATGCCTGGCGGGCAGCTGCCGCAGTACTTTTCCTGGCAGGCATTACCATGCTATGGAAAAAAATGCAGCCCACCACAACACCAGTTACCTTCCTGGTATACTCCAGCGAATGGGGACAACGGAAAATGCTGACCTTACCAGATGGATCTGCTGTTCTCTTGAATGCCAACACTACCGTCAGGATACCTTCTGATTACGGGAATAAACACCGGAATGTAGAATTGGTAAAGGGCGCCGCCCTGTTTGACGTAACAGGTAATACAGATGATCCGTTTGTAGTCACCAGCAAACAAATACAAACCACCGTACTCGGCACCTCCTTCCTGGTAAAATCATACCCATACGAGCCGCAGTCAACTGTTTCCCTGCTCAGCGGAAAAGTGCGGGTGAGTGAACGCTCCGGCAAAGCCAGCGCCATTACACTTACACCGGGAGAACAGGCCAGATGGAATGAAACAGCACAGGAAATAACTAGGCAATCATTTGATACCATTGCCGTACATACCTGGAAAGCAGGAAAACTGGTATTCAACAATGCCAGCGTCCGGGAAGTAGTTACTCAATTGGAAAACTGGTATGGGATACCATTCGAGATAAAAGGAAATCTGTTAAATGCCAAACGGTTCTCAGGAGCCTTCGACAATGATAAACTTGAAAAAGTACTAAACATTTTTTGTTTCACAGCCGGATGCCGTTTTCAAATACAACCGGATAAAGTAACGATTCAATTTTAATAAAAGCGTTTCCACCAAAATCGCTGAAATCGGGATCACCAGCAGGCTGCCGGCGCCTGTAGTGACCATATCAACCATTACATTTTAAAATCTGATGCATGACTTTTAATTATGCGCGCCTCCGTGCGCTGTTAAGCACTGCTATAAAATGGCAGTTTCCAGCTTTGGTGTTGTTGATATTGATAAGCAGTATGCACACATACGGGCAGCAAAAAAAAGTAATCCCCCTGCAGGATATTTCTATGCAGGCAGCCTTTCGTAAAATTGAGTCCACTTACCAGGTGAAATTCTTTTATGTAGCAGGCACTTTACCCCCGCAACATATTACCCTCCCTTCCAGAGCGAGAAATATCCGGGAACTGTTGTCTGAACTGGAAGCCGCGTCCGGCCTTGAATTCAGACTCAGCGGCAATATGATCGGCGTAGTAAAACACAATAGTCCATCCGGTGTAAACAGGCCTCCAGCCCTGGTGAAAGGTATTATCACCGACCATAAAGGTCAGCCRCTACCCGCTACCACCATCCGGGATGTGATTACCGGCAAAGGTGCGGTCACAGATGCGAACGGCGCTTTTGCCATCGCCACAGAAGACGGCCACCCGGTAATGATCACCAGCATAGGCTATCGCGTTAAAACACAAACCATATCCGGTACCGATAACCGTATTATACTCGAAGAAGATGCCACCAGCCTGGGAAGCGTAGTGGTAATGGGTTACACCAATAAACAAGCCGCAGAACTAACGGGTGCCGTACAAAAAATCTCCGGCAACCAACTGCGCAGCTCCGTATCATCTGCCAACATCCTGTCTATGCTGAAGGCAAAAACCACCGGCATGTACATCGTAGAACCCAGTGCCAGCGCAGGCGCCAAAGGACAGGTATTACTCCGCGGTATTTCCTCTCTTCCTTCCGGCACCAGCTCCTACTTCGGACCACTCATCGTAGTGGACGGCGTCATCTCTAATTCACAATCATTACAGGATGTGGTAAATCCCGCTGATGTAGAAAGTATTACCATCCTGAAAGATGCAGCATCCACTGCTATTTATGGCTCCAGAGCAGCACAGGGCGTTATTGTGGTTACCACAAAAAGAGCCGGTCAAAACAGCGGCGTACATATTACGCTCGACACCCGCTATGGCGCCATCAAAGTAAACCGCGCTATCCGGTTTATGAATACCTCAGAAAACATCGCGTGGATGGATAAAATGATGGAACACAGATGGGCGGAAACACCTTCTCTGCAACAGGAATTCCCCACCGCGACCGACTTTATCCAACAACGAAGAATTTATACTGATGAGGATAAATCAAAAGATTTTGATTGGGAAAAAGCACTGTATGATAATGGTAACTTTTCTGATGTGAGCCTTGGCTTAACGAGCGGCAACGATAAAACTACTATCTATGCGGGCCTTGACTGGTACAAAGAAAAGGGAATTACACTGGGTAATACCTTTGACCGCCGTAACCTGCGCCTGAACATCGAACAAAAATTTTCAACTAAAGTAACCGGTGGTATCAACACCAGTGCTATCATCGATAGAACCATCAGCAGGAATGCGTTACCACCGCTGTATCTGACACAACCTTTTGTAACACCTTATAAGGCAGATGGCTCGTTGGCTGACAGTATCCCCGTGAAACAGTCCGATGATTTCGGGGTGCCGTATACCACCTATACCCAAAATTTTCCGGGAGAGAAAAAGTTTGATAATACGGCCATTACAGACAATCAACACTTCACTGCTACCGGATGGCTCAGTTATAAAATATTACCCTGGTTAAGCCTTAAAACCGCCAATACCATCGATTATATCAACACACATGGTAACTCTTACATGGACCCAGGAAGTTTTTCCGGCAAATATGGAGGCCTCCCCTATCTCTTTGCGCCTGGTGCTACTGGCCTTAATGGCACACTGTCCATTACGGATTCACGCTTCTTTAATTTCATTACCACCAATACGCTCAATGCCAACAAACAATTCGGCCAACATAGCTTCAGCTTCCTGGCAGGAACAGAGTGGGCAAAGCGTCATACCGAAACGTCATCCACAAGTTATTACAACCTGCTCCCAGGTGAGCGGAATGCCGGCGCCGCCAAAAACTTCGGTGACATCAGCAGTTATGTATCCGGCCGCCCCTATCGCCCTACAGGTACTTATACAGAACGCGCCAGTTTTTCTGCCTTCGGTGAACTGAACTATAACTACGCATCCCGCTATTTTGCGGCGGCATCATTGCGCACAGATGCATTCACCAACTTCGGCCGCAACAAAAGATATGGTACATTTTATGCCATCAGTGCCGGCTGGATGATTAACCGGGAAGCTTTTCTGGCAGATGTAAAAAGCATCGACCAGTTGAAGCTGAGAGTAGTGCACGGTACTTCCGGAAGGGACGTAGGGGACGGCTACCTGAACCAAACGCTCTATGGCACTAACAGTCCTTTTCCATATGATAATCAGAATGGGATAGGCTCCGCCATTACACAACTGGAAAATCCCAATATCAGCTGGGAAACAACCGTTAACAATACGCTGGGCATTGACCTGGGATTATGGAACCGCATAGAACTCACCGCTGATCTCTATTCCAAACTCAGTAAAAATCTGCTGCAGCAGGTGTATGTAGGGTCTGCACAAGGCTCTTTCCAGCAGTATCAGAATGTGGGAGAAGTACTGAACAAAGGGCTGGAATTAATGCTGAACACCCGGAACATTGTTTCCAGGGATTTCAGCTGGACAACCAACTTAAACATCAGCTTCAATAAAAACAGCATACAAAAACTATATAACGATTCGTTGCTGGATGATTATAGCCGTGCCTATTATCGCTATAAAGGAGAAGATATCAATACCATTAAAGCCGTTCGTTATGTAGGTGTAAACCCGGATAATGGCGCACCACTATTCCAGAACTTTGACGCTTCCGGAAAACTGCAGGTAGTGGAAGGGATAGGCAATTATGGTGATCTGCGAAATTTTCAGCGGGTAGGATCTGCCACACCGAAATTCTTTGGTGGCTTTACCAATACCTTCACTTACAAACAGTTTTCGCTTAGTGCAGAAATATGGTTCCAGGTGGGCAACTATACGGCTATGAGCCTGATCAATAACTTCCAGGATCCAACAGCTCCCTTTGGCGGCAGAAATAATGTAAGCTGGCAATCATCTCAAAAAATATGGCAGCAGCCCGGCGATAAAAATGCTAACTACCCGGATGTATACAGCAGCAAGATGGATGACTGGAGAGTATTTACCAGCAATTCATCTCTTATATATGGTAATGCCAGTCATGTACGCATGCGCAATATACGACTGGGTTACGACCTCTCACCGAAGGCATTATCTAAATTGCACGCACAACGTGCAGGCGTATTCGTGAGTATGGATAATGTATTTGTGATCAAGCATAAAGATTATGTGGGTGCCGACCCGGAAGGCGCTCCTATCGGCAACGCCAGCTTTACCGGTATTGGTATCGAAAATGCCAACCCAAGACGTATCACCGCTGGCCTTAACGTAACCTTTTAAACTATTGCAACATGAATCGGAAAATATCTATAGCATTTTGCTGCATCATTGCATTAAGCGCCTGCAATAAACAACTGGATGATCTTCGTCCGCATAATGTGATTACAGAAAAAGCGCAGTTTTCAACACCTGACGGATTTGCACAAGCCGCACTGGCCCTGTATCCTATGGTAACCCTTGGGGTTGGCATGGAAAACAATGCCTTTGGCTATGGCGGTACGGCCATGTTCCTGCCGGAAGCACTGGGAAATAATATCCACTCCCTGGACCTGGGCCCTAATATGAACAGCGATGCGTTTAATTATATCAACTCAGCAGATAAAAATCATAGCTGGACTTATAATTTCTGGCGTGCCAGCTATTTTGCTATTCTCCACGCCAACAAGCTGCTCGACAACGTAGCGAAGGATGAACAAAATCCGGTGATCCTGCAGGCGAAAGCAGAAGCACTGTTTATGAGGGCATTTGTGTACTTCAACCTGGTGCGTTTATATGGCAAGCCATACTACCAGGATGCTGCCAACAGCCCTGCCGTAATGCTGATCACCACGGCTGTCAATAATAGTGATGCTAAACCGGCACGGGCCAGTGTGAAAGCCGTGTATGACCAGATCATAAACGATCTGGAAACCGCTATGCCATTGTTCAACCAGGAGAAATCCAGTAGCTATGGCAGCAAAATCGCCGCAACTGCGTTGCTGTCACGTGCTTATCTGTATATGGGTGGCACCTTCCAGCAGCCAGCGGCTCCCTTCAACCAGAAAGCGGTGACGAATGCGACAGCGGTCATCAGCAGCAACAAGTTTGTTTTGTTACAGGACAACGCTTATCGTCAGTATTATAGCAGTAACAACAAAAGTAACCAGGAAGATATTTTTGCGGGTAACATGGACTATGGTAATTCATCTATCAGCCAGTTATATGCTTACCCAACCAGGTCCGGATACACAGGCGGTTATTATCGTCCTTCTTCCGCACTGTTGTCACTAATATCTCCACAGGATCTGCGGTCTTCACATTACATAAAAAATGTAACACCGGGTTTGGATAAAGACACCATAGCTTCCGTGAAATACATGTATCTCTATACCGCCCTCTTTAGCAAATCACCTTTCCGCTATATTAGGCTGGCAGAGGTATACCTGAATCGAGCAGAAGCCTATGTCAAACTGGGTAACAACGATGCTGCCTTAACTGATCTGAACACTATCCGCAATCGTGCAGGGCTGCCATCCGTAACCCTTTCCGGCCAGGCACTTTTTAATGAAATATTACTGCAACGTCGTATAGAACTGGCTTTCGAAGGCCACAATGCTTTCGATTATTTCAGGAACGGCTTACCAATGGTCAGAAATTATGCATCCGTTGGCAGTGGCCCTATCACGATAGAAGCCAGCAGTAACAAAATACTGCTCCGCATTCCACAGGAAGAAATCACACTCAATCCTAATCTTACACAAAATCCATAATAGTATATGAAAAAAATAATCAGCGTACTATCATTACCGCTAGTCATCGCACAGCTGGCTACTGCACAACAAAAATTCAGTATATCCGGTACCGTTAGCGGGAATGCTCCTGCTAAATACTATCTGCAATACAACAATGGTCAAAAATATATGACCGATAGCTCCATTGTAACAAACGGCAGATTCAGTTTTGCCGGCTTAATACCTCAACCAACACCCGGTATATTTTCCGCAAGACTCTCCCAAAACATGAGTGGCGATAAAAGCGAACAGGCCTATCTGTTCCTGGAACCTACTGCTATGACCATTACCGTACAAAATGGAGACCTCGCTACTACCGTCCTGAAAGGTTCTGTGAGCAATGAGGATAATGTAAAGCTGGAGCAGGAAAAAGAAGCTGCTACCGCCCAATACAAACCGCTGCTGGAAACCTTACGCAATGAAAAAGACCACGACAAAGCCGGCGCTATCCGTGAACAATTGGCGCCTTATTTCGAGACCAACAGTCAGCTGTCAAGAAAATTTATCCGGGAACATCATAACGCTTTCCTCAGCCTTTACCTCATGCGCTTTGAAGTAGGGAGCATGTCACTGGATTCCGCCAAATACTATTTCAACAGCTTAAGCAAAGCTTTACAACAAAGCAAAGATGGCCAGAAGATAGCTAAAGAAATTAAACAACTGGAAGATGGATCTCCCGGCAGTGTTGCTTTCAATTTCAGTAAAAAAGATATCAACGGAGAACAACTAAATCTGGCTGATTTCCGGGGCAAATATGTACTGCTCGATTTCTGGGCCAGTTGGTGCGTTCCTTGCCGTGCAGGTAATCCGCATCTGCTGGAATTGTACAAACAATACAAGGATAAAGGCTTTGAGATAATCAGTATTTCGGATGATGACCGCAATCATGATGCATGGAGAAAGGCAGTAGAGAAAGATGGTATAGGGGTGTGGAAACATGTATTGCGTGGACTGGATTGGGACAAGCGTAACAAGAACCTCCCAAATCCTGAAGATACCAGCGATCATTTTGGTATTCATTCTTTACCTACTCAAATTCTTGTTGATCCCAAAGGCATGATCATTGCCCGCTATGGCGGTGGTGGAGAAGAACATGAGGCACTCGATAAAAAATTAAAAGACGTTTTAAAGCAATAGTTCCAGGGCAGAAAGCGGAAAGCCGAAAGCATAAAGCCATCGAAGCGGTTGATTTTAGCGGATAACCCGTTATTCATTCGCTCAGATGGCTTTTTGCTTTATGCTTTCTTCAACGCCTTCCCATATACTTCCAGCGCACGCTTTCGCGCTTCTTCATGCGACACAACAGGTTTTACATAATCAAACCCTTCAAACTCAGGTACCCATTTACGGATATACTGCAAGTCTTTATCAAATTTCTGTGTTTGCAATGTTGGATTAAACACGCGGAAATAAGGAGCAGCGTCACAGCCCGAACCTGCCGCCCATTGCCAGCCACCATTATTTGCCGCCAGGTCATAATCCAGTAATTTCGCAGCAAAATATGCTTCTCCCCAACGCCAGTCAATCAATAGGTGTTTGGTTAAAAAACTGGCAGTAATCATGCGCACCCGGTTATGCAGGTAACCAGTGGTATTCAGTTCCCGCATGCCTGCATCTACAATTGGATAGCCTGTTTCACCTTTACACCAGCGCTCAAATTCGACTGTATTATTACGCCAGGTTATTTTATCGTATTCTCTCTTAAAAGAATTTCCTACCACATGTGGAAAATGCCAGAGGATCATCTGGTAAAATTCGCGCCATATCAATTCTTTGGCAAAAGTAGTATTGAGCTGCATGGCATGCTGCATCAATGCCCGAATGCTGATGGTACCAAAACGCAAATGAATACCCAGCCGGGAAGTGCCGTTTATCGCAGGAAAATCACGGGTGGTATCATAATGTTTGATCAATGCTTCTGGTAGCGCCGCTGACGGAAATAGTTGCTCCCCTGCTACAAATCCCATCTCTTTCAATGAAGGAATTTTCACAGGTAGCTGTTGATGAAGATGTGCAATATATTTTTTACAGGGATAAGGTTTGAGATAAAAAAATGTCAGCTTATCATACCACTTTTTACTGTAAGGTGTAAAAATCGTATATGGTTCACCGTTATCTTTCATCACTTCATTTTTTTCCAATATTACCTGATCCTTATAAGTATGAAATGAAACACCTTTCTCGCTGAGTTGCTTTTCTATAGCGGCATCCCGGCTTCTGGCATAGGGTTCATAGTCATGATTGGCATATACTGCAGCTACGGAATATTTCGAAGTCCAATGCGTAAATGCTGCTTCGGGGGTACCATAAAAAACATCCAGTGAACTGCCTTCCTGCAGCAGCTGTTCCTGCATTTCTTCCAGTACCGCATGAATAAAAGTAAGACGGCGATCCTGTTTATCTTCCAGATCATTCAGAATATTGGTATCAAAAACAAATACCGGTACTACCGGTATTCCTGCGTGTAAAGCATAATAAAAAGCGGCCTGGTCTTCCAGCCGCAGATCACGGCGAAACCAGCAGAGACTAACTTTTTGTTCCATCTTTATCGGATATTTTTTTTGCGGAGATAACCGTATGACGCACTCCGCTGCATTTCGCTAAAAGCTAATGGCTAACTGCTAACTGCTTTTACAGCATTCCCTCATGCAACACTTCATGTAAAATAGCAGCAGTGGCATTGCCATAACTGCTGTCGCGGAAAAGGCCTACCCAACGGATACCATAGATGGCATTCGTTAAAAATATTTCATCCGCATTCTCGAGGTCGTCAATATCGAGGGGTCTTTCCTCCACCTTAAAAGGAAGTTCTGCTTTCAGAAGGTACTTCCGCATCACGCCACAAACGCCTCCTTCCGTCAGCGGCGGTGTATAAATTATTTTATCCCGTACGATGAACAAATTAGCGATGGTGCTATCAGCCACGCGGCCATATTGATTCAGCAGAATGGCTTCATTCAACCGGTGTTGCTTGGCATACATGGCCGCCATTACATAAGGCAGGCAGTTATTGGATTTAACAGCTGATAACTTATCACAACTCTTTTTCACATCCGGAAATATATCCGTTACCAGGCCATTCTGATTTAATTCGAGTACAGTTTTACTTAATTCCCAGGATTGAATAATGTAATTGGGCAGGTTATTGATAGGGTCATACAAACCACCATCAGAACGAAATATAGCCAGTCGTACCCGGGCCATATGTGACACATTATTTTTGTTGCAGAGATCAATGATCTGCTTTACAAAATATGCTTTGGTAAAATGAGTGGGAATATCAAAGTGCAGCAGATGTAAACTGGCGAGCAACCGCTCAAAGTGCAGGTCTGCCAGTAATACATTCCCCTGGTATACTTTCAGGGTTTCAAAAAATCCATCCCCGTATCTGAAAGAACGATTGTCGGCAGTAAAAATCGGGTCAGCCGCAGGAATGTATTTACCATTGTAACAAAGAAATCCAACTTGCACCTCGAACTATTTTAGCAAGTTGAAAGGTACCAATTATTTGGCGATTTCAGAAGTTTGGGATTTCCGGATTTTGTTTCAGGTAAGTATGTATTGCTGAAACAAAATATCTGATTTTAAACCAATCCGGTGGAAGCTGGCACCAGCATTCAGCTTAGACAAGTCATTGTACGCCTGCTAATTCTCCGGCATACGAATAGGTGATGCAGCATGACAAATCAAATCCTTTTTATAGTGATTATTATAGGTTCGGAATAAACAAATGAGATTAACAATGTAAACTTATAAATATTAAAATTAATCATATAGTAAAAACGAATATCTTATAAAATACGAATGCCCTGCGTTCCGGTAAAGAAAGCAGGGCACGGGAACGTATATACGTAAATTATCCGGTTAGATATCCATCTCCGGAATGTCACCTTCTACAATCAACTTACCGGCAGTTTTGGAACGGATTTCTTCTACACTTACACCTGGTGCACGTTCCAGCAACTTAAATCCTTCTGGAGTAACATCCAGCACTGCCAGCTCCGTTACTATCTTCTTCACACAATTAACACCTGTAAGCGGGAGTGTACATTGCGGCAGCAGTTTACTTTCTCCTTTGGGATTGGTATGCATCATAGCCACAATGATATTCCGGGCAGAAGCTACGAGATCCATCGCGCCTCCCATTCCTTTCACCATTTTACCTGGAATCTTCCAGTTGGCGATATCGCCTTTATCAGAAACTTCCATAGCTCCCAGCACAGTGAGGTCTACTTTACCGGCGCGGATCATACCAAAGCTCTCCGCAGAATCGAAAAAGCTACCACCAGCCAGCAAGGTGACGGTTTCTTTACCAGCATTGATCATATCAGCATCAATATCTTCTGCTGCCGGATAAGGACCCATACCCAGTATCCCGTTTTCAGACTGGAGCATAATGGAAACATTGGCAGGAATATAGTTGGATACCAATGTAGGAATACCAATACCCAGGTTCACATACATACCATCCTGCAGCTCCTGCGCTATTCTTTTGGCAATGCCATATTTGTCGAGCGACATAAAATCAGATTTGAAGAGTGGAGAATTTGATGAACTAGATCTTTACAGTCTTGCGTTCAATCCGTTTTTCATAATTACTACCCTGGAAAATGCGGTGCACATAAATGCCCGGCACGTGAATCTGGTCAGGGTCCAGCTCTCCCGGTTGTACCAGGTGTTCTACTTCTACAATGGTAATATTCCCTGCTCTTGCCATAGAAGTGCTGAAATTCCGCGTGGTTTTGCGGAATACCAGGTTACCCATGGTATCGCCCTTCCACGCCTTTACAATGGCATAATCCGCGTGTAGTGCCAGTTCCATCAGGTGAGGCTTTCCATTGAATTCACGGACTTCTTTGCCTTCAGCGATTTCTGTACCGTAACCGGCAGGCGTAAAAAAAGCAGGAATACCCATTCCTGCCATCTGGATACGGGTGGCCAGTGTACCTTGTGGAATCAGGTCTACTTCCAGTTCTCCCGCCAGTAACTGTCTTTCAAATTCTGCATTTTCACCTACATAGGAAGACATCATTTTCCTGATCTGCCTTGTTTTTAACAACAGTCCCAGACCAAAATCATCTACCCCGGCATTATTGGAAATACAGGTAAGATCTTTCACCCCTTTTTTTACCAGGGCGGTAATACAATTTTCCGGAATCCCACACAAACCAAACCCTCCCAGCATCAGCACCGCTCCATCCCGGATATCTTGTAAGGCTTCGTCGGCATTAGCTACTACTTTGTTCATGTTTTGGTGTTTTATAGATTAAGGCTGCCGCTTAACAAACGGCCGGATGGTATCGGCCTTCGGCAATAACAGCACGCTGTCTGCATACGGGAAAAGACTCTTTACACGAAAGCGCAGGGGCGCGTTTTCTTCAATCGGGTTACCCAGCCGCTGCTTCTTGGCAGCGATATCTGTCTGCACCATTTGCATCACTTCTTTTAACCTGCTGGGATGACTTTCATAATATTTATAACTCTCCATAAATTCCTTTACGGTCACTTTATGGATATCCAGTATCTGTTTGTAATAGATCTTTACTTTTTCCTGTCTTACGGAATCATAATTCGGAGAATAGGTGAGCGACAATTGTTGCTCATTACTGTAAGCATCGGCAATAGACATATCTTCCAGGATACTGGTCATTTTCTCCCTGGACAGGTATTTAGATGGTACATTATCACCATCACCACAGGCGAATAAAAACAATACTAACAAAGCCAGGGTGGTGGATTTCATCATTACGTTATTCATTATAGCTATTAGCTTTTAGCGATCAGCTTTTAGTTTAGCGAAGGGCTTTCCCTAATGGCTATTAGCTAAAAGCTAACTGCTGGTTCACTTCATCTGTTGATATTTCTGTGCATTAGGTACGTCCATCTGGGACAGTAGTTCAGCAGCACGGCTTCGCTCCTGCGGCATTGCTTTGGAGAATAGCTTCTGCAGTTCATCCCCCTTGGCGCTGAAAAATGTTTGCATCAACATGGAGTTGGGAATGTCCTGGTGAATGGAAAACAGCATATTCAGGCAATTCAGGATGGTAGCGCGGCCTTTGTTCACATCATCGTACATCACATCCAGTCCCTGCCGGTGATACTGGTACATCACATCATGAAACTGCAGGAATTTCGCGTTCAGGAGATTATCCTGCAGCCAGTAGCGGTTACGGTTCCCTTCAAAGGCTTTCCAGCCGGAGATATCCTTTCCATCCGGGGCATTATTGACAATGTTGAGTGCTTTTTTGAAGTACACATCGCCGCCGCGTGGTGAAAAAGAATCATAATCCAGTCCCAGGATCACATTTACATAATAAGCAAGAATGGCCGTGAGATTGGATGACAGCGGATCATTCCCCACTATGCGGGTATCGCTGTATTCCAGCTGCTGAAATTCAACATAGCGGAATACCACGTTATTATCCTGGATATTCAGCAGACTGGTAACATAACTGCTGTTAAAAACCGGTCTGGTGGCTTGTATGGTCAGTGTGGCCTTATAACTATCGGCCCCGGAGGTACCAGTTACATTGAGCAAAAAATTACATTCTATCCGTTCCGCCGGTGTAAAGGCATCGTTGGCCCAGTGGCGGTTATTGAGGAATTCCCGGATGGAATTTTGCAGGGTAGTAAATATTTTCTTATCTACCCCCTGTACCTGGCCGGCCACTACAGATACGTTGGCTCTGATTTCCTGGGCCTGAACGGGGCGGCAGCAGAATAATACAAATGCGCCTGCCATCAGCAGGAGGAACGGGAAACGGTTATGCATGTTGCAATTCGATTATAGCGGAAACAATATCCTGTGCCACGGCTTGTTTTGATTTTAGCGGGAAACTGGTTTCTTTCCCGTTTTTATCAAACAGCGTTACTTTGTTGGTATCATAGTTAAACCCGGCACCTGCGTCTGCGAGTGAGTTCATTACAATCATGTCCAGGTGCTTTTCCCGCAGTTTTTTGAGGGCATATTCCTTTTCATTGTTTGTCTCCAGTGAGAAGCCGATCAGCAATTGCTGTGGTCCTTTCTGGTCGCCCAGTGAGCGGAGTATGTCGGGTGTTTTTTCGAGATCTATATGTAATTGGGCTTCCCCTTTCTTAATCTTCTTATCCGCCACGTTTGCAGGGCGGTAGTCTGCCACTGCGGCGGCGGCCACTACAATCGCAGCATTGGGATAGCGAACCGTTACCTGGTCAAACATTTCCTGGGCGGTTTGCACGCGGATGGTAGTTACACCGGTATGGGCTGTTTGGTGGGAGGTAGGTCCCAGTACCAGCTGTACGTTGGCGCCGGCATCTGCGAGGGCTTCAGCAATGGCGATTCCCATTTTACCGCTGGAATGGTTGCTGATATAGCGCACCGGGTCAATATGTTCGATGGTAGGCCCGGCTGTTACAATAGCCGTTTTACCACTTAAGGGCTTGTTGCTGTTGTTGTTTGCCTTCGGCAGATGTTGTTGTAGCCAGGCGACTATCTGCTCGGGTTCCGCCATCCGGCCTTCACCGAACAGGCCACTGGCCAGTTCGCCGGAGGCGATGGGTATTTGCTGATGACCGTAGGAGATGAGTTTATCCACATTGCTGCGGGTAGCCGGGTGATGCCACATATCTTCATCCATGGCGGGGGCAAATATAACCGGGCAGGTAGCAGAAAGGTATACTGCCAGCAGCAGGTTATCGCAAAGGCCCATGGCCATTTTGGCGATGGTATTGGCTGAAGCGGGGGCTATAACCATCACATCGGCCCAGCGCCCCAGCGCGACGTGGTTATTCCAGCTGCTATGATCGCTGATATTCATCGGCACCTCGTTTTTGGAGAGGGTGGCGAGGGTGAGGGGGGTAATGAAATCGGCGGCCGCAGGTGTCATAATCACCTTTACCTCAGCGCCTTCCTTTACCAGCAGGCGGATCAGGGTTGCCGCCTTATAGGCAGCAATGCTGCCGGAAACCCCCAGCAGGATCTTCTTTCCTTGTAGCATCTTAATAGCGTCCATGGACATATATAAAAACAAAAGCGGCAGAAATCATTCTGCCGCCATGAAATTAATATTTTTATTTTTCGCAATCGCGAACCTCACAAAATAATGTGTGGCGGATTAGCTAAACAAATCGTCGTCGTTCTTGCGGAAATAAATTTTGCTGTCCAGGAATTCCTGGGTAGCCTGGATAGCCGGATTTGCCAGTCTTTCGTAAAAACGGGAAATCTCAATCTGCTCCTTGTTTTCGTGTACTTCCTCGAGGTTGTCAGTATGACTGGCAAACTCTTCCAGTTTGGAATGGAGCTCCTCTTTCACGGAAATATTGATCTGATTGGCGCGTTTGGCTATCACGGCAATAGACTCATATAAATTACCAGTTCTGTTCTTAATGTCGGTAGTATTTTTGGTTTCTACCCAGGGATTAAGGCTACTGGTTAGACTTCGCTTTAATTTGCTCATTATCCAGTGTTTTAATGTTGTTTTGCGCTAAGGTATAAAATTTTTCGGCATCGAGCTTCAATTTGCTGTTCGGGTAGTGATCCGCGAAGTCCAGGTATTCGTCCAAAACGGTGGCGTAGCGCTCCTTTTGTCTCTCCGGAATACTGTTTTTAGCATAATTATAATAAGCTCTGATGGCCATTACTTTGTATCCATCGCTTTTATCAGAGTCCGGATAGTTGCGCATCAGGTTTTTGAAGGCAATACCGGCTGCTTTGAAAAAGCCCAGGTTATAGTATAATTCGGCGCTGGAGAATTCTTTCTTTTCCAGCTTGCGGCGGCACAACTCTATTACCAGGTTGGCTTCCGACACTTTATCAGCGGTTGGATAGTTATTGATGAAGGTTTGCATGGCAGCAATGGCCTTCATGGTATTGGTCTGATCCAGTGACACTTTAGGCGACTGCTTGTAGTAGCAATAAGCCTGCATGTAGTCAATTTCCACTGCTCTGGGGCTGTTAGGGAACAGATCCAGGTAATTCTTAAACTGGAATGCCGCCTGAACGTAGTCCTTCACGTAATAAGAGCAGTATGCGAAATTATAATACATAGGCTCAAACTTCTCAGTACCCTTATACACCTGTACGAGGTCAGTGTAGAGCGTTATCGCCGTATTGTATTTTTTCTTCTGGAACAACTGGTTGGCGTAGTCCAACTTCTTTTCAAAGTTGTTGCTTTTCTCTATTCTCCGTAATTGGTTATTACAGGAGGTAGATACGATAACCGCAAGAACACTGATGTACAATAAAAATTTCCGCATAAAAGAGTGGCAAAATTAAGAATTAAATGTAAATGTAAGGCAGAGAGATTTTGATTGCTGTTAAAATTTTGCAAAAGAGGGAATTAAATCGTCGAAAGCRGTGTTTTCCACCGCCACCGGAGTTGCTGACAATTTTCCCACCCGGGTGTGGAAAATTGCCTTTTTGACATAAAAAACGAGCGAAAAAAGTCTCAAATTAGAAAAAAAGCATACGCATAAATATTAAAACACCCTATTTTCCCACCCGACATCACTTTCAGGAAGGACAGGCAGGATAGGCGATTTACCGGATATGAACATTCGATACGCTATTATCAACACATTATCCACATACATTCTTTTACAATGCACACAATCGGTGAATAAATGGTAGCAAAGGGCCTCCTATGCAGGCGATCCCATCTGTGGAAAAAATTTATAAAGTATTTTTTCGTTAAAAAGTGGGAAAAAGTGTTATTTTGTGTTAGAAAATGGATTTTCAAGGACTTTGCCCCATGGTATGACAGGATTTCTCGGTGAATATGAATCGACGCTGGACGCAAAAGGACGCTTTCTTTTACCTGCTGGATTTAAAAAGCAGTTATCAGACGGGGCCGGAGGACAGTTTGTGATTAACCGAGGGTTTGAAAAATGCTTGTCCCTGTATCCCATGAACGAATGGCAGCCAATTTTTGAACGTATCAGCAAGTTGAATGACTTTGATCCAAAAGTAAGGGAATTCAGGCGGTACTTTCTAAACGGAGCCACCATTCTGGAGTTAGACAGTGCAGGAAGACTGCTGGTACCAAAAAACCTGCTGTCCTACGCTAATCTGGAAAAAGATATTGTGCTGGCAGCAGCATCCAATAAAATCGAGATCTGGGATAAAGGTAAATACCAGGAGTTCTTTGAAAATTTCTCACCAGGAGCGTTCAGTGATCTGGCACAACAGGTAATGGGAGGAGGAGATAACAACATTTCAATTTAAAGAGGGGAGCATATGGGCGAACAACAATATCATTTACCCGTTCTGCTGCAGGAAACAACGGAGCTGTTACAAATAAACCCGGAAGGGATTTATGTAGACGCCACGTTTGGAGGCGGAGGACATTCAAAAGCCATACTGGGGGAACTGGGTGAAAAAGGACGGCTGATAGTATTTGATCAGGATGAAGATGCTTACCGAAACAGGATCATAGACGAACGCGTCACCTTTGTACAACAAAATTTCCGTCATCTGCAACGCTTTCTGAAATTACATAAAGCAGAACAGGTAGACGGGGTACTGGCAGATCTGGGCGTTTCATCGCACCAGTTTGATACAGCAGAAAGAGGATTCAGCATTCGCTTCGATGGCGATCTGGACATGCGAATGGACACGAGAACCGAATTTACTGCGGCACAATTGCTGGCCACTTGGGGCGAAGCACGGTTACAACTGATTTTCCAGGAATACGGAGAAGTAACCAACGCCAAAACCCTCGCACAAACAATTGTAAAGCAGCGCAAAACACACCCCATGCGCACCATCACTGACTTCAAATCCGTGATCCAGCCCATCGTAAAAGGCAACCCGCAAAAATACCTGGCGCAGGTTTTCCAGGCATTGCGTATAGCCGTTAACGATGAACTGGGCGCTCTGAAAGATTTACTGGAGCAAGCTACCAACGTACTCAAACCGGGAGGCAGACTCGCCGTCATTACTTTCCACTCGCTGGAAGACAGGATGGTGAAAAATTTTATGAAGACAGGAAGTTTTGAAGAAGCACCCGAAGATCCGTTTGCGAAAGAAATACCCCCTAAATTGTTCAGATTAATCACAAAAAAACCGGTTACCGCCAGTGATGCAGAATTGAAGCTTAATGGAAGATCCAGAAGTGCAAAACTGCGGGTGGCCGAAAAACAAGCGTGACGCGGCTTTAAACCGCTCACCACATCCTACCCTATCCTATACACATCTGTTTGATTTGCGTTCAGGTTTATATTGTCAATTTTTAAAAAAGGCATAGAGCGTGTTGCAGGAAGAAACTATAGAAACAAACCAGGATATTCCGGCTGAAGAAAATAATATTCTCCCGGAACAACGAAAAGAATGGCGTTTGCGCATCAACTACAGAGCGTTGGTACAAAACATGCCCTTTATCGGCTTTCTGGCTTTCCTGGCCCTGATCTATATTGCTAACAGTCACCTCGCCGAAAAAAAAATCCGACGTATAAACAAACTTGGCAAAGAAATAAAAGAGCTGAAGTGGGAGTACATCAACGTGAAAAGTGAGCTCATGTTTCGAAGCAAAATGAGTGAAGTCAGTAAATCTGTAGAGCCGCTGGGACTTAAACAACTCAGCTCTCCTCCACAAAAGATTGTGCTGAAAAAGGATACAGAAAAATGAATTTATCACTGATGCCTGACGCTGCCCGCCTGACTTGAACTCAGGTCGGGGATGCTGGTAAATCAAATCAATGGCAAGCATCTCAAATACAAATGCAGCCAGTGTCAGGTATCTTATTATTATAAGCTATTAGCTGTTAGCCCTTCGCCACCCATGGTTGAGGGCATTAATGCTAAAAGCTGATAGCTAAAGGTAAAACAACACTAGTCTAAAAGCTAACTGCTAATGGCTAAAAGCTAATAAAATGAATAAGTGGATGTAAAAAAGGACATATTGTGGAGAGTGTATTTGTGCCTGATCGGCATGATGCTGTTTGGCGTGGCCATTCTGGTGAAAGTATTCTATATCCAGAACGTACAAGGAAACTACTGGCGCAGCATGGCCGATAGTCTCCATACCGGATACGTTGCCCTGGATGCAGAAAGAGGCACCATCTACTCCGAGGAAGGCAGAATGCTGTCTACCTCTATTCCTTATTTCGACATCCGCATAGATTTTGCCGCCGATGGTCTCCGCGACAAAAATGGAAAAATATTCAAGGAAAACCTGGACTCCCTCTCCTACAAATTGTCGGAAGTATTCGGTGATCGCAGCAAGATCGCCTACAAACAATTACTGCAGGAAGGATATAAATCAAAGGATCGCTACTTCTTATTAAAAAGAGACGTACCCTTTAATCAATACCAGGAATTACGCAGCTTCCCCATGTTTCGCCTCGGCAAAAACAAAGGCGGTATGATCGCTGAATCTAAAAGTAAGCGCATCAACCCCTTTAAACTGCTGGCCAACAGAACCATCGGGCTCGCCCGCGAAAACTCTCAAAGCGTAGGCATCGAAAGAACCTACAACGAATACCTGAAAGGCGTTACCGGTAAAAGACTGATGCGCCGCATCGCCGGAGGTACCTATGTTCCCGTTGATGGCTACGACATCGAACCCGAAAACGGACGCGATGTGGTGACCACCATCGATGTAAACATGCAGGATATCGTGGAAACAGCCCTCATGAACATGATGGTGCAAAATGAAGCAGACCACGGTACCTGTATACTCATGGAAGTGAAAACAGGTAAAATAAAAGCCATCGCCAACCTCGGTAAACAACCCGATGGCAACGGCTACTGGGAAGATATGAACTATGCACTGCAGGTAGCGGAACCAGGTTCCACTTTTAAGCTGGCTACCATTATCTCAGTGCTGGAAGATAAATATGCCACCATGAATAGCATGGTAAACATGGATGGTGGACACTGGCAGGTAGGACGCAGAACGGTATTCGATTCCGAACCGCATCCCGGCCCACAGAATGTAACCGTGAAACACGCATTCGAACTCAGTTCCAATGTGGGAATGGCTAAACTGGCCTACCAGTTCTATAATCGGCAACCGAATAATTTTGTCGCCCATTTGAAAAAATTACGGCTCGACCAAATTACCGGTATCGACCTGATAGGTGAAGGAAGACCTGTGATTAAAACCACTGCTTCCAAAACATGGAGCAATACTTCCCTGCCCTGGATGGCATTCGGATATGAAGTGCTTATCAGCCCGTTGCAAACCTGCATGCTGTACAACGCAGTAGCTAACAACGGTAAAATGATGAAACCCTACCTCGTCAATTCCATTCAGGAATATGGCCAGGTAGTAAAACAATTTGAGCCTACTGTAGTGTTAGATAGCATCTGTTCCCGAAGCACGCTTAAACAGGTACAGGCCATGCTGGAAGGTGTGCCAATAGAGGGTACCGCTAAGAAATTGCGTACTCCTTATTACAACTTCGCTGCGAAGACAGGTACTGCACTCGTGGCAAATGGCAACCGTGGATATGCAGACAAAATCTACCAGTCATCATTTGCTGGCTATTTCCCGGCAAATGATCCACAGTACACCTGTGTGGTAGTCATAAAAAACAAACCGCATGCTTTGCGCTTTTACGGTGCAAACGTTGCGGGTCCCGTGTTTAGGGAAGTGGCAGATAAACTGTATGCCATTGCAGTGGAAAGACAAAAACCAATGCAGGCAACCATACAACTGGATACCCTCCTGTCCCTGAAAAATGGAAAAGGCAGCGAATGGAAACAAATCCTGGGTACCCTGCAACTGCCAATAGGCACCGCTCCTGCCAACAACAGCTGGGTAAGTGCCAGGGTAACAGATCGTAAAATTGCCTTCCAGGCCGTAGCGCAAACAAAAGGCGCCGTACCGGATGTAACTGGAATGGGATTGAAAGACGCACTGTACCTGCTCGAAAATGCAGGCCTGCGGGTAGTAGTAAAAGGCGCCGGAAAAGTGAAAGTGCAATCACTCCCCGGCGGAACTAAAATAGGAAACGAACAAACAATCGTAATAGAACTGAGTTAGATGAAGACGCTGCGCGACATATTGTATAATGTAAGCATCCTGGCGGTGCATGGTAATACAGATATTACCATCAACGCCCTGACAACCGACTCCAGGTCCATCGGAGCCGGAGATGCTTTCATTGCGGTGAAAGGAGTACATGTGGACGGACACATATATATTGAAAAAGCCATCGGGCTGGGAGCTGTAGCAGTGATCTGTGAAACATTACCGGAACAATTATCTGAAAATGTATGCTATGTACAGGTAAGCAACAGCACTAACAGCACTGGTATCATGGCGGGGAACTTCTATGATAACCCCTCTCATAAAATTCAACTGGTAGGGGTAACTGGTACCAATGGGAAAACCACCATTGCTACTCTGTTGTTCCGATTGTTTACCAAACTGGGATATCACTGTGGACTATTATCTACGGTACAAAATCAGATAGGCGATACCGTTATACCAGCCACACATACTACACCCGATCCCATCAACCTCAATGCCCTGCTGGCACAGATGGTAGATGACGGTTGCCTGTATGTGTTTATGGAAGTAAGTTCTCACGCCATCCACCAGCAACGTATTGCAGGATTAAAATTCGCGGGAGGCATCTTCAGTAATATTACCCATGATCACCTGGACTATCACAAAACTTTTGATGAATATATCCGGGTGAAAAAATCATTCTTTGACAATCTCCCGGCTGGCGCATTTGCCATCACCAACCTCGATGATAAAAGAGGTACCGTGATGCTGCAAAATACCAAAGCGAAAAAGGCGACCTACAGCCTCCGTACCCTGGCTGATTTCAAAGGAAAGATCCTGGAAAATAATCTGACAGGACTCGTGATGCTGGTCGGTGACACAGAGGTACATTTCCGTCTAATCGGTGAATTTAATGCCTACAACCTCCTGGCAGTCTATGGCGCTGCAGTACTGTTAGGTATCGATAAAGCGAAAGTCTTACAGGCACTCAGCGACACACAAGGCGCAGAAGGCAGGTTTGATTATATCATTTCAGACAAAGAACAAATCATTGCTATAGTAGATTACGCACATACACCGGATGCCTTGAAAAATGTACTGGCAACCATCAAAAATCTGCGAAAAGGCAACGAACAGGTGATTACCGTGGTAGGTTGCGGTGGCGACAGAGACACCACCAAACGTCCTATCATGGGAGATGTAGCCGTTGAAAACAGTGACCGCGTTATCCTGACATCTGATAATCCCCGCTCGGAAGATCCCGTGGCGATTATCCATGAAATGGAAGCCGGTGTTCCCGTTCATCTGAAAAGAAAAGTCATTTCCATTGCCGACAGGAAAGAAGCTATTAAAACAGCACTCTCCCTGGCTAACAGAGAAGACATCATTCTCGTAGCTGGCAAAGGACATGAAAAATACCAGGAAATCAAAGGAGTGAAACATCACTTCGATGATAAAGAAGTGCTGCTCGAGATGATGAAGCTGATGGACAAATAAAATTAAAACTGAAACGAGATACTTAATAATCCAATGACTTAAAAGCCTGTCTCCCGAACAGCGGAGGACTGGTTACGACTAAAACATATGTTATATTATTTTTTAAATTACCTGAAAACAGAATTTAAGATCAGCGTCATCGGCGGTGGTATGTTTCAGTATATCACTTTCCGTGTAACGATGGCATTATTGCTATCGCTGGTTATTTCATTGCTGTTCGGTAAAAGGATTATTAGGTTTTTACAACGTAAACAAATCGGTGAAACCATTCGTGAACTGGGCCTTTCCGGAGAAAATACCAAAAAAGGAACTCCGACCATGGGTGGACTGATTATCCTTTCAGCGATTGTTATACCTACTTTACTCTTTGCACAAATCGCGAATGTATATATCTGGCTGATCTTATTATCTACTGTATGGTTAGGTTTGATCGGATTCCTGGATGATTATATCAAAGTATTTAAAAAGAATAAAGAAGGACTGGCCGGAAGGTTTAAAATCATGGGACAGGTAGGACTGGGCCTGATTGTTGGTTGTACGCTTTACTTCAACAACGATGTAGTAGTCTCCCGCGAAGTAATGGGTGCAAAGAAACTGGCGCCTTATGAAAGGCAGATCACCAACCATCCTGAACGTGTAACCCGCGATGGACACAGGTTCGTGGATGTTAAAACGCCCATCACCACTATTCCTTTTGTAAAGAATCATGAGTTCAATTATTCAAAACTGATCTCCTGGATTCCCGGAGCAGAAAAATATACGTTCATACTCTATATACTGATCGTCATCTTCATTATTACTGCTGTATCCAACGGCGCTAATCTGACAGATGGGCTGGACGGCCTGGCAACAGGGGTTTCAGGGATCATAGGTGTAGGCCTGGGTATCTTCGCCTACGTATCTGGTAATATTCAGTTTGCAGAATATCTGAACATTATGTATATCCCCAACCTGGGAGAGTTGTCCATATTCATTGCTGCTTTTGTAGGCGCCTGCATAGGATTTCTCTGGTATAATGCTTATCCGGCACAGGTGTTTATGGGCGATACCGGAAGTCTGGCACTGGGTGGTATCATTGCATCCCTGGCCATCATTGTAAGAAAAGAATTACTGATACCCATTTTCTGTGGCGTATTCCTGGTAGAACTGTTATCTGTGATGTTGCAGGTATCCTATTTCAAATACACCAAGAAAAAATATGGCGAAGGCAGACGCATACTGAAAATGTCACCACTGCATCACCATTACCAGAAAATAGGTTATCACGAAAGCAAAATATCAGTGCGCTTCTGGATTATTACCATCATGTGTGTGGTGGTAGCTATTGCAACACTGAAAATGAGATAATATTAAACTAACAACGAAGACTAAACGAAATGGAACATAAACTCATCATATTAGGAGYCGGAGAAAGTGGTATAGGGGCAGCCTTGCTGGGAAAACAGCAGGGGTATGATGTATTTGTATCTGATGGAGGAACAATAAAAGATAATTATAAACAGGAACTGGCGGTAAACCAGATCTCTTTTGAAGAAGGACATCATTCCTGGGACGTTATACTGGAGGCCAACGAAATTGTAAAAAGCCCTGGTATCCCTGAAAAATCGGAGTTGATGAAAAAGGTACGCGAAAAAGGCATACCCGTGATTTCTGAAATAGAGCTGGCCTACCGTTTCTCGACAGGTAAAAAGATCATTGCCATCACCGGCAGCAACGGCAAAAGCACCACTACGGCCCTCACCTACCACATCTTCAAAAACGCAGGATTGAATGTGGCAATGGTGGGAAATATTGGTATCAGCTATGCAAGGCAGGTGGCAACCGCACCAGCGGAGTATTATGTGATTGAAATCAGCAGCTTCCAGCTGGATGACATTAAGGACTTCAAACCCAATGTGGCCATCCTGCTGAACATTACGCCTGATCATCTGGATCGCTACGATTACAAAATGGAAAATTACGTAGCCTCCAAATTCAGAATCGCCATGAACCAGACAGCGGAAGACTACTTCATCTACTGCATGGATGATCCTGAGATCATGCGACATTTAGCGCAGCAACCCATTTATTCAGCATCAATACCTTTTACCATCATGAAACCACTGAAAGAAGGCGGCTTTATTGCCAACGACCAGTTGAACATCGATGTCAACGGAGATCCGGTTATCATGTCCATGTATGACCTGTCACTAAAGGGAAAACATAATCTTTATAATTCGATGGCAGCAGCAATTGCAGGCAGAACCATGGATATTAGAAACGAGAAAATCCGCGAGAGTCTTACTTCGTTTGAAAGCCTCGAACACCGGATGGAATATGTGACGAGCGTAAGAGGAGTCGATTTTATTAATGATAGCAAAGCTACCAATGTAAACTCCGTTTGGTTTGCACTGGAAAGTTTTGATAAACCCATTGTCCTGATCATGGGCGGTGTGGATAAAGGCAACGACTACGATGCCATCCGGGATCTGATAAAAGAAAAGGTAAAGGCAATAGTTTGCCTGGGGGTAGACAACACTCCCATCTTTGCTGCGTTATCAAAAGATACACCGGTCATGATCAACACTACCAGCATGCATGATGCGGTGCTGGAAGCCTTTAAACAGGCCACCAAAGGAGATATAGTTTTACTGTCTCCCGCCTGCGCCAGTTTCGATCTCTTCAAAAATTATGAAGACAGAGGCCGGAAGTTTAAAGATGAAGTGAAAGCATTGTAAAAAGCTACCGAATAAATGGACCAAACTAAAAATTAACAACAAAAAGCAGGAAAGCTAAAAGCTAACTGCTAAAAGCTAATAGCTAAAATGATAGGATTGCTCTATAGAACAAAAGGCGATAAGGTTATCTGGACGATAGTATTTTTTCTATCGCTGGTAAGCCTGCTCGCTGTATATAGCGCTACTGGCTCACTCGCTTACCGCGAAAGGGGCGGCCATACGGAGTATTATCTCCTGAAGCAGCTCACCGTACTGGTAATGGGGCTGGTGATCATTTACTTTGCACACCGCGTGAACTATACTATTTATTCCCGCGTGGCGCAGATAGGCTTCCTGGTATCCATACCATTACTGGTATATACACTGGCCTTCGGCCGGCATTTGAATGATGCCAGCAGGTGGATCAGTTTACCTATCATTAACCTCACCTTCCAGACATCAGATGTGGCCAAATTAGCCATCTTCATGTATGTAAGCAGGCAATTATCCAGGCGTCAAAACCTGATCACTGATTTCAAAAAAGGCTTTTTGCCTATCATTATACCAGTAGGCATCATCTGCGCACTGATCATGCCAGCCAATATGAGTACGGCGTTGCTATTGGGCGCCAGCTGCATGTTGCTCTGTTTTATAGGCAGGGTGCCGCTAAGGTTCCTCGCTTCTATGGTGGCGGCAGGCGCGGTATTGGTGGTATTACTTTTCATGGTCGCAAAACTGACGAGCATGGAAATGCGTACCAAAACCTGGGAAAAGCGTATCGACAACTTCATGCATGGAGATCATACAGATATGCCTTACCAGGTACAACAAGCC